>NZ_JBEZIB010000049.1:0-46293 GCF_040650855.1 Streptomyces sp. NPDC048606 | reverse complement strand
GCACAACCTCGCCCTCGCCGGATAGGCCTACGGGCGGTACAGCAGCCCACTATCCCCGAGGCAACTCAAAGATCATTTACGGGACAACCCTTAGGCCTTGCTGACACCTCGGCTCCGTCCCAACCGCCAGAGGGCGAACCCGTCCCTTCGCGACGAGCGCCGATGTATCAGCACGAGCCGGCCAAGCGAGGTGGAGTGATGAACGCACAACGCTCCCGTCCGGACCCGATCAGTGTCTCCGAACGGCTGTCGTCGCGAGAAGGGCGTGCGCGACGACGCGTGCGGTCGCACCTGGGGGCCCGGCGACCGCGCCCGATGACACTGTCCGCGATACTGGCCGCCGTGCTGCTCGTCGCGGGCTCCACTTCTGCGGAAGGAGCTGCTTCCTCACGGTCTGGTGAGCAAGCCGCGCCGACCGGGGTACGGGCCGCTGCGACCGTGCCGGACAGCTTCAGCCCCGTGGTGGTGACACCGGTCGGCGATCCGACCTTCCCCTGGCTCGGCAGCGACCAGAAGTACCACGTCTCCTACGACCTGCAGCTGACCAACGCCTCGCGGCTGCCGGCCACGCTCACCATGGTGCAGGTGGTCGACGCCGAACACCCCGATGCTGTCGTCGCCACCCTTTCCCGCCGCCAGCTGGCCGATCCCGACTGTGAGTACGGAGCCTGCAACCTGCTGCGGATGCTGCCCTCGTCGAACGCCGCCGACACCGTGATGCCCCCCGGTCAGTCCCGGGCCCTGATGGTGGACCTGACCTTCGACACGCTGAACCAGGCTCCCGCCGAGGTCATGCACCGGCTGTTCGTCACTGGGCAGGCTGTCCCCCCGGCCACCGAGCCGAGCCCGATCAGCTACCTGGCCGCGCCGTTCGACATCTCCTCCGGCAAGCCACGGGGCATCGCGCCCCCGCTGAGAGGGGAAAACTGGGTCGCCGCGAACGGCTGCTGCGGCACCGGCAGTCCGCACCGTCCTTCGCTCAACTCCCTGAACGGCAAGCTGGCCAACTCCCAGCGCTTTGCCATCGACTGGATGAAGCTCACCGACGAGGGGAAGTTCTACAGCGGCGACAGGACGAAGAACGAGAGCTACGCGGACTACGGTGAGGCGGTGTACGCCGTCGCCGACGGCACGGTGAGTTCGACTCTCGACACGGTCGAGGCAGGCACTCCGGGCATTCTGCCCGCCAACGACCCCGTTCTCGGTCCGAAGCTCACTGTCCAGAACGTGGACGGAAACAACATCATCCAGGACCTCGGCGGCGGTGTCTGGGCCATGTACGCACATCTGGTCAAGGGCAGTCTGCTGGTCGAGCCGGGAGACAAGGTCAAGAGGGGACAGAAGATCGCCGATTTGGGGAACACGGGCAACTCCAATGCCCCTCATCTGCACTTCCAGCTGATGAACGCCCCGTCACTGCTGGAGGCAGACGCTGTTCCTTATGTCATCGACCGCTTCACCTACCGGGGGCAGATCCCTTACCCGACCTGGCTGGCCACTGACGACTACCTGAGCGGCACCTTCCTGCAGGGCAGACTGCCCGAGCCACAGGACCGCACCGACGAGCTGCCCCTCGTCCTGACCGTCGTGAACTTTTCGGATCCGTGAGTGCGACGTGCCGGTTCGGCGTCCGTTGGTCCGCCGGTGACGGATCCTCAGCCGGGTATGGTCCACGCTCCTCGTGGCCCGGAGACCGGCCGGACCTGGCGCTCTCCTGCCACCGCGCCGGGTATGGAAGATGCGCGGAAAATCAACAAGGCCCCGAAACTCCGCCCGCCGCCCGCATGCCGATAGAGGGCCTCAGCCGTTCGCGCGGCGGCGCGGGGCTGCCGCTCCGAAGCCCGGGCAAGCCCGCCGCGCGGTCCAGCCGTACGGCTACGAAGTTGATTCCGATGATCGGCGATACGGTCTGCGGTCAGCTGTCGACGAGCCGCTGCACCACAGACTCTTTCGGCGGCCCAGGGATGTCTTGAGCACGGGCTCTCCTCCCTTCGACCTGGCCATTACCCCACGAGTAATCGACCCCTGCCTCGACGAGCGGGCATGGTCTCCAGGCGAGCGGCAGCCGGCCGCATGCGGTGGTAGCGAATCGGGGTACGGGATGTTCGTGGGACGGCGTGGTGTGGTGGCAATGGCGGTCGCGGCGGTCGTCGCGGGGATGGCGACCTCGGCGGCAGCGCTACCGGGCGGCGAGGAGAGAGCCACCGGGGGCGACTGCCGGGACGTGCGCGCCAAGGTCGAGCGGTTGGAGGGTCGGATCACCCCGAACGTCTGCGCGTTCATGCGGCGTCAGATCGCTTTCGGTGAGGCGCCGACCGGTACCCCGCCGGCCGCCGGGGAGCTGAGCCACCCCCGGGTGAAGGCCTATCTCGACATCTTCGACGAGGACGCCACTCTCTGGGAGGCGGGCGGCGCACCGCAGCGCGGCCACGGCGTGATCGGCAACTCCATCACCGGGTCGCTCAGGCTCGTGCCCGACCTGCGCTACCGGGGCACGGACGTGGTGGCCGACGGCGCGGTCATGATGTTCGGCCAGTGGAACGAGGTCACGGTCAAGGGCCACAGGGTGGCCTACCCGCAGATCGCGCGCAACGTCCTGGGGGACGACGGCAAGACCCTCCAGGCCCGCCGCTACTACGACCGCTACGTCCTGTTCCGGGACACCGTCCCGGAGGTGGCGCCCGAGGCCCTGTTCGAGGGGATCGCGGACTCCGGTCCCGTCGCCTCCCGCGGTCCGGACCCGGAACGCTTCAGGGCCGCTGAAATTCGAGACCGCCTGGCGGCATGGAACGGGGAGGACATCGACGCCCTGCTCGCCCGGACGGGCAACGCACGACTGTCGGGACCCGGGCTGGACGCGCCCCTGAAGACCAAGGCCGGCAAGCGGGCCTACCTCCAACGCCTCTTCGACACGGCGGAGGTTCGCCTCAAGGCCGGCCAGGTCGCCTTCGGCGGCACCACGACCTACGTGGAGTGGCACGGCACGGTCTCCGGACCGAAGGGCAAGGACATCCCGTTCGGGATCGTGGAACGCTTCGGCCCGGGCGGTGAGTGGGAGCTGTACTTCGACACCCTCCCACTGATCGCCGACCGGGACGAGATCGGCGCACTCTTCCAAAAGCTGGCCCAACCCTAGCCATCCCGGCGTCTCGCCGATCTCGGACCACGTAGCCCACGGAGACATCCGCCCTCCGACCATGTGCTCCGACCGCGAAACGCGCGATCTCGACGTATGCCGCGAGGCGCAGCCGGGGGACCAGACCCACCACACACACCAGCTGCTACCCACGCGTGGGATACCAGCAGCCTTCCCTGGCCAGGCGCGCTCGATGATCGCAACTCGCAGGGCACACTGTCGGGACAAGGGGCTACCAGGAGGCCGAATGAGTTGGGCGTCATGGACCACGCGTGGAGTCTTCGCCGGGCGTGACGGTGTGCATACAGGTGGCGAGGGCCCCGTGCTCACCGGCGAGCTCGACATCCACACCACGTGGATCGAGGCCGAGGGCCTGGCGCAGGTCACGGTGCAGTACAGCGGGGCGTCCGAGTGGCTGCCGATGGCCGGCAGCCCCGTAGCCTGTGCCACCGATGCCGCGAGCCGTGCCCTGCACGAAGAAGTCGTCCGCGCCGTACGCGACGGAGCGGCCTTCCCCCTGGGCACCGGAGACTTCTGACCATACGGACCGCGACCGAGGCGAGCCGGCCGACCGTGCGCTCGGGCACGCTCGCGGAGGGCTCGGTACGAACATCCACCTGGTCCGTCACCGGCCGAGGCGCGGTTCACGCAGAGGCCGGCCGCCGGCGTTCGACCGCAAGACCTACCAGAGGCGGCATACCGTCGGACGATGCGTTGCGCGCTGGCGGCAGTGGCAAGCCTGAGAACGTGTGCGGACGAGCTCGCCACCTCTCACCAGTCCCCAGTCCACCTACCCGCCATCCCCGCGACCGTGAGGATCCTCCGACGTCCTCACCGCCTTCGCCGCCCTGCGCGCCGGCGCCGACTCGGACCCCGAGACGACGCCGCCCAAGGACCCCACCCTCCCCGGGCTGAAGGCCCGGGCATCCTGGGCGAAGCCAGGTGCCGACGACCTCCTGACGCCCCCGACGCCTTCGACCCGGCAAGGCCGGCAGTACCGGCGAGGAGCGCGTCCAGGCCACCCGCGACACCCGCGCCGCCGACCGCAGCGTGACCGCCTGGGCCCGCGGCAACGCGGCCGATCTACGTCGCCTCGCCGGACAGGTCACCGGACTCACCGGCCTGCCCGCCGGCGCCGAGGGCGCGATCGGTGACCTGAACCAGGCCCTTGCCGACAACGACGCCGCCCGCCTCGTCCGCCCCCTGACCGACACCCGCGCCCACCTGCGGCCCGAGGACACCGACCTCGCCGACCGCATCGACGTCATGACCCGGCACACCGACCGGCTGCGCCAGGACACCCACGACCAGCGCAACAGCTAGCCCATGGCCCTGTGTCATCAGTCCGCCTTCGGACATCCAGAGCCAACGGGCCCGCAGATCGAAGGAGTGACCGCCATGACCGAACACGTTCCCTCCGCCGACGCTCGCCCCGACGAGATCGCCGTGGAGGTCATGGAACACGCGATCACGATCAGGCCCGTGGGGGAGATCGCCATCGGCACGGCGCCCGCTTTGCGGCTCGCCCTCTCCGAGGCCATACGCCGTGCCTCGGCAACCAGGCCCGTCACGGTCGACTGCACCAGCCTCACCTTTTGCGACTCGTCGGCACTCAACATCCTCCTCGCCGCACGGCACACAGCCCGGGAACTCGGCATCCTTATCCGCCTGGCGGCCCCCTCCCCCAGCTTCAACGCCTCCTGCAGATCACCGGAACGAAAGCCCTCTTCCCCGTCGTCAAATCGCCGGAACGCGGCTGAGCTCATCCCCGTGGTCCGATCTGATCACCTTCGATCACGGTCACGGGATGTCCGACGACACCACCCACGTTGCGGCGGTGTTCAGCGGGACTTCGATTTCGCGTTGTTCACGGCCATCCCGCCATCGCCGTCCGCTATTCAGGGCCCTCATCCGCCTTGCTCCCGGGCGGCGCGATCGCGGACGATGTCGCGCACCGCATCCGAACTGCTGCCGGTCGACACCGCCCACGAACTCGGCTCAGCTCGACACCTCCGGACGGAAGAGGGAGGATGAATTGATGGACCGGACTCCCTTTGGGGTGACTCGGCAAGCGCCAGGAACGTACGCGTCATTGCCGTTTGCGCGACAGCCGGTGGCCTACGTCGTCCCCCTGCCGCACAGCGGCTACGCCGTTCCTCATGCCACCGCCCTCGCCCCACAGGCGTGAGGAAACCGAGATGAACAAGCGCACGCGCGTCATCCTGACCACCCCCCTGCTCGCCTGCTCGCTGGCCCTCGGGCCGGCCGCCGCAGCCGTATGGGCAGCCGCCCCACAGACCCTGCCCTCGGCGCAATGCTTCGTCGAGGCGAAGCCGGGCGACGCAACCAAGTCGATCATCACCGGTGAAGGCTTCACCAAGGGCACCAAAGTAACCGTCGACCAGACCGACGGACCCGGTGGCGTCTTGGTCACCGTCGGCGAGGACGGCAAGTTCGCGGTCGCCGACCAACCCAACGGCAAGTACACCGCCGCCGGCGGCGGACTGAACGCGACCTGCCTCGGCGGCCAAGCGGCCCAGGACGCCGTGAACAAGAACGCCGTCGACGCCGCACGCAAGGCAGGCGCCACCGAGGGCTTCACCATCGGCAAGGAACTGGCGCAGGCCGGCAACTGCGACGCGAAGCCCAAGGCCAAGCAGATGCCACAGGGACTCGTGCCCGACGCGGCCTCGCAAAAGGCCGCCAAGGAAGCACACGACGCGGCCTTCGACGCAGCCTTCAACGCGGCGATCAAGCGTTACTGCACCGACTGACCTGCACACGACCGCGTGCTGCAGCCAGGCTCAACATCGTTGTGCGAATCCTGTGAGCCCGGTCCGCCCCAGCGGGCCCGTCCAACCGGGATGTGGCAGGGGGCGGACTGTCTCCGAGACAGCGGCATCCTCCAAGTGCCGTACGGCCAACGGCGATGCCGCTGTACGCGGCCAAGGCACCGGGCGCTCCGATGGGGCACCCGGCGCTGATCGGTATCGAGGTCGGGTCACCAACTGCCTCGAAAAAGGCCGCCGAGAGTCCGCGGGGAGCCTGCCGCGGTGATGGCGTTCGCGAAAGCGACGACCAGTAGTACGGTCGTCATCCGGCAAGACCCCCCTCGCCCGCGCACTCGCCCAGCGTCTGGGTTGCCCCGCGCTCCTGCGCAACGAGATCAAGGTCGGCGACGCCCCCCTCAACCTCCCGGCCCTGGAAACGTTTTTCGCGAGCATCCGCGTCCTCCTACGGGCCGGCTCAGCCGTAGTGGCCGAAGCCGCCTTCCAGGACCGCCTCTGGCGCCCCGGACTGGAGCCGCTCACGAAGTTCGCGGACCTACGGATCATCCGATGCACCACGCCCACGGCGACAAGTGAGCGGCTCCCTCCCTGTCGACACCCTGGACCTGACAGCTGCTCGGGCGCCTTTGCCCGGTCAGTCCCGCCGGTCCGTACGGCGGACGTGGCGGGTGCGGTCCGCGGCGCGGGCCAGGAGGCGGGCGCGGTGGGTGGGGTCGGTGGCCAGGGTGATGGTGGTCCAGGCCATGGCGAGGCCGCCGTCGAGGACGGCGCGGTCGGCGGCGTCGGTGGTGCCGTAGCGGGTGAAGTCGGGGTGGTGCATGATCGTGTCGCCGCAGTCGTAGCCGATGGTGGGGTGGATGGTGGGCACGAGGTGGGAGACGTTGCCCATGTCGGTGGAGCCGGCGCGGAGGTTCGGGTCGAGGGGTGCGATGGTGCGGCCCAGGCTTTCGGCCGCGGCTTTGTAGGCTCCGCTGATCGCGAGGTCCTGGCGGAGGTCGGCGTAGTCGTTGCCGACGGTTTCCAGGGCGAGTTCGGCGCCGGTGGCCAGGGCGCCCGCCTCGAAACAGGCGCGGACGCGGGCCTGGAGCTCGGCGAGTTCCTCGCTGGTGCGGGCCCGGCAGTCGTAGAGGGCGGTCGACCGGTGGGGGATGACGTTGGCGGCTTCGCCGGCCGAGGTCACGATGCCGGAGATCACCGCCTCGGGTACGAGCTGCTGGCGGTAGGCGGCGATGGCGACCTGGGCGATCATCATGGCGTCGGCGGCGTTGACCCCGCGGTGGGGCATGGCGGCGGCGTGCGCCGGGACGCCGTCGTAGGCGACGTCGAGGCTGCTGATGGCCAGGGAGGTCATGCCGACGGCGTCGATGGGGGCGGCGTGGACCATCATCGCGGTGGCCAGGTCGTCGAAGGCTCCGGCGCGGATCATGTCGACCTTGCCGCCGCCGGACTCCTCGGCGGGCGTGCCGAGGAGTTTGACGGTGATGCCGAGTTCGTCGGCGAGGGGTGCGAGCGCGAGGGCGGCGGCCATCGAGGCGGCGCCGTTGACGTTGTGGCCGCAGGCGTGGCCGATGCCGGGCAGCGCGTCGTACTCGGCGCAGATCCCGATGACCAGGTCGCCGGAGCCCGCGGTGGCGCGTACGGCGGTGGGCAGGCCGTAGGCCCCGATCTCGGTGTCGAAGCCCGCTTGCTCGGCCAGGTGTGCGACGCGGCGGGCGGCGCGGTGTTCCTCGTAGGCGAGTTCCGGGTCGGCGTGCAGTGCGTGGCTGAGGGCGAGAACGGAGTCCTGGACGCTGGTCAGTGCGGTGCGGGCGCGCTCGCGCAGGGTGTCCGGGGTCGGGCCGGCGGGCGTCATCGGGACTCCTTGGAAGCGGGGCGGTGCAGGAGGGTGAACAAAGCTCCGGCGGCGGAGACGGCGGCGCACAGGGTCCAGGCGGTGGTGTAGGCGCCGAGGTCGGGGAGGGTGTCGCCGGGCCGGGTGTGGGCGGTGGAGATGCCGAGGACCACGGCGGCGCCGAGCGAGCCTCCGACGCTGATCAGCAGCTCGTTGATGCCCGAGCCGACGGAGGTGCGGTCGCGCGGGACGGCTTCGACGGCGAGGGTGCGGGTGGAATGCTGGAGGAGGCCGATGCCGAGGCCGGCCACCGCGTTGACGGCTACGAGGGCCGTGGCGGACCCGTGGGCAGTCGCGGACAGGGCGTAGCCGGCGGCCATCAGGAGGGATCCGGTGACGAGTGTGCCGCGGTCAGTGATCCGGGCAGCCACCGCGGGCCCGAGGAGGGCTCCGAGGGCGATGGCCAAGAGGTAGGGCAGCATCGCGAGGCCGATGCCGACCGGGTCGAGGCCGAGGCCGTAGCCGGATTCGGTGCGGCTGGTGCCGTAGAAGACCGGGTTGGCGATCTGGAGGCCGAACATGGCGAAGCTGAAGGTGATGGTGACCAGGGACACCACGATCACACCCCGTCGGGCGAACATGCGTACGTCGATCATGGGGTCGGGGGTGTGCAGCTCCACGCGGACCCAGATGGCGAGGGTGGCGGCTCCGCCGAGGAGGGCGCCGAGGGTGGGGGCCGAGGTCCATTCCCAGCCGGGGGTGCCTCCCAGACCGAGGCCGAGCATGACGGCGACCAGTCCGGTGCAGAGCAGGAGGCCGCCGGCCCAGTCCACCCGGCCGCCGGGGCGGGAGACGGTCTCCGGGAGCAGCGGCCAGCTGACCGCGAAGGCGAGTGCGACGGCGGCTGCCGGTACCCACAGGGCTGCGGTGGGGCTGTCCACGCTCGCGGCGACGGCGCCGCTGGCGAACAGGCCCAGGGTCAGCCCGCCGACCAGGGCGGCGACCATGACGCTGATGCCGCGACGGCTTTCGGTGTCCCCGCCGCCGGGGCGGTTGCGCAGGATGCCGACGAGCAGCGGGAAGAAGCCGGCGATGGCTCCTTGGAGGATCTGCCCGATGAGCAGCGTGGTGAAGTCGCGGCTGAGGCCGACGAGGACGGATCCGGTGAGGACCAGGGCGAGGTTGGCCCGCAGGATCCGGCGGTGGCCGTGCACGTCGCCGAGGCGGGAGAGGACAGGGGTGAACACGGCCGAGGCGACGAGGTTGGCGACGCTGATCCAGTTCAGGTCGGCCGCCGTCACGCGCAGGACGTCGGTGAGGCTTTTCAGGAGCGGGGACAGGAATCCCTGGATGACGCCACTGGCCAGTTCCACCAGCAGGACGGAGGCGAGGACGAGGCCTGCCGGGGTGGTGCGGGTGGCGGGGCCGGCTCTGTGGCCGGTCGGCACGGAGGAACGGATCATGCGTATCACCTGGGAAGTGCGGCCCGCGGACCGCAGGCGGATCGAATGAGCGGAACCCGCCCCCGCGGTCATCGGCCTGCCAGGGCTCGGGGGCGGATCCGCACACAATGTCGCCGTCCCGCCCTGCCTGCGGCAAGACTCCCCGGCGGAGTCGGGGGATAGCCGCGTCCGCCTGCTCCGGGTGGCGCAATCCGGCGCCCGCCGGGGCCGCGCGATCACTATCGGACGGATGTTTTCGGCCGGCCTCCACGGTCTCGTAGGGTGCCGCCTCGATCGTGGGGCGCGACGCACACGACGGATCGGAAAGGAGTCGTGCATGGAGGGCACAGGGCGAGGAGAGGGTGGCGAAGGGGATCTGCGGCTGGACGAGCTCGACCACGCGGTCCTCAAGGCACTGCACCGCGGTCCGCGGGCCGCCGTCGCGGAGGTGGCGACGGTCGTGGGCGCGCACGAGCGCACCGTGCGGCGCAGGCTGGACCGCATGCTGGCGACCGGGCAGGTCTTCTTCGCCGCGGGGCTGGTCCCGGAGTACCTCGGGGAAGGCGTTACCGCCGAGGTGGCGGTGCGCTGCGCTCCCGGATCGGTGCGGGAGGTCGCCGCGGCGCTCGCGGCACGCCCCGAGACACGTTCGGTGGACGTGGCGACCGGGTCACTGGACGTCTTCACCGAGTTCCACGTGAGCACGCATGCGGAGTTGCTGGAGCTGGTGGACGGGGTGGTGGGCCGGATGGCGGGGGTGGTGGGCGTGACCAGCTCGCTGATGCTGCAGCTGCTGATGACGGCCGGCGACTGGGCACCCTACGACGATGAGCCGACGGAGGTCCGCCGGTGTGCGATGGAGGGACGTCCGCTACCCGAGCCGCCGGAACTCGATGTGCTGGACCGGAAGTTGGCGGGGCTGCTGCTGCGGGACGCCCGGATGCCGACGAAGAATCTGGCCGCGGAGCTGAATGTGGGTGAGACCACCGCGCGGCGGCGCCTGGCCCGGCTGCTGGGATCCCATGTACTGCATCTGCGGCTGCACACGGAGCCGGCGTTCCTCGGCTACCCAATCGAGGCGCGGTTCCGCCTCGGGGTGCCGTACAGCCGCCTGGACGCGGCGGTGCGTCTGCTGGCCGCCGAGCCGGCGATCAGGTACCTGATGGTGACGTCGGGACCGATGATGCTGCTGGGCTACTCCAGCCACCGCACGCTACGGGACTTCCACGCTTTCGCGGCCCGGGTCTTCAAGGGGGTGGACTGCGTCTCGGACACCGCCCTGCTGATGAGGAGCTACAAGCGGGCGGGATTCACCGGCCCGCCGGTGTGAGGGCGTACGGTCAGCAGGTCTCGAACGCCGTGTCGAAGGCGAACAGCGTCCGCATCCGGGCGGCGGCCCGGTCCCAGTCAGGAGTCCAGCCCGGGCGGGCGGCACGTGCGCACCAGTGCATCCCGCCGGCGCGCGGCACCTCGCCGCCCGCGGCCAGCTGCTCCTGGGCCCGCTGCCAGGCGGTACGGGCGGCTTCCAGGGCTTGGCGGGCGTTGGCTGCGGGGCCGGTGAAGACGTGGTAGCCGTGGCCGGTACGGTCCTCGGATGTCATGGGGACCTCGACCGTGTAGACGGTGGGGACGTCCATCGGGATCACCTCGTACTCGAACGGGCGGCAAGCGCCGGTGGGAGGGGGCCGGTCGCGCCCCGGGTGGACTGGCCGGTGATCGGTCGGGGTCACCGGCGCCGGGGCGGATGCGGTGTGTCCATGAACGCTCGCCGACCGGACCCGCGGCAAGAGGCGGCGGCAAGGTGGGCGGAATACGGCGCCGGAGCGCCCACGGAGGCGCAAACCGGCCGACCGGCGAGTGGGGCGGTGACATTCCGGCGCGGGTGGCCGGGCCCGTCATCGTGGGAAACGACGGCCCCTCCGCCCCGGGGTCCCGAGGGGGGAGGGCGCAAGCGCCGTGGCGGCCGGCCTGTCGGAGCCGGCGGTGTCGGGGTGCCGGCCTGCCCGGCCGCGCGCTACCAGGAGGTGCGGTGCGGGCCGGCGCCTTCCGGGTCGGCGGCGGGTCGGTCGTCGACGGCGGCCCGAACGACTTCCGGGTCCACGCGCAAGTCCCAAGGCAGCTGTGAGCAGGCACGCTCATGACAGCCATCCGCCCTCGCGACGGGCGTCTGACGGCAGCGGCTTGGTCACCCCGTGACAGCCATGATCACCAACACTGAGCACGGTGAGCAGCGACAGCCCTCTCGCCCTGACTGACCGCCCCACCCAGTGCCACCACCCCACCCATTCACACGAACGCGCGGCGGGAACATCCCGCAAGCAAGCCGTCCTGGCCCTCGCCCGCGCCGCCCGAACGTGCTGTGGGCCCTACTGCTCGACTGCAAGCTCTTCGAGACCGCTGCGGCCCGCGCAGGCGGGACAGCTGTGCGACGCGACCACAGTGGGTCACCACCGCCGCTTGACAACACCATGGGGAATCGGTGGCCAACTCGAAGAAGCTCAGTGGAAGGGGGCGGCGATCCCCAGTACGCCGAGCCAGGCGATCCCGAGGGCGAGAGCCAGGCCGAGGACGTGCTTCACCGTCATCCATGCGAACGTCTGCCGGACGGCGTTGGCGCCCGGCCGTTGCGGGTCGTACACGAGGTGGAGGGTCGGCGACGACCGGCCGCTGAAGTGGTGGTACTCGTTGCCGCTGGGGTCGGTGTAGGTGAAGTAGCCGTGTCGCTTCCCGTTCGGGTAGCGGCCCCGGGCGGCGACGACGGTGATGCCGCGTCGGGCGAGCGTCACCCGGTCGAGGAAGCTGCCCACAAAGGCGCCGGCGAAGAGCAGGCCGAACAGCGCCCCCAGGATGGACACGGTGGTGATGAAGGCGTGGGGGATGCCGTACGTGCCGCCGACCCAGGAGACATAGCCGACATAGGCGAGCAGGACGGCACCGCCGCCCACCAACAGGTGCCACCTCTTGAAGGTGGACGAGTCCTCCTCGGTGGTGACCAGTGCGCTGCCGGCCGGGTCCCGTTCCTCGGGGAGGGCGGTGTTGAGGGCGGTGAGGAATGCTTCGGTGGCGTTGGGGTTGCCGCCCTGGATCGAGCGCAGTTCCCCGTCGGTCAGGACGATCCTGATGGAGGTTTCGCCGTCCCGGGCCGCCTCCTGGATAGCCGCGAGGGGAATTTCGACGCGTACCCGGCCCCTCTCCTGCTCGATGCTCAGGCGGTCGGGGCGCAGCGTGGCTGACGAGTTGCGCCTGACGAGTACTTGGTGGGATGTCATGCCCCGTTGACGGCTGTTGGGACGGTCTGGTTGTACGGCGGTTGATCACGAACTCGTCTCGGCGGCTGCCCGTATCCGGGTCTCTCGGACCCTCCCCCTGAGTGGTGGACGCGCTGATACCGAATCAAACCGCCGACCGCTGGACCTGGCTGGTCATCGCTGCTCACACCCGGCTCCGCGACGCCCGCCCGCTCGTCGCCGACCTCCGCCACCCCTGGGAGAAGCCGGCGGAACCGAACAGGCTTACCCCGCCCGCCTCCGGCGCGGGTTCAGGAACCTGCACACGAAGGCCCCCTCACCAGCGCGAGCGCCGAAACCCACCCGCCCAGGCCCCGGTCGGCCGCCCGGCTCGAAGAACAAGCGGGCCGCCACCCGCTACGAGGTCGGCAGAGTCATGGCCACCGGCGAGGCGTACGCGCGGACCGCCCACCACAAGAAGAGCACCGGACCGAGACGGGCCTCCAGACGGGCGGTCAGGCCGGGCGCGGGTCCGGAGCGGGGGTGAGGGGGTCGGCGGCCGGGGACCGGCCCCGACCCTCCCGCCACGCAAGGGTTGGCGCCGCAGCACCCTCCGCCAGGGCCACGACCGCCGCCACAGGCCGCTGTCCGTGCCGGTCACCGCCACGCCCTGCACCGGAGCCGCCCCGAGGGTGTGCCGCGGGGAGAAGGCAGACCCCTGAGGGACCGGGACCGGGGGGCAGCCGGCTCACCGGCCTCTTCGTCGTCGCCTTCCCCGAACAGTTCTGGGCGCCGCTTCACGGGGCGTCGGCGGACGCTCCGCCTCGACGCCGGCCAGCCGGCGTCGCCGCAGTCGGGGTCGACCGGGCGCGGTGAAAGAGGGAGGTGCGTACCCGGCTCCGCCCGCCGCGCGGCCGGGACCTCGTTACGGCTCGGCGTGCGCCTCCTCGGCGGGTCAGGTCTGCCGGCCTGTGTGGCGGGTACGGTGCGCGGCGGTCGCACCGTCCCGTACGTGCCGAGGGCTATGGCGCGGTGAGTACCCACCATTGCCGTAGCGTGCGGAGACTGTGCAGGAAGACGTGGGGACCCCTTGAGACGGGGCGGGCGTAGCGTGTGACGGGGTCGCCGTTGGGGAAGACGAGGTTCTCGCGGGCGGTGACGACGGCTCCGTCGTCGGTCAGTCGGAGCCGGTGGACGGCATCCGGACGGGCGGGAGTCCCGCTGCCCGGTTCGTCTCCTGCGAGCAGGAGTAGCCGGTCACCGCGGATCGCGAGGCCGAACGGGTTCGAGACCGGGATGCGGCGGATGCGGCGGATCCCCCCGGTTCCCATTTCGACGAGTACGGGCGCCGGCCAGTACGTGGCGTGGACCGTGGTGTCGGAGACGTTGATGGTGTTGATGTCCGCCACGTGGTGGTAAGGCGCGGGGGGACGCATGGCCCATGCGTGATTGCCTCTGTCGTCCCAGCGGACCAGCCCTTGCGCGCTGACGCGATCGTCGCTGTATATGCCTTCGTCGGCGTAGCCGGTCCAGAAGCCGGACCGGCGGTCCGCGACCAGGTGCGTGAGGTGCGTACCCAGGGGGAAGCGGCGCCGGGAGCGGCCGTCGGGGCCGAAGATCTGGCCGGATCGCGCGTTCGGCCCTTCGTCGCCGGAGACGACGAATCCACCGCCGGGGAGGGCGTCGAGGGCACCCGGGTCCACAGCCACTTTGTGGAGGGGTTGTTCGCGTATCGCGCCCTGGTCGCTGATGACCACGAGGGCGTCGAAGGGAAGGCGCGTGGGCGCGGGGACATCCCGGCCGGCCCACTTGTAGGGGAAACGGGTGTCAGGGCAGATCAGCCAGAGAGCACGGCCCCACGGATCGATCGTGGAGGCCAGTACCTTCCGTTCGTCGTACTGCCGAGGCAACAGTGCGTAGGAACGCAGTGCCACCTTCGTCAAAAGATCACCTCGCGGGCGAAGGAATGTGAAGCGTCCATGATCACACGGACGGTGGGTCCGTTTCCCCGGCGCCCTGCGCTCGGCAGCAGCGCAGCGACCCTCCAAGTACGGGTCTGCAAAGTTCTCGGCTCTGTTCCGGAGTCGGCGGTCACGGTGAGTGCTCGCCCGTGATCATCGGGCATGTGTGATGCGAACGCGCTTGCGGGAACGCTGTCTTCGGGGTCGTCGGCGTTGGCCATCGAGGATGTGGCGGACGGTGCCGGGATGGTCCAGGTTTCGGCTCGGACCCGGGATGTTCCCGTTCCTTGTCCGGTATGTGGGGTGCTGACGGGAAGGGTCCACAGGTATCACGGCCGGACGGTGCGATCATCATCAACGCCGAGACCGGCCAGCGGATCGAGGTACTGCCTGGCCGCGAGGCCGCCACTTCGGAAGCCTGGCTGCGCGGGCATCAAGGCCGTGTGCCGGAACGGGTCGGCCACCTACGCCGAGGCGGTCCGTCGAGCGCTGCCCGACGCGGTCCAGATCAGCGACCGACGGCACCTGTGGCACAACCTCGCGGAGGCCGTCCGCAAAGAGTTCGCCGCCCGCAGCATCTGTGGGCGAAAGCCGGTCCGCCCGCGGCGTTCGCCCCCGCCAGGTCGCGAGCCGGACCCGTCGGACGCACTTGACACGGGAGCCGTGGATGCGTGAGCGGGCGTTCCCGTCGGGCGACGACACCGAAACCCTGAGTAACCTTTGTTAAGGATGTCGGGCCTTTTCGGGTTGCTTGTTACGTTACCGACGGTTTGCCAACATATTGCGTTCGTAACGCGGAGACCACACCGCTTCCCGGCACACGCACAGACTGCCGGGCGCGGGCGCCCCCACCGCACGAACGAATCAAGGAATCCCCGCTCATGAGCTCCACGCACCGCTCCCGCCCCCGCAACCTGCGCACCGCCGCCGTCACGGCGGCCGTCCTGGCCGGTGTCACCCTCCCCGTCGGCGCGCGGTAGCCCACGCCCCCGCAACGGCCCTGTCCGCCACCACCGCCGACGCCGGCAACCCCGGCAGCGGAGCCGACGCCGGAAGCGGGTGGCGGCTCGGCGGAACGAGCGGGACCTCTGACGTGGACAACGGCGGCCGTCCCGGCGGTGACCGGCGCCCGACAACACCGGCGGTCAGCCGGGCGACGTCGACAACGGTCAGGGCCAGGTGCGGCGAGTGACCGCGGGCCACAAGCAACTGCCCGGCGGATACGTCGCCCACCTGTACAACAGCCTCCGGACCCTCAAGCTCCGCGACGGCGGCACCGCGAAGATCAACTGGATCCTCGGCACCCCCCGCGCCGATCTCTTCGACCGCGACGACAAGCCCCAGGGCGCCCTGGAACGCCCCGGCGCCACCAAGACCCTGCGCTCGGGCCTCAAGGTCACCCTCCAGCACGGCGGACGGCTCAAACAGGAGACCAAGATCACCCTCCGCGACGGCAACACCGCACTCCTCGACAAGGGCCTCGACAAGACCTGGGGCGCCACCCTCCGAAGCAACAGCCACAGCGCCTTCCTCGACGGCGTCCACGCCACGAAGCGGCCCACCGTCACCCTGCCCTCCGGCCTGAAGATCACCATCGACAGGACCGGCACCCTCACCCAGCACTACAAGGGCAAGGCCACCACCACCCCCACCAATACGGCGGCGCCCGCGGCCAGGAACGTCGCCTGCCCCACCTCCGCCACGGCCCCGACATCCCGGCGGCGGGGCGGGAGCAACCGACGCAACGGCAGGCTCCGGACGCCAAGAAACGGGAGCGCTCCGGGCCTGCGGCAGAGGGCCGGGAGCTGGTGGCGCTGACGAAGACGGAGCTGCACGAAGGCGGCGACCGGCATCTCGGGCCGCTCGTCCATGAACCGCGGCCGGCTCGCCGATGCCCTCGCCCACGCCGGCCGCGGCCGGCGTACGGCCTGACCGCCGCGCTCTGGGAGCTTGCTCGGTCGTGGTCAGGCCGCCGTGACGCGCGGGATGTACGGTGCGCCCGTACTGAGCGCCGGTCGGGTCCGGACTCGAGTCGCTCGACCGCCCGAAGCGCGCGACGATGAAGGTGACCAGTGGAAGGCTATGATCCTCGCGTCCTCATACGGGAAACGTCATGAATCACCTGTCCAGGCTCGCAACGCTCGCCGCCGTACCGGTGGCACTCGTGGGAACCATCGCGTTCGCACCGGGAGGCCCGGAGCGGTCTCTTCCGATGGGGACCTGCACCTTGGTCGTGGAGGCCAACGGCACCTCACGGATCGAGGGGTCCGGCTTCCCGCCGTTCGAGAAGATGACGCTCTTCAACCCCAAGGCAGGTGCCGCGCAGTCCGTCACCGACGCCGGCGGCTCCTTCAGCTTCCCCCTGACCGGCGCCAAGCCCGAGGACGCGGTCAAGGCGACCTTCGTCGCGAAAACCTCCGATGGCAAGGACACTCCGTGCCCGGTCAAGGTCAACGCACCCGGGAACGACCCCGCGAAGGACCCTCAGGGAGTCGACCCCAACTCCCCCCAGTACAAGCAGGGTTTCGAGAAGGGGAAGGCCGACACCGAGGCGACCTGTAAGAAGGGCGAGCCCCCCAAGACGGCCGCCCCCGACCCCAACTGGACGGCCGGCTACGGCGCGGGCGCGGATGCCGCCCTGAAGAGCGCGGCCTGTGCGGGTGGCGCGGCAGACGAGAAGACAGCGCAGGAGCAGTACTCGGCCGGGTACCAGAAGGGGCTCCAGGAGACCCAGGCGACCTGTAAGAAGGAACCCCCGAAGATGGCGGCTCCCGATCCCAACTGGACCAACGGCTACAACGCCGGCGCCGAACTGGCCCTGAACAGCGCGGCCTGCAAGAAGGCCGCCCCGGCCAACTGAACGCACGGCGCGCCCGCGATCCCGGCCGAGTGATCGAGGTTCGGGGCCGCCCCGAGCCACTGCGCGCTCGTTCCACGGGCAGCCCGGAGGCGTACGAGAGTCGGCCCTCGCCCTCCACGCGCAGGACGTCGCGGCTCCGGGGGCCAGCGCCTTCGAGCAGGGTGGTGATCCGGCGGGCCGTCCCCATCGGATCTGCGGCGGTGCCCTCGGTCATCCCTCTCCCCGCTCCGTGCAGGCGGGCGCCGGCGCGCTTGGTCGACCGTCACCCGATGGCGATGGCGTCGGGAGAGCGGCGATCGAGGTCCGGCCCGTCGGAGCGCGGGACGGCACCGGGCGTCAGGCCGGGCTTCGGCGCCACACGCGGGTACAGGATCGGGGAAGGTACAGCGACAGCACGGCGCTGACGACGTAGACGAGGGCCAGGAGGCCCATCTCCCGGTGCAGGGGCAGCAGGATGAGGACGGCGACCGTACCGCACGAGAAGAGGAACCAGGCCACCGGGTGGAAGGGGGTGATGTCCCCGTCCAGGCCCAGGCCGCTCCACCAACCGCACAGCACGAGGATCCCGGCGACGGTGAACCACATCCAGAACACGGGGTCGCCCAGCGGGTCGGAGGGAGGGACGAACCAGCGCGTCAGGTCGACGTCGGCCGGGCCGTGGGACTCGCGGAACGTGTGGTTGAGGTGGCCGGCGATGAAATAGCTCAGGGCCAGGTACAGCGTCTGCACGAGCGCGGTGACCACCGTACGGATCGCCGCCTCGGACCGGACCGCGGCCGGGGTCCGCGCGACCCGCTCGTAGAGCCCGCGGGCCCGGCGGTGGGCCGAGGCCGCCAGGGCGTACCAGGCCAGTGCCCAGGAAACGAGCACGAACACGTACAGGACGAGGCTGTCGCCCCCGAACACGCTGACCAGGAAGGCCTCGACGAGATCGTCGGGCTTCGCCGGATCCGGAACCCCCATGCCGTCCCCTCCCCTTCGGTACGGGTAGCGGTGAACTCCCGCCACGGCGAAGGAGGTTAGCGCAATCGCAAGGATTGATTCCGCTTCATGGGCCATGTAGTCCGCGGTCCGCGACACTGCTGTCGGCAACCGGGCCCGACCGACTCCGAGGATGCCGGTGAACGACGACAGGCACGACGTGCACGAGAAGAACACGAAGCACGACGAACACGACGAGATCCGCGAGAACGACCCGCACGACGGGTACGAAAGGTATGACGGGCACGACCCCTTCGGTGGTGACGGCCCCATCGACGCGGAAGCCGCCGACGGCGACCTCGCCCTGGCTCCCCCGCCCATCGCCGCGGCTGGCCGGCCCCGCTACAGCTGGCAGTGCCGCCTGGAGGAAGTCGACGTCGCCCGCTGTGACGTCGACGTGCCGGGCAGCGTCGACTTCCCGCAGCACGGGGACGGGACCTGCGCCCACGGGTCGCTCGTCTACCGCCCCCGCCGCCCGGCCTGACGCGATCCGAGGCCCGACGGCGTACGGCCCGACGGTGTCCGACATCCTCCGGCCCGCCGTCCCACGTGAACCACCCGAAGGGGGCCCGCCATCGGGGTCATCTCCGCACTCGCCTCCGGTCCCGCGAAACGCTGGACCGCCCTCATCAGCGGCGGCGCGTACGCCTTCGCCGCCGTGCTCGTCCTGCTGCTGCGTCCCTGGGACCCGCCCACCGTCGCCTGCCCGGGGACTGGCCTGACCCGTGCGGCCTGCGATCTGCGCGACGGGGGCACGACCGCGCTGGCCGCCGGCGCGGTCCTGCTGTTCGTCGCCGCCGCCGGGGCCTCGCTGGTGGTGTCCGCGCTCGCGTTCCCCCTGGTGCGGCTGCTGTCCGGGACGCTGGTGCCGCTGGGCCCGCCCGGCGCGCTGCTGCTCGCCCTGCGCCGGCGCCGCAAGTCGCGCCTGCTGTCGCGCTCCGGGCAGCGCGGCGACACCGTGACACCGTCGCCGGCGGTCGCGCGGTCACTCGGTGCGCTGCGCCGGTTGCCCGTGCGGGACGAGGCCCTGGTGCCCACCCGGATCGGCAACAGCTTCGCGGCGATGTCCGAGCGAGTCTGGGCCCGGCACCGGATCGACGCGAACCTCTGCTGGCCCGTCCTCCAGCAGCTGTTCGACGAGCCGGCGCGGCGCGAGGTGGATCAGGCGTCCGAGCAGGTCCTGGGCCGGGCCCGGAACCTGCTGTGGTCCCTGGCCACGGTCGTGGCCGCCCTCGCCTGCGGCCCCCTCGAACGGGTCGACGCCCGGCCCGTCGCCGTCGCGGCCGTGGCGGCCGGCGTGGTGGCGGCGCTCCTGCTGGCGGGCCTCGGCAACAGCGTCGACGAGTACGCGGACCGCGTCGAGGCCGCCGTGCTGCGTCACCGCGACGCGCTCTACCGTTCGGCCGGCTGGCCCCTGCCCGTCGACACCGAGGCGGAACGGGCGGGCGGCGAGACGTTCACCGCCTATCTGACCCGCAAGGACCTCGACCCGTTCACGGTGGTCTTCGAACGCCCCGAGCCACCCCGGGAGGAACCCCCGACGTGATCGACTACACGCGACGCACCCCGAAACCCGACCCCGAACCCGAACCCGGCCCCGGCCCGGATCCGGACGCCGACCTCGTCTCCCTCCTGCGCCGCACCGGCCCTGCGGCCGAAGCCGTCCTCGCCCTCGGCCCCCTCCCCGCCGGCGCGGAACCGTCCGAGGAGCGGCTGCGGGTCCTGGAGGAGTGGTACGAGGCCGCGGGCAGCGTCGGCGCCGCCTGCGGGGCCGCGTGCGCCCGCGAGGACCGGCCCACCCTGGCCGTGTCCGACGCCCTCGAAGCGTGGCTGCGCCGGGCCGGCGAGTGCCTCGCCGTGTTCCGCGCGCTCGCCCTGCGGCCCGACGGCGACGCCCGGGACCGGGAGTCGGACCGCGCACTCCACCTGGAGCTGTTGGCCAGGCTGAACCACGTCCACGAGGAGGCCGACCGTCAGCGTCGCTACCTCGCCTCCCGCCGCGACGGCATCACCCCCGAGCGGGCCGACGCCCGCTTCGCGGCCGGTCGCGCCGCGCACCGGGCGCTGGCCGCCGAGGCCCTGGCCGCGCTGCCGCCCGGGGACCTGCGCCGCGACGAGTGGCTGCTGTGGCACGCCTTCACCACCCTGCGCGTGTCCGAGTACGGGCCGCCCCTCGTGCCGGCCGCGATCGACGAGGCGCTCGCGCTCGCCGAGGCCCTCACCGAGGCGGGCCGCGTCCTCGACGACGACCAGCGCCGGCACGCCCGTTCGGTGGCGGCGGCCCTCGCGACCCGGCAGAAGACCGGCGGCGATCCGGCCAGGGCGACGGATCTCCCGGCCCTGGTCCTGCACCACCGCGCCGTGTGGCAGGCGTCGGACGCGGACCCGCTGACGGCCGCCCGCTACGGCACCGAACTGTTCCGGGCCGTCCAACTCGGTGTCCCCGTACCCGGCCTGACCCTGCACGACGCCGTCCACGCCCTCGACCGGGCCGTCCGCGATCTGGACCCCGAATCTCCCGACTTCCCGGAGACGGCCGCTGCCCACGCCCTCGCCCACAGCCAGGCCATCACCGTCGAGGTGAGCGCGCGACGCGAGGCGGACCGGGCGATCAGGCGGCTCGACGCCGCCCGGGCGATCCTGCCGCCCGGTCACGAGTTCATGCTGCCGCTCCTGTTGGCCCTGGCCCAGTTGCTGAGCAGGCGGGCCGACCACAGCGGCTCCCTGGCCGACGTCCGCTCCGCGCTCGCCCTGCTGCGCCGGATCCGGCGCCAGGACCTGACCGACCCGCTGCACCGGCTGTACGTGGACGCCGCCCTCGCCTGCGTCCACGCCCGCTTCCACTTCCACACGGCCGCCGACGACGCCGACTGCACCGCCCTGGGCGACGACGGCGCCCACCCGGACGACCGTACGGGCCACTCCGCCCGCGTCCACCAACAGTTGCGGCTGCACCTGGGGACGGCGCGGTCGCTGGCCGACCGCACCGACCACGCCCCCGAACCCCTCAACCTCGTCCTGGAGGTGCTCGGACAGTCCCTGCTGCTCGCCGCCACCTACCCCGACGGGCCGGGAGCCGGACCACACCGGGGTGCGGACCGGCTGCCGCTCGTCACGGAGGCCCGCACCGCCCTACGCGAGGCCGTCGAACGCACGGACCCGTCCTCCCCCCACCTCGCGGGCCGCGAACTGCACCACCTCCTGGCCTCCCTCGTCGAAGCCCGCCAGAGGGGCGACGCCGCCGCCGACCGCGCCCACACCGAGGCCCTCGGCCGGCTCGCCGAACGCCCCGACGTCGCGGCCCGGCCCGAACTCCGACAGATCCTGCGCGGCGTCCACGCCTACGCGACGACCCCGAAACACCTCGCCACCCCCGCCCGGGCCGACGTCCTGCGCGCGCTGGAGGCCCGCTGCGCCGAGCGCCCCGACGAGGTGCACGTCGCCGCCCTCCAACTCCGGCTACACCTGGCGCGCGCCTACCGCACCCCCGAGGCCTCCCCCGTGAGCCTCCCGGGCCCGCTCGGGCTGCTGCTGGGCCGGCTCGCCGCCCCCTCCGGTCCCACGGCCCGGCCCACGGCCGCCGACGCGACCCGCGCCCGGCAGATCGGTCGGTCCGTCCTGCGGCTGCTGGCCGCGCGCACGCTGGTGCAGGACTCGCCGGGCGACGCCGTGTTGACCGCCGAGCGGGCCGGGAGCATCGCCCGGGAGGTGGCGGGCTGGTGCGTCGAGGACGGCGCCCTGGAGGAGGCCGTCGACATCCTCGAAAGCGGCCGGGCGTTGGCCCTGCACACCGAGATCGCCTCCGTCGACGTCGCGGAGCGGCTCACCGGGCTCGGCCGGGCCGATCTGGCCGCTCGCTGGCAGCGTTGGCGGGCCTCCTGGCTCGACCGCACCCGCGAGGGCGAGGACGCTCCGGATCCGGGCCCGTGGGACTCGTACACCGACCATCCCGTCCCCGAGCAACTCGGGGTCGAGGTCCGCGCGGCCCTGGAGGAGCACGGGGCCCTGGACGCCCTGTCGGCCACCGTCCCCGTGCCGGACATCGCGGCGGCGCTGCGGGCCACCGGCGCCGACGAACTGGTCTACCTGCTCCCGGGTGACTCGGGGCCCCGTTCCGGCGGGGCCCTGCGGGTCGGCTCGGACGGCCGGGTGCGGTGGACGCCGATGCCCGGACAGGCCGACACCTGGCCGCTGGAGAGCTACCTCGGCGCGTTGGAGGCCCGGTTGGCCTCCCCGGGCTCCGAGACGGTGCGTCGGTCCTGGCGCACGGCGCTGGCCGCGCTGTGCGCGTGGGCCGGTACAACGGTCGTCGCCCCGCTGCTCGCCGACGGGCCCGGCGGGCGCCGTCGCGAGCCCGCCCGTCCGCCCCACCTGGTGCTCGTGCCGTTGGGTTCCCTGGCCGCCGTCCCGTGGGCCGCCGCCACCGTGCCCGGACCGCACGTCGGCGGCCGGCCCCGGCTCGCGGTCGACGAACTGCTCCTGTCCACGGCCCCGTCGGCGCGGATGTTCACCCTGGCCGCCGCTCGACCCGCCGCGCGGGCCGGGAACCGGGCCCTGCTCGTCCTCGGCCTGACCGGCAAGGAGGCCCGCGTCTCCTCAAGCCGCGCCCTGTACAGCCTGTACGGCCACCGGGTACGCCTGCTCACCCCGGCCGGGAGCGAGGACGGCGACACCCGGCCCGATACGGTGCTGGGCGAGATCCGCCGTGCCTGCGGGGAGCACGGGATCGTGGACGTGGCCGCCCACCTGATGCCCGACCCGTCCGAGAGCTGGCGCTCCTACCTGGCCTTCGGCCGCCCCGACGGCGAGCGCGCCGAGGGTCCGGCCCCGCACGCGAACCGGCTGTCGGCCCAGGCCATCGCCGCCCAGCGCTTCCCCGTACCGTCCTCGGGGCCGGGGTTGTGCGTCTCGCTGGCCTCGTGCGTCAACCACGTGGTCCGCCGGCACCACGACGAGTCGTTCACCATGGCCGCCGCCTTCCTCACGGGCGGCGCCTCCAGCGTCCTCGGCTCCCTCTGGCCCGTCAGGCTGCACGCCACCGCCCTCGTCGACCTCCTCTTCCACCACCGCATGCGGGAGGGCGACGCCCCAATACCGGCGCTGCGCGCGGCGCAGCTGTGGATGGCCGATCCCGCGCGGAACGTGGAGCGTGCCTTCCCCGAGTCGGTGCGCAGGACGGTCGGGGAGCTGCTGAGGGCGGTGGAGGAGACCGGCCACGATCCGGCCGATCCGGCGCTGTGGGCCGGGCTGGTGATGGTGGGTCGCTGACGCGGGCCGGGTGTGCGCCGCGGGGTCGAGGGCGCCCACCCAGCGAACACAACGGCCTGCCACCCAAGGCCCGTTCGCGCGTCGGGGCGCGGTCGGGGTCGGCTACCCTTGCGCGAGACGATCTTGGGATGGGGGCCGGTCGGGCATGGTGGCGCACGGGGTGGGCGAACGGCTGCGGGTCGATGACCCCCGGGAGATCGCGGGATACCGGCTGCTGGCGCGCATCGGCGAGGGCGGCATGGGCACCGTCTACCTCTCGCACACCCGGGGTGGGCAGCCCGTCGCGCTGAAGGTGATCCGGCGCGAGTACGGGGGCGATCCCGGTTTCCGCCGTCGCTTCGAGCAGGAGGTCCAGGCGGCCCGTCGGGTCCAGGGCTACCACGTCGTCCCGGTCCTCGACCACGACACCACCGGTGAACAGCCTTGGCTGGCGGCCGCGTTCGTCCCCGGTCTGTCCCTGCACGAGGCGTCGGTCGCGCACGGCCCGTTGCCGCTGCCCGCCGTGCTCCGGCTCGTCGGGGGCATCGCGCGGGCCCTGACGGCGATCCACACCGCCGGCGTGGTGCACCGCGACCTCAAGCCCAGCAACGTCCTGCTGAGCGAACAGGGCCCGTACGTCATCGACTTCGGCATCGCGCGGGCCGCCGACGCGACGCAGCTCACCGCGTCCGGCGGCATCGTCGGCACCCCGCAGTTCATGTCCCCGGAGCACGCGTTGGGCGATCCTGTCGGACCGGCCGGCGACGTCTTCTCGCTCGGCCTGATCGCGGCCGTCGCCGCAACCGGACGCCACCCCTACGGTGACGGCGGCGCCCTCACCCTCGCCGCGCAGATCGCCAACACCGCCGTGCGTCCGCCCGTGCTGGACGGCTACGACGACGTACTGCGCCCCCTGCTCGAACGCTGCCTGACGCCCGACCCGGCCCAGCGCATCGGCACCGAGGAGTTGGCCGCGCTGTGCGAGCGGGCCGCGGGCGGCGGCCCGGGCGACTTCGCCGCCGTGCTGCCGCGGGCGCTGGCCGAGGAGTTGGCCGCCCGTAGGCGTGCGGCGCTCGCGCCGGCGCCCGAGCCGACGGTCACCGGCCCGGGCCCGCGGCCGCCGCACTCCCCCACCTTCGCCGCCACCCCCACCACGGGCCCGGCCCCGTACGCCCCGACGGCGCCCGCCGCCCCGCAACGTCCGCAGACGCGCTTCGTCGTCGGCGCGGCCGTCGCCGTGGCCCTGGCGGTGCTCCTGACCTGGACGGTGACCCGTTCCGACGGCGACTCGGACACCGCGCGCGACCAGGGCGGCGCGGGCCCGTCGGGCCGGTCGTCGAACCAGCCGAACCGATCGGCCGACCCGGGCCCGAGGTCCTCCGCCTCCTCGCCCTCCTCGTCCTCCTCCCCTTCGGACGACTCCCTCTACACCGCCGTCTTCCAGGACCGCCCCTTCGCCCTGCGTTCGCCGAGCGGGGCCAACATCGTGGAGTTCGACCTCGACGTCCCGCAGGTCGTACAGGACTCCACGGGCCGGGACATCGAGCTCAGCGAGATCTCCGGGGGCCGGTGGAGGTTCTACACGCCGATGGGCAAGAGCGCCGGGAAGACGGCGCAGCAGTGCCTCCAGGGCGCCCAGGGCGACGTGCTGCCGGCCGAGATCGAGGCGAAGGACCTGCGTACGACCGTCCCCGTCGGGACGTTGCTGTGCACGGTCACGAGCGATCGCCGGCTGGCCATGCTGGAGGTCACCGACATCACCACGAGCAAGGGAACCCTGCCCGACTACGCCACCCGGCTCACCCTCTGGCAGCGGCGCTGACAGTGCTGGTGTGTTCATGGCGGGTTCGATTCTGCCTGCGCCCGGAAGCCGGAGCCGGAAGGGGACCGGCTGCTGAGCGCGCTGCTCCGGGTGAACGGCGCCGTCCACGTCGCGGACGGGACGTGGCAGACCTTCGACGCGCGGACCGGGCGCAAGCTGTGGACGCACGACCCGGGCGCGTACGTCCGCCAGATCGCGCCCCCACCCCGTAAGGCGGGGAGTTGTATGCGGCGGTGGGCGGCGACGGGCAGGCCGTCGTCGCGGTGGACCCGACGGACCGCCGCACCGTGTGGACCCTGTCCGCGGGAACGGTGGGCATGTCCGACGGCGCGGAGCTCCTCGCCCGTCGCGGCGACCGCCTGTACGCCCGGGCGACAGACCGGGTGGCGGCGATCCCGCTGGACTGAGGGAACGGCCGACGCGGCCGAGGGCGGCCGCGCGGGCCGCCCTCGGCGCGACGGCCCGTCAGCCCGCGTGCCGGGCGGCGACGAGGGAGGCGGCCGGGTCGCGGTCGAGCTGGGCGAGGACGGTGCCGGTCGAGACGACCGCCCCGACGCGTTCGGCCACGTACGTCGCCTGGTCGGGCTTCGGCAACTGAGCTCGCCGGCGCGTCAGGTGGCAGGACCGGGCGGAACCAGGTCCTCGTCCGGGAAGGCCGAAGCAGGCCTGCGGCCCGCCTCAGGGCCGGCGAGAACCCGCACGTCGAACGGGCTCATGTCGTTGTCGTGGTCCCGGGCGGTGAATCCGGCCGCGGACAGGATGGCGATCACCGCGGCGGCCATCGCCATCTGGGTCTCGCCGTACTGCCGGATCGCCGGAGTCACCCCTCGGTGCTGCCGCGCGTCTCGCATCGCGTTGCTCCGCAGCCGGGAGCTGCCCTTCCAGCTCACGACGACCTCGATCTCTTCGCCGTGAAAGTGGTGGTTCCACGCGTCGACGCGGACCAACGCGCCGACGGCCGGTTCAGGGGCCAGGCCGGGAGAAGCGACGGGCAAGCCGGCCGCCGTGAGTTCGTCACGGACCTGCTCGGCCAGCCGCTCGGCCTCGGCCACCCCGTTCTCCTCACTCGGCGCTGCCATGCCCCGCAACCTATCCGACCCCTCCGACACGAAAGACAGCACCGATGACCGGCACTCCAGCAGCCACGACGCCGGCCCGCCCCGGCCGGCGGCACCCGCGTCGGCGCTCGCCGCGACGTCCGGCGCCGCGTTCGACGAGGCGATCGCCCTGACCCGAAGGTTGAAGCTGCCGCACATCCGCCGAGCGATGGCGGAGATCATCCCCACCGCGAAAGCCCAGCGCCGGCATCCCGCCGAGATCGTCCGGGCCCTACTCGCGGAGGAGGCCGCCGGCCGCGACGCGGCCAATCTCCGCACCCGCCGCACTCGGGCTGCGTTCCCGACCGGCAAGACCTTCCACATCTGGAACGAGGAGGCGTCCTCGATCCCGGTCCCCACGCAGTCCGTGTTGCGGACCCTGGAATGGGTCGGCCGACGCGAGAACCTCTGCGTCGCCGGCCCCTCCGGGACCGGGAAGTCGCCCTTACGCAGCGAGGCGCTCGGCCAGTCCGCGGTCGATGCCGGGATGACGGTCGCCTGGTTCACCATCGAGGACCTCGGGGCTCTGATCCGCCGTCACCGTGTCGACGACTCCATCTCGAAGGCCATCGGTCGGATCACCCGAACCGATTTGATCATCGTTGACGACATCGGGCTCCTGCCCGTCTCTCCGGACGCCGCCGATGCCTTCCATCGCCTGGTCGATGCGGCTTACGAACGGTGGAGTCCGGCCTTGAGCAGCAACCTTCATCCGTCTGGCTTCGACGAGATCATGCCCAAGACGCTCGCCACCGCGACCGTCGACCGGCTCCTGCACCACGCCCACGTCGTCGTCACGCAGGGCGACAGCCACCGGACGCGGCAGTCGTCCCGCTCGCCTGACCCACAACCGGGGAGATCAACTGTCCACCGGGACATTGAGTCCACCAGTGGGGAGATCAACTGCCCGCGAGCGGGGAACTCCTTCGGTTCTGATCCACTCTGTGTGGAGCGGTGACAGAGTGTCATAGCCACGTGGGAGGGTCGCCGATCGTGTGACTGTGACGTGCTGAGGGGCGCTTTCGCCCACCTCCAGTCGGTGTCGGTGGACGAGGTCCCGGTCTACGACGAGGCGGTGACGATCTCCGCGCGGAGCACTACGCGGCAGGCGGCCCGCCCGGACTGCGGAGCGGTTTCGGCACGGGTTCGTGGCGGGTACCCGAGGCGGATTGCCGACGTGACCCTGGCCGGGCGGGCGACCGTGGTTGACCTCCTGGTACGACGGTTCCTGTGCCCACAGCGCGACTGCGCGCGGCGGACGTTCGTCAAGCAGAAGGTCGACCTGCCCGAGCCGTTCGCGCGTCGGACGCCGGGGCTTCGCCGGACGCTGGAGCGGATCGCCCTGGCTCTCGCCCGCCGTCCCGGCGCGCGGCTCTGCAGTCCGGCGCTACGCGCACGCCGCCAGCGTGGACGACGTTCCGCCGACCGGAACCGGAAACCCCGCTCGGGACGCGCCCAGCCATACCTCGCCTATCTGCACCAACGCTGGAACGAGGGCTGCACCGACGCCGCGCTTCTCTACGCTGCCATCCGCGAACGCGGTTACTGAGATTGATGCGTGATGTCGCTGGGTCGATGCCTTGAACTGTGAAGACGAGGGCTGCCGCGCGGTGTCACGCGAAGATCACCAGTAACACCCCGACGCCGGCTCCGCACCCCCTGGTAGCGTGCGCCGGCATGTCATGGAAACTGGAACGCCCCCCGCGCCAAGCGGACGAACGCACTGCGCTCATCGGCTGGCTGGACCTGCAGCGGCAGATCCTGCGCTGGAAATGCGAAGGCTTGAGCGACGAGGACGCGCGCCGCGCGGTCATCCCGACCTCACCGGCCATGACGATGGCCGGTCTCATCTCCCACATGCGCTGGACCGAGCACGTCTGGCTGGAAGTGGTGTTCCTCGGCGGCGACAAGAAGCAGAACCCGGCGTTCGACGAGTCAAACGAGGGCGCCGACTGGGACGCTGGCGGCCGTCCCCTCGCAGAGCTGCTCACGGAGTACGAGGCCCAGTGCGCCCGCAGCAACGAGATCGTTGCCGCGGCCTCCCTGGACGACGTCGGCCGCCACCCCGACTTCCGCGACAGCAGCGCCAACCTCCGCTGGATCCTGATCCACCTCGTCGAGGAGACCGGGCGGCACGCGGGTCACGCGGACATCGTCCGGGAGCTGGTCGATGGCACGAAGGGCTACTTCTAGTGTTCTGAGTCTGGAATTCCGTTCAGATGGCCGGCGAGGCGTTCGAGGATGCCGTCCGCGGTTTTGGTCCAGACGCAGGGTTTCGGGTCGCTGTTCCAGGTGGCGATCCAGTCCCGGACGTCCTTCTCCAGGGCCTGGACGGACTTGTGAACGCCTCGCCGTATCTGCTTGTTGGCCAGCTCGGCGAACCACCGCGCCACCAAGTCCAGCCAGGACAATCCGGTGGGCGTGACCCGCGCGGCCTGCTCGCCGACCATCTGCTCGCCGGCGGCGACAAGGCCATCCGCACCGCGCTCGCCTCCGGCCGGACCATCCGCCGCGGCCAGGGCCACTCCCTGCGGATCACAGCACCGCTCGAACTCCACCGCACCGCGCTGCAGCAGGCCACGGCCCTCGCCGCCGACATCGCCAACTCCGCCGAGCGCAAGGCTCAGCAGGTCGCCGGGTAGTTGCATGGCCGTCGAGTGTCTGCGGTCAGGACTCCATGTGCGTGGTGTCGAGCAGTACGCACTGATCGAATTTCATGCAACCGCACTCCAGACAGTCCGCAACTGCCTGGCGTAGGGGCTGGGTCTGCGCGATGTGACGATCGAGTTCGGGCAGCTTGCGTGTAGCCATCTCCCGCCACTGACGAGTTGCGGACGGTGAGGTGTCTTCGGCCAGCAGCTGCGTAATCTCGGCGAGGGTGAAGCCGGCCCGCTGCGCCATCTTGATCAGGGCTACCCGGCGGACGGTTGTGGCGGGCCATACCCGGCGCCCGCCTTCGCGGCGTGCGCCGGGCAGCAGACCGCGCTCCTCCCAGTAGCGCAGCGCCGAGGCACGCACACGGGCTTGCTCCGCGAGCTCGCTGATGGGTAGATAGCGCACGCCTGCCTCCTTCTCGGTCCGGTCTTGACTTCAAGCGCGCTTGAAGCGCGATGGTGACCTGCATGTTCTCAGTCGCACCGGGACATCTTTTGCCCGCCCCCTACCGTTCGCTGTTCGCCGACCGCACCTTTCGACGGCTGATGCCGGTCTTCGCGTTGTCCGACCTCGGGGACGGCATGACCGTCGTCGCGGTCGCGTGGCTCGCATTCGCACTGGGCCCTGACGGCGGCCAGGGCACACTGGCAGGCATCGCTGTCGCCGCCTACGTCCTGCCCGGCGCGCTGGGAGCACTGGCTTTGGGCAGGTGGATGAGCCCCTGCCCGCGCGGCAACTCCTGGTCACAGACTCCACGCTACGTGCAGTACTGCTCGGGGCGGTCCCGCTCGCACACATGGCAGGGCTGCTCACCCCGGCCGTGTACGTCGGGCTTCTGGGCGCCTCCTCGCTGCTGCACGCCTGGGGCAAGGCCGGAAAGCACGCACTCTTCGCACCTCTACTCCCTGATGACCAGCGCCTGGCGGCCAACAGTGTGATCAGCACCAGCCTCTGGACCGCGACGATCGTGGGCCCCGTCCTGGCGGGCCTTCTCGTGGGAGGGGTATCCCCGGCATGGATCATCGGCCTGGACGCCGCCACGTTCGCCGTGCTCGCGCTTCAGGCCGGCCGCACCCACCTGCCCCGGACGCCGGCGCCCCCGGTGACCGGCGGCACACAACGCGGCCTGAGCATCCTGCGCCGCCATCCTGAGCTGTTCGGCCTGCTCCTCGTGACCTGGGTGTTCAACTTCGCCTTCGGCCCCGTCGAAGTCGCCCTGCCGCTGTTCGTCTCCGACGACCTCGACGCCGGCGCAGGGCTACTCGGCACCTACTGGGCCGCTTTCGGGATCGGAGCCGTCATCGGCGCCCTCGCCCTGGGCGCGGCCAAACGGCTTCCCCTGTGGCCGGCCATGCTCGGCATCATCGCGGGCCACGGCATCGGGATGCTCCCTTTCGCCCTCGCGGACACCGCCGTCCCTTCCTTGCTCGGCTTCGCCTTCGCCGGACTCGTCTACGGCCCCTACTCCGCAATCTCCTTCACCCTGATCCAGGACCGCGCACCCGCCGACTCCCTCACCACGGTCCTGGCAGCGCGCAGCGCCCTACTCCTGACCGCCTCCCCTCTGGGAGCCGCCGTCGGAGGCCTCCTGCTCGACCGGACCAGCGCACCCGCTGTCCTCGTCGGCTGCGGTGCCCTGATGATCCTCACCGTCCCCACCAGCATCGTTGTACTGAAGCTTTGCGGGAGCCGCCGCCGACGACCTCAGCCCGCGCCCGCTCCGGCCCTGCGAGCGAGGTGCACTGACCGGGACCGCCCGACGTCACAGCACTCATGTCGCTTCGACCAGGCCGAGATCTCGACCCGTGACTGACGATCTCGTTCCCGATGACCTGTGCCAGCGTGTCGAGCCCTTGATGCCGGCACCGCGGGCGCGCAGGCACCGATCCCCTGGACGAACGCGCAGTCCCGACCGGGTGGCACTGGCGGGCATCGTCCATGTCCTGCGGAAGGAAGTGGCCTGGAGAGACGTGCCCGCGATGTTGATCGGTTGCTCGGGAGTTGGATGAGAATTCAGCCGGCTTCGACGATGTCGCCGACCGCGCAAACGAATCCCTTCACCAGCGCATGCGGACGTCGTCCGGTTCGACCGGCAGATGCCACGCTCCCATCACGAGGGAAGATGACTGCCTCGGCGGCTTCAATTCCCCCGCGGATGATTTTCACGTGATATTCAGTACGGAAGTCTCCATCGATGGGATCAACATAAACTGCGCTATCCCCCTGAGCGAAGGGGAAAACATCTGTCACCACGGCCCGGTTCACCCTCAGTCCTCCATCAGCAATAGCCACGATCCCGCAGCGTAGCGATCTCTGCCTCCAGCTCACCGTTTTCCTCTTCGGTGAGGACATACCTCTCAGGATTCTCAAGCTCAGAAGGCCGTAGAGGCCCGCAGGAGCGGCGGACCCTGCCGAGGGCCACAAGGGGACCCGCCAGACTTGCCGTCAGGCCCGCAGGGCCCCGCTCCAAGCCGTCCCTTTACCGAACGGGCCCCACAGCCGCGCGGCCAGCCACACGACCTACTCCACGACCCCCACACCACCCGGACCGTCCCACCACGACATCCCCCAAGATCGCGCAGGGCAAGCATCACACCCAGGTCCTGCTCTGCCTCGCCAGGCGCCGGGCCGATGTCCTGTTCGCGATGCTCCGCGAGGGAACCCTTCTACGCATCCCGGCCCGCCACCTCAACCTGATCCTCATCGCGCACGCCGCACACCTGGCAATCCCATTCGTCGCGACAGTCGATCACGACAGGGTGATTGCAGAAGGCGCACGGACGCATGCCCTCCTCGGCTGATTCCTGCACATGCGTTTCATCGCTCATGGCAGGCAGAGTGCCAGACAGCCTCCCGCCGGGCACCCACCACATAGGGGCACCACCCAGGCTTCCCCCCACGTGTCCCCCAAGGCTTTGCGGCACCACCGACCGCCAGGGGAACCACCCAACTCGAACGCCATCGAAACTCGCGCGTCGACGAGACGACCACTGATGCGGACGCCACCACGCCCGACGACATAGGCGTCCGGGCCGGCCGCGGCACCGCCACCCCGGTTGCGGGCGGCGCGGGAGGGCGCATCGTGGGTTCATGGACCGCCCCTCCGGCCCCCCGCGGGGACCCTTGCAGCACCCGGACCGGGAACCTGGCCCCGCGCCGGACTCAGACCAGGACGGGGCCCGGGACCCGGACCGCCCACCGCGGCGGAACGGGCTCCGCGGACGTCCGTGGGCCCTGCTCCTGGGAGCCCTCACCGTGCTGTGCGCGCTGGCCGTGACCGGCCTGTTGCTGACGCGTACCGGCGAAGGCCCGGACCGGGGCGCCTCCCCCGACCCTCCTGGAGCCGCCACGCCCGCCACGGCGGGCCACTCCCCCGCACCGCCGCCGACCCCGACCACAGGCACCCCGCGGGCACCCGGCAAAACCCCAGGAGCCGTGGCGGCCGAGTTCACCGGCACCGGGCACCAGTCCACCGGGGACTTCACCACGTCCGCAGGCCTCACCCTCGTCACCGCCTCCTGCCCCGCCTGCCGCCTCGCCTTCACCGTCACCGTCCTCGACTCCGAAGGCCGCGCCGAGGATCTTCCCGTGACCGCCTTCGGCCCCTACGAGGGCACCCGCGCCGCCACGCTCCCGCCCGGAACCCACTACCTGAAGGTGGACGCCGACTCCGCGTGGACCGTACGGCTCGGGCCACCGCCCGGCGGCGCCCCCGCCGACCTGCCACAGGCCTACGCAGGGCGCGGGGACCGGCTCGAAGGACCGTTCACCGCCACCGGAACCCTGCGCCTCGAAGGCTCCCACACCGGCGCGGGCCACTTCATCGTGCGCGTCCTCGACGCCGACGGCGGACTGGTCGACCTGCCCTTCAACACGGCCGGCGAGCACCGGTCCACCGCCACCAGCCGACTCCACGGACCCGGCCCCTACTACCTCGACGTCACAGCGCTCGGCGCGTGGACCCTACGACTGGCCGGCGAATGAAGCACCGGCCGGGCAGAGAGGCCCGCCGGGCACCGGGCGGCGCCGGCGGCCGAGGCATCCTGTCGGAAAGCCGTCAGTCGAAGGACGCCCGTTTCGACAGGTGGGTTCTTCACCGCGGTGCTGAACACCCAGATCCACTGCCACCCCAGCTGCCCGGCGGTTGCGCCCGAGGTGGAGAACGCGGCGCCAAGCGACTCGGTCAGCCGTCCGATGACCGCCACCCACCCATCACCCCCCCCCACCCGTTCCCGTCGCACCCCACTGGCACCTGGCCGCACGCGAACGGATGAGGCGGCGGTCCACGGCCGCCGGCGAAAAGCCCCGCCGGTGGGTTCGGCCCCGGAGTACGTTCGGACGTACGGGGTGCGGCCCTGACCACCAGGGCCGCAATCCGGCAATGGGCCCGCGGTGGCCGCTGCCGGTTCAGGCCATGAGCGCGGCCGCCTGCTGACGGGCTTGGTCCAGCCAGTCCCTACGCGTTTCCTCCGTGGAGTCGGCGACCGTCCGGAAGACGACCCGGCGCACCTCGCTCACCCCGACGTACGGCAAGACACAGGCCGACCAGATCTTCTGCAAGGGATCGCCGAACTCTCCGTCCTCCCGCTCGATCGGAGTATCGGACGTGTTCAGCACGAGGGCCTTGCCCACCTTCAGAAGCCCGACGGGTTCGCCCTCCGCAGTGCCCAGCTTGTAGGCGACACCCGGCACGAGCACGCGCTGCACCCAGCCCGCGAGAACGGCCGGGGGCATACCCCACCAGTTCGGGTGGACGAACATCATGGCGTCCAACGTGGCCACCTCCGCACGGTGCAGGGCCACCTGCCCCTCCTGGGCGCGCACCGCCTCCTCGACCGTTCCCGTCTCATCGGCGGACAGCACCGCCGGGAAGCCCTCCGCGCACAGGTCATGAGCCACCACCTCGGCGCCCCGCTCGCGCAACTCCCCCACCACGGCGTCGAAAACAGCATGGTTGAAACTCCCCGCACGTGGATGTGCGAGATACACCGCTACACGCATTTTCCCCCCGATCCGCAAGGGCGGAGAACGTCCGCCCCCACCAAGGGTATTCAAGTCCGTACCCGGGCCGGCGGACACCCACCCACCGGCGGGGAGCGGGCGTCAGCCGAGGTGTCGGATCGGTGCGCCGGCCAGATAGGCCTCGATGTTCTCGACCGCATGGCTGTAGTACGTCTGGTAGTTGCTCTGCGACACGTAGCCGAGGTGCGGGGTGGCCAGGAGCCGGGGTGCGGTGCGCATGGGGTGGTCGGCGGGCAGCGGCTCGATGTCGAAGACGTCGATGCCGGCCCCGGCGATCCGGCCCCCGTGCAGCACGTCCAGCAGCGCGTCCTGGTCGACGATGTCCGCGCGCGAGGTGTTTACCAGATAGGCCGTCGGCTTGAGCAGGGCCAGATCGGGGGCGCCGAGCAGGCCCCGGGTGCGGTCGCCGAGCACCAGGTGGACGGAGACGAAGTCGCTGGTGCGCAGCAGGTCCTCCTTCGAGCCCGCCAGGTGGACACCGACCTCGTCCGCGCGTTCCTTGGTGAGGTTGTGGCTCCACGCCGTCACCTCCATGCCGAAGGCGAGGGCGACCTGGGCGACCTTGCTGCCGATCTTGCCGAGGCCGAGCAGGCCCAGGCGGCGGCCGTTCAGGTCGGCGCCGACGGTGGACTGCCAGGGGCCGCCGGTGCGCAGGGCGTTGTTCTCGGTGACGATGCCGCGGGCGAGGCCCAGCAGGAGCGCCCACGTGAGCTCGACCGGTGGGGTGGAGGCGCTGCCGGTGCCGCAGACGGTGACGCCGTGTCGTGTGGCGGCGGCGTAGTCGATGACGGAGTTGCGCATGCCCGAGGCGATGAGCAGCTTCAGTCGGGGCAGCCGCTCCAGTAGGAAGGCCGGGAAGGGAATGCGTTCGCGTAGGGTCACGATGATGTCGAAGTCGGATACCGCGGCGACCAACTCGTCTTCGGTCGTGAAGTGTTCCGTGAACGTGGTGACCTCTACCCGGTCCTGCACGGGAGTCCAGTCGGCCACCACGGTGGCCACGTCCTGGAAATCGTCGAGCACAGCGCAGCGCAGCCGCATGTCAATCCTCTCGGTAAGAGCGATGAAGGGGTGAAGCGCCGATGGTGGGCGCCGTGGGCAGGTTCAGCGTGCCGTGGTCGACATATACGCCGGAAGGGTCGCCGAGGCCGAGTGGGCGGGAGTCGGCCCGCCTGGCGCACGGGGTCGCCTGAGGGCCGGCGGGCGGGCCACGGCAGCGAGCAGGAACCACTACCCGCCCGCCAGGAAGAGCGGATCAGGCTGGCCGGCGGGCACGCTCGTGCGGTCCGCCGCGGTCGTATGCGGTCAGCGGGGGGATTCGACCAGGCCGGTCGCGATGAGTTCCTTGGTGCGGTTGACCGCTTCCGAGATGTCGGGGTGGCGGCCGGCGGGCGGGAAGAGGTCTACCGCACCGACCGCTCCGTGGTTCGCCCACAAGCAGGTGGTCATGGGGTGCGAGTTCCACACGTTCTGCTGGCAGGTGAGTGCGGCCGTCTGCGTGGTGACCGTCGTCGCCTCGCCGACCAGGGTTCGTTCGCTCTGCTGCGCCAGAGACTTGGTGTACACGTCTTTGACGGTTTTGAGCGGGTCCGGGACGGCTGCGTACAGGTTGTACTCGGCGGCGATGTGAGGTGCGGCCACGGTGCGCCCTTGGACGGCGAGACTGATCCGCTCCGGTCCGTAGCAGGTGTACTCCTCGGAATCCTTCTTGCCCTGGTGCTTGGGCAACGTGTCGGCGGTACGGGCACGAAGCCCGTACCGGAGCGAACCCCGAACACGGTCGCAGGTCATTCCCTTCACCGTGGGCACCCGCGGCTCCTCGTAACGGATTCCCGTGTCCTTGCCGAGCGGCTCGGACGTCAACTCCGAAGACCCGCCACCGCACCCCGCAAGCACCACAACCATCCCCGAAGTTCCGATGATGCTCTTCCAACCGCGCACGCCCGCGCCCCTCACTCTTCACACCGTCCGATGATCAAATCCGAACCATATAGGCGAGTGGCACGGAGCCGCTCCGCACGTACCGCCACCCACCTGCGGTCCTGGTTGCTGATCACCATGTCGTCCGCCGCGCCGGCCCTGTTCGCAGCCGCGTCGTCGAGCCAGACGACGAGCGCTGTCATGGCGTCCGGGCTTGGCCCAGACGCACCCGTCACCCCGGAAGGGCAGCGGCTTCCAACTGGCCCGGACGGGACTCGTGTCAGAATTCTGGTCTAGCTTTGGCCTGTGATTCACAGCAGCCTCACGGCCGGGGCGCCCCGCGAGCCTGACTTGCCGCCCTACCAGGTAGTTCTGGCGGAGACTGATTGGCGTTCGCTCCAGACAGCTTTCGGGAACGGCGAGTGCCTGCCCGAAGTCCTCGCACGGCTGCTGGAGCCTGATCCCAAGGTGCAGGTCACCGCTTTGTCGGAACTGAGTGAGTTGGTCGGCCACCAGAACACCATCTACGAAGCCACCGCCCCCGTTGCCACGTATGTCGCCGGCATCCTCACCCACCCGGCGACCATGACGCTCCGGCCGTATCGCAGCGTCCCCATCCGGGCGACATTGTTGAACTGGTTGGCTTCCATGGTTTACGACGCCTCCGACGACTTCGTAGACCGCGTTGGGCAGTACTTCCCCGGATTCCTCGCCCCCGGCACCCTCGTGGCCGGCTTCCGGGACCTGCGTCCGATGCTCTACCGAGCCGTCGCGCCCTTTCTACAGGACAGTCACGAGGCCGTGCGCGACGCCGCCTGCCTCGCCGCGCTCATCCTCGCCGAGCACCCCGCGCTGGCCCAACACCGCGATCACCTCGCCGTGCACGCGCGCCGCATCCTGGACACCAGCAGCGACGCCCCTGACCGGCGAATTGCCTGGAAGGCCCTCGAAGCATGGGGCCACGACGTATCCGAAATTGAACCTTCCCAGGAGGAGCCCTGGGACTGCGGGCCACACAGCGATGGCCGCGGCGATCTCGAGCCTCCCTTCTGATGGACAAGCGAACGGCCCACAGGCCCAAGGATGTGCGGCCGTTTAGAGGTAGTTCTCACCTGGAGTTCCCCCTTAAGGCCATCACACAGCTCATCTCGGGATGGAACATCGGACGAATCCAACCTCTCAGACCCCGCCACTGAGCGGGGTCTTCGTGCGTCTTGGAACGGAGAAGTTCAGGACGGCGTGTCCGCTTCCTGGTACTCGCTCACTTCGTACGGGACCTCAGACCATTCGAAGGATTCCCGGCTGATGAGCGGGATCTCCTCAGGTTCGCCGAGTACGCGCTCCAGGAACGCGACGAAGCCGGTGCGGTGCCATTCCCACCGGAACGTGTCCCAGCGGATCATCACGGTCCACTCGTCGGCGCCGTCGCCGGGCGGCCGCAGGAACACCAGGTCGCTGTCGAACGTGGCGATCACGGGGACCAGTCCCCCGGGCTCCGGGGCGACGGCGTACGGGAATTCCTCGGGGTGGTAACCCTGGGAGTCCCGCGCCTCCCGGGACACGCGGCTGATGAACCCCGGGAGATTCAGTGCGGCACCCCGAGGGTGCGACACGTAGAACGTCCCGTGGAGCACGCACGGACCGTAGGCCGACACGAAGGACTTGTACTCCTCAGGGAGGACCGTCCCCAGTTCGCCTTCCAGCCGATCCCACGCCGGGTCGGAGGGAGCGTCCGAGAATCCGCCGAACCGGGGCTCGCCCAGCAGGCTAATGACATGAGAAAAGTCCACCGGAAGTCCTCTATATGCAGTCATATTCGCTTTGGGCCTTTTTGGAGAGCCTGCAGTCGAGCCCGGTAGCCACTGGCATCGACACCTTGATGCGGCTCTTCGAAGGGACGGGGTGGCGTCGGGGTATACGGGTACCACCCCGTGGGCGATCGTCTTTGATCGTGCCGCCACGATGGCGTCGTACTCCAGATCGTACATATACCGGTCGATTGATGAACGCCGGGTGCGCGTCCGGCATCGGAACGCCGCGACTTGTCCCACATGCCGTTCACGCCCTCGTCGTGGACCCGGGGCACACGATCATCAGCACGACGAAGAACGCCCACAGCAGGTTGAAGATCCCGGTCGTCACCGAGATGCGCGGCGAGGGCGTCGCCCGCCTGTCCCCGCTGAATTCGCCCGCATCAACTACTGTCTGGACACTCTGCGGTGGCCTTCCGGCATGGCTCTGTTCACGGGTTGTGGTTCTGACTCAGCTTCCGTGCTGAGTGACGCTCCGTTACGGCTGGACGTCGAAGAGAGCAATGGACGGGGGTGGCGGGGCAAGCACTGCGCGAAGGCGCGTCAGTATGGCTCGCCACTGCTTCCAGTCCTCCGGGTCGACCCGGTTTGAGGCCGGCCCATCCTCGTCGTCGACGATGCGGGCGAGGGCTTCGTCGGCGAGTACCCGAAGGTCGGAAGGGAAGACGGGCATGGGCTTTTCCGGGCCGTAGGACATGTCGACGGGTTCGCCTCCCGGGCATTGCGCCGCGATCAAAGCGGCGGCGGCCACGGCCTCTTCCGCTTCCGTGAGATAGCCGGTGGCGTCGATCGTCCGAATGAGGACGCCTCGGATCAGGGCTTCACGCGCCTCGGGCTCGGCTTCGTCGAGCGCGTTGGCGAAGTCCGCGGCTGTGTCGTTGTCGAAGGGACCGGTATCCCAGGTGCCCATGCTGATCTCCTTGCGTATGGTCGCCCGGATCCTTGCATCACGTACTGACAACACGGCTACGGGGCGAGCAGGACCCGTTTGCGCAGGAGGTTGAAGCCTGCGCGGCCGAACATCTGTCGCTAGAGCATCTTGATCCGGTTGACGTGTCCTTCGACGACGCCGGAGTTCCAGGGCAAGGTGAGGCCGGCGATGACGGCGTCGCGGTCACGGCCGATGCCTGCGGCGAGGGTATGGAGGCCCCATACGGGACAGCCGGCCTTCCGCCCGGGGCTCGGCTCGGATGCGCCCCGGACCGTGCCGGGACCGCTTCGCAGCCCGGGGCGGGAACGGAGGCGGGTCCGGTCGCGTCCTTGCGGGTAGTGGGTGCGGGGGCGCGAGGTCCCGACGTAAGGGGGCATACATGACGCGGGGTGGGCAAGGGACCGGCCGGTGGCTGGTGGCCCTCTCGGTGGGCGTGCCGCTGGTGGTGGCCGCGATCGTCGTGACCGTGGTATTCGCGGGGACCGACATGTGGGGGCGCAGCCCGCTCCACCAGGCGGTGGACTCCTACCTGGACACGGTGGGTGGCGAGGGGGCCGCACCGATGCGCGGGCCGGAGAGCGGCTGCCCGCAGGTGGAGCAGGACCCGGCGGTCGCCCTCCGAGGGTTCTCAACTCCCGTCTTCGAGCACGAGATCGTCTCCTCCACCGCGAGCGGCGACAGCGCCTCCGTCAATGTGGACCTCAAGCCGAAGACGGGTGGACCGATCGCGGTCGTCCTGGACCTCCGCCGGACCGGCGATCGCTGGGAAGTCTGTTCAGCCGCCACCGGCAGGCTCGTGATCGATGCGGACCCCTTCTAGTTCCAGCACTCCAGTGTGACTTCGCGTTCCATGCGCTGGAGGGGCGGAGAAGCGCTGCCGGTCGTAGCTGCGACGTGCCGAAGCCTGGTGGCTTCTGCGCCGGTTCGACCACCGCGGGAGTGCGTTCAGGGCTGTTGTGGCGCCTGTGTCACACCAGTGCCGCGCCGCCGTCTTTCGCGAGCGTGGTGCCGGTGACGTAGGCGTCGGCCAGGACGAAGAGACAGGTCGCCGCGGCTTCCTCGGCCGTACTGGCGCACCGCGTGAGCAACTAGGACCCTACGTCCTGGAGAAAAGCCTCCGGGTCCGGGACACTGCCGTCCCGGCTGCGGCAGGCACGCCACAACCTCCTATCCCACCGTCGTCTTGCCGGCGCCCGCGCGCCCTCCGATGAGCAATACCTCTGCTCGATCCATGAAGTGCACCCTGGCACCAGGCAGTCGAACCACGCGAGCCGCGGGCAGCAGCGAGCGTGGTGCAGTATGGCCAGCATGATCATCCTGCCTCCGGTTTTCGACGGCCTCACGGACCTCGCCCCCGCCACGGATCGACTCGACGCCCTCGTCCCGGCGGTGGCAACCGCCCTGCGCCAATGGCAGGGGCCCGCCGCCGCCTCGGAGATCATCCACGCGATGACCGACCCGGAGTGGGCGGACACGGCGACGTTCGTGGAGCACTACGGCGGCGGGTTGCTGGAGGTCTCGGCGAACTGTGTGGTCGCGGCGGCGAAGCGAGGCGGGGAAACCCGGTACGCGGCCTGCCTGATCCCCTCCGCAACCCGCGCGGACCTCAACGGGGCGGCGCGCAAAGCCCTCGACGCCCGCAAGGTCTCCTTCGCGCCGCTGAGCGTGGTGGTGGAGACGACGGGCATGGAGTACGGCGGGGTCACCCCCATCGGCCTCCCGCCGCACTGGCCCCTCCTCCTGGACCCGAGCCTCCTCGCCATCCCCCACGTCCTCGTCGGCAGCGGCTCCCGAGCGGGCAAGCTGATCCTCCCCTCGAAATCCCTCCTCGACCTCCCCGGCGCCACTCCCGTCCCCGCCCTGGCCACCTGAGTGCCGATCCGCAGCACAGCGACGGTGGCGACATCACTCCGGTCATGCACGGACCGGCCGCCGCCTGACCACTCGTGACCGAGCGCGGCTCCTACGAGGATCGGCTGCCGCGAGCGCGGTCGGACGAGAGGTGGTGTCAGCGGCCGTGGGAGTTGTAGACGCGCAGGGCCAGCGGCATGAAGACCGCGGTGATGCCCGCCGCCCAGAGCAGTGACCACATGACGGACGAGCCGACCGGGGTGCCCAGCAGGAGCCCCCGGAAGGCGTCCGAGAGGTGCGTGACGGGGTTGAACTCGACCCATGCCTGCAGCCACCCCGGCATGGTCTCCACTCGGGCGAAGGCGGTACTCGCGAAGGTGATCGGGAAGATGATCGTGAAGGCGAAGACCTGTACCTTCTCGGCGTCGCCCGCCAGCATGCCGATCAGGACGGCCGTCCAGGAAACGGCGGCGGCGAAGGTCAGGAGAAGGAGCGTCGCGCCCAGGAAGCCCAGGGCGCTGCCCGTGAGGGTGAACCCGAGCAGGGTGCCGAGACCGATCATCAGCAGCATCGCCCAGAGCTGCTTCGCAAGGTCGGCGACGATGCGTCCGTAAAGGGGTGCCGCGCGGGCGATGGGGAGGCTGCGCAAGCGGTCGAACACCCCCTTCGTCAGGTCGGCGTTGAGCGACATCGCGGTGTACACGCTCATGAACAGGGTGTTCTGCACGATGATCCCGGCGAGCGCGTACTGCAGGTAGTCCTGCGGCGAGCCTGCCATCTGTCCGCCGAAGACGTACGTGAAGAGGAAGACGAACATGATCGGCGTGATGCTGTAGTCGACGAGTTCCAACGGGTTGTGCTTCACCGAGATCAGGCTCCGCCACACCATGGTGGCCGTCTGCCTCAGCGCCGCGCCCACGTGGACGCGGTTGCCCATACGGGGAGTCGCCCCCGGGAGGTTCGTGGCGGTCATGACGGACCTCCTGTGGGCGTGTGGTCGTCGTCGGACGCCTTCGGGCCGGCCGCCTGTGCCTTGTGACCGGTCAGGGCCAGGAACACCTCGTCCAGCGAGGAGCGGCGCAGGGTGAGCTCCGCCACGGCGATGCCCGCCTGGTCGAGGCGTCGCACCACCCCCGGCATGAGCGTGTCGGTGGTGACGGGGGCGATGACGCGATGATCCTCGATCACGGCCTGAGCGCCGGCTTCCTCCGTCACGAGCGCGCGGACCCTCGCCAGCTCGGCGGCCTCCACGGGCATCACGCTGAGGACCTGCCCACCGACCTGCGACTTCAGCTCGTCAGGAGCGCCCTGGGCGATGACGGTGCCCTGGTCGACGACGACGATGCTGTCGGAGAGCCGGTCGGCCTCGTCCAGATACTGCGTGGTCAACAGGGTGGTCATGCCTTCGGACACCAAACCACGCAGCATTCCCCACACCTCGCCGCGGCTGTGGGGATCGAGCCCGGTGGTCGGTTCGTCGAGGAACAGGACGCGGGGGCGCCCCACCAGGCTCGCCGCGAGGTCGAGGCGTCGCCTCATCCCGCCGGAGTACGTCTTCACGGCGCGCCCCGCGGCCTCTTCCAGGTGGAAGCGCCGCAGCAGTTCGGCGGACCGTGCGCGCGAGTCGGGGCGGGTCATGCCGAGAAGGCGCGCGATCATCACCAGGTTCTCGGTTCCCGTCATGTTGTCGTCCACCGCGGAGGACTGGGCTGTGAGGCCGATCAGGGACCGGACCTGGCGGGCTTGGCGCACCACTTCGTAGCCGCCGACCTCGGCATGGCCCCCGTCAGGATGCAGCAACGTGGCGAAGATCCGGACCGCCGTGGTCTTGCCGGCCCCGTTGGGTCCCAGCAGGCCCAAAACGGTGCCCTGGGGGACTTCGAGGTCGAGTCCTTTGAGCGCGGCGGTGCCCTTGAAGGCCTTGGTGAGACCCTCCGCTCTGATCGCGTGTGTCATGAGGTCACCCCGGTCGTCGAGGAATCGCCTCTTCCACTGTGCATGACGCCTCTGACAGCCACAGGGCCGAGGGGGCGGCCCGGGTGGGAGCGACGGCCCGGGCCGCACTCTGCGACGTCCGTACGACGTACGACGTACGGAGACAGGGGACCACGTAAAGTGTCGCCACTGTCTCGGCACGTGACACCCGACCGGCCGGCGTTCTCATCCGACCGGTCAGGTCCCCCGCGTCCTCCGGGCTCTCAGAGCTTCCAGACCTGGTCGATGTACTGCGGGTCGCAGCCCACCTGGACGACGGGTGCGCCGTTGTCCGGGGTGCGCCAGGAGACCAGCATGCAGCGGTTGGTCTGGGCGTTGCGGATGAGGTAGCCGCCGGCGGGGACCGGTTCCAACTTCCAGATCTGGTCGTTGTACTGCGGGTTGCAGTCGAACTGTTGTACCGGTGCGCCGTCGTCGGGGGTGCGCCAGGAGACGAAGAGGCAGCGGCCGGTGAACTCGTTGCGGATCAGGTGACCGCCGCCCGGGACGGGCACGAACTTCCAGATCTGGTCGGTGTACTGCGGGTCGCAGTCCACCATGACGGCGGGTGCGCTGTTCTCGGGGGTGCGCCAGCTGACGTACGCGCACTTGCCGCTGAGGGTGTTCACGATGGAGGCGGTGGTGAGCGTGACCTTTCGGAGCCAGGGTCCGAGGTCGTCGACGCGGGCGGAGAGGGCGCCGGTGCGGGTTTCGGTGGTGGCGGTGCCCAGGCAACCACCTTGCCAGGAGCGGGAGTTCACGGCGACGAGTTGGTCGGCCGCGTTCAGGAGGGGGCCGCCGGTGTCGCCCTTGCAGATCGCGTCCGTCCCCTTGCCGGTGAGGGTGAGGGAGGTGGCGTCGGAGCTGTTGAGCGTGAACGCCGCGGCGTGTGGCTTGTCGGGCACCCACTCGGTCCTCGTGCGGCCGAATCCGGCCGCGCTCAGGGTGGCGCCTGCGGTCGGGGCGGAGGTGGCGAGTTTCGCCGTCGGGGCGCCGACGACGGGTGAGGCCAGTCGGGCAAGGACGACGTCGCGGTCGTCGCGCGGCGCGAGCTCGGTGATGCCGAGGGTCCTGCCGTCGCCGAGGGTGGCGGTGGCACGTATCGCGGGTGGGCCGGCGGGGACGGTGGTGCCGGGGACGGTGGCGAAGCAGCTCGCGGCGGTCAGGACCCAGTACCGGTCGACGAGCGTCCCGGTGCAGGCTCGACCGTCGGTTTCGCCGCCGAGTGCGATTCGTACCGCGTAGGGGTGCTTGCCCGTGGCGACCTCGGGTCCCGTCGCCGCGGCGGCCGGGGTGGCGGGGACGACGCCGAGGGTGATCAGGGCCGTGGCGGCCAGGAAACCGGCGGCCCGAGCCGTGCGTGCGGAAAGTACGAACATGTCTCTTCCTTCGTGAGGACGACGTGCCGTGGGCGTGTGATCCGCGTGGTCAGGGGAGTTGGATGGCGTTCCAGTTCCAGCCCGCACCGGCGGGGACGCGCGCACTGCCCGTGAAGGGCTGGATGTGGCCGGCGCCGTCGGACAGGCCCGTGAACATACCGATCGCGCCGTCACCGTAGCGGTACATCATCCCCACATCAGCACGCCGATCACCGTCGAAATCACCCGCGAACAACTTCATCGACGACCGATCCCAACTCGCCGGCGGAACCGTATAACCAACGGAGAAATCACCGAACCCACCGCCCGCTCCACCCGAAGCGGTATAGAAACCGACCGAACCGTTCTGGTGGTAATAGGCCATCACCACATCGGACCGACCATCACCGTTGAAATCCCCCGGGAACAGATCGATCGCATCCCAGTTCCAACCCGCACTCGCCGGCACCCGAGCACTCGCGGTAAAGGGCTGGATGTGGCCCGCACCGTCCGACAAGCCCGTGAACATACCGATCGCACCATCACCGAAGCGGTACATCATCCCCACATCAGCACGCCGATCACCGTCGAAATCACCCGCGAACAACTTCATCGACGACCGATCCCAACTCGCCGGCGGAACCGTATAACCCACGGAGAAATCACCGAACCCACCGCCCACACCGCCCAAAGCAGTATAGAAACCGACCGAACCGTTCTGGTGGTAATAGGCCATCACCACATCGGACCGACCATCACCGTTGAAATCACCCGGGAACAGATCGATCGCATCCCAGTTCCAACCCGCACTCGCCGGCACCCGAGCACTCGCGGTAAAGGGCTGGATGTGGCCCGCACCGTCCGACAAGCCCGTGAACATACCGATCGCACCATCACCGAAGCGGTACATCATCCCCACATCAGCACGCCGATCACCATTGAAATCACCCGCGAACAACTTCATCGACGACCGATCCCAGCTCACCGGCGGAACCGTATAACCCACGGAGAAGTCACCGAAACCGCCGCCCGCTCCACCCAAAGCGGTGTAGAAACCGACCGAACCGTTCTGGTGGTAGTAGGCCATCACCACATCGGATCGGGCGTCGCCGTCGAAGTCGCGCGGGGTGGTCCGGCGGACGGATTCCTCGATCCAGGCGTGGAGGTCGTCGGTGCGGGAGCCGACGGCTCCGGTGCGGGTCTCGGTGGACGGGGTGCCGAGGCAGCCGCCCTGCCAGGAGCGGCTGTTGACGCCGATCAGGTCGCCGGCCGGGTCGAGGAGGGGGCCACCGGCGTCGCCCTTGCAGATGGTGTCGGAGCCCCGGCCGTTGAGGGTGAGGGTGGTGGCGTCGGTGGAGCCGATGATGAAGGTGCCGGTGTGGGGCTTGTCGACGACCCACTCGGTCTTGGTCCGTCCGAAGCCGGCGGTGGTGAGTTCGGTGCCGGCAGGCGGTACGGCGGTGGCGCGCTTGACCGGTGTGACGCCGGTGGCGGGCGCGGCCAGGCGGGCCAGGACGAAGTCGCGGTCGGTACGGGGGACGAGCTCGGTGACCTCGGCGGTCTGGCCGGTGCTCAGGGTGGCCGTGCTCCTCAGGGCGGGTCTGCCGGCCGGGACCGGGGAGCCGGGGGTCGTGGCGAAGCAGCTCGCGGCGGCGGCGATCCACATCTGTTCGACCACGACGCCGGTACAGGCACGGGAGTCGGCTTCCGCTCCGATGGCCAGCCGCACGACGGAGGGGAACCGCCCGGCTGCGGCTTCCGGGCCGGTGGCCGCGAGGGCGGCGGGCGGGCTCACCAATCCGGCCGAGACCGCGAGGGTGGTCACGGCCACACGGGCGGTCCACGCGGGACGCTGACGAGAAATGGGCATGGCAGTTCCTTCGTCTGATCTCGTGCGCGAGGCGGACCGCTTCCAACAAAAGGGGCAGCAAATATTCCGGGTGTTCCCACCCGCGACGGCTCCCCCCGTTGCCGGATGGAGCGTAGCCGTGGGTCCGGATCTCCGTAAGCATCGAAACAGGACAGAGACATGGCGAAAAGAGGGGTGAAGCCCGTACGGCCGACTGTGCGCTGAACAAACCTGAGGGTCGAATTCCGTATTGATCTCCAGATCCACCACTCCGCATCTCGCTACTCCCCCACATTCCGGATTCCGGCCTTTCGTGATTCGAATTCAACCCGCGCCGCGCACGTCGCTCCCCCGCCGACAGGGCCGGCGTGCGGCGTGGGAGCTCCGGGACGGGGGTACGGGCGGGTGGCCGCGAGGGCGGCGGGGCCGGCCGACTAAGGGTTGTCCCGTAAATGATCTTTGAGTTGCCTCGGGGATAGTGGGCTGCTGTACCGCCCGTAGGCCTATCCGGCGAGGGCGAGGTTGTGCA
>NZ_JBEZIB010000048.1:0-46468 GCF_040650855.1 Streptomyces sp. NPDC048606 | reverse complement strand
GTGGACGGCCGCCGACCAGCGCACCGCCCGCGCCTCCATGGCCTCGGAAGCCGCCCGTCTGCGACCCCGGGGCGGCGGGCCCGTCGCCCGTCAGGAGGAGCGGCGCCGCAGCCGCGTCGTCAGGTGGTGTTGCAGGGGCTGCCCCACCGCCGCCATGTCGTGGACCACCGTCAGCAGGTCCCCGTCCAGGGCGTAGTGCCGGCGCGTCGCGGTGACCTCCTTGGCCAGCGGGGTCAGCGCCACGTCCTTCGTCTCGATCTCGATCTCCGTACCCGACACCGCGCCCACGTACGTCTCGACGATTCCCGTCGGGTGGGCGAGCACGACCTCCAGCCCGGCGTCCGGCGTCACCCGCCACCAGCCCGCCTCGCGCCCGGCCGGACGGACCGGCGCCCCGTCCCCGTCCACCAGCCAGGCACGGGCCTCGTAACGCAGGAACGGCCGCCCGTCGTGGCTGAAGGTCACCTCCTGCTCGTACCGGAAGTCCTGCTCCAGGGTGGGGTAGTGGCCCTCCCCCCGACCGTGCCAGCGCCCCAGCAGCGCCAGCACCGGCGTCAGCTGGGGGTGCGGCGGGGCGCCCTCGCCGAGGACGTGGCTGTCGGGGTACGGATTCTCCTGCACCGAATCGAACATGTTCACCTTGTCTGTTCGTGGATGACGTCGCTCGCGCGCCCCGGACCAGCCCTGCCCGCGCGCCCGGACCGCGCCGCCTGGCACCGTACCCCGGCGGGGGAGCGGACGGCGCACGTCCGGTGCGCACACCGCCCCCGCGCGCTCGACCGGCCGGCACGCGGCGTCCTCACATCGTGTGACGTTCGAATCCGGGCGGCCCCGTCGCCCGCCGGGCCGCCGTGCGCCGGGTCGACCCTGGCCCGCAGACCGGCACGTCCGGTTCCCCCGGGTGAGAAGGAGAAGCGGCCATGGACTTCACCAAGCTGGCGCCCCCGTTGGCGGCGGTCTACGAACGCTACGAACAGCAGGGCCGTCGACGCGCCCCGCTCGCCCCCCAGGCCCGCACCCTCGGCCTGGTCTCCGTACGCGAACGGGCCAAGCCGCTGCGCATGGTGGTGTCCCTCATCTGTGATCCCGAGGCCGACCTCGGGCAGGGCCCGGACGAACACGGCCTCGGGGACGGCGTGGTGGTCAACGCGGGCGGTCGCACCGTCCGCACCGCCATCGTCGCCCTGGACGCGCTCGAACGCCTCGCCGCGCACCCCGCCGTGCGGCGCATCGTGCCCTCCACGCGCCTGCGGCCGTGCCTGAACCTGGCTCAGGAGAAGGTCCACGTACAGCGGTTCCGGGAGAGTTCCGGCACCGACGGCCAGGGCGTCGTCGTCGGCGTGGTCGACACCGGCATCGACCCCCGCCACCCGGCGTTCGCCGGCCGGATCGACCGGATCTGGGACCAGACGATCCGCGGCGGCGACGGGGTGCCGGAGGGCCGGTACGGCGCCGAGTTCCGCCAACCCCAGCCGGGCGCGGGGGCTTCGGGCACGCTGTCCCGGGACGTGGAGGGGCACGGCACCCACGTGGCGGGCATCGCCGCCGGGACGAGCGGGGTCGCCCCCGGATCCCGTCTGGTGATCGTGAAGACCGACTTCCAGGACGCGCACATCATCGACGCCGTCCAGTACGTCTTCCGGGTGGCGCGCGACCTCGGGCTGCCGGCCGTGGTCAACCTGAGCCTCGGCGGGCACTCCGACCCGCACGACGGGACCGACGCCATGTCCCGGGCGATCGAGGAGGAGTCGGGGCCGGGCCGGATCGTGGTGTGCGCCGCCGGGAACGAGGGCGACGACGACATCCACGCCCGCCTGCGGATCGCGGAGGGCGCGGTGCGCTCCGTCCCCTGCCATCCGGGGATCCTCGACGGCGAGCCGGACGTCTTCGCGCTCAACGGCTGGTACGGGGGCGGCGACCGCTTCGAGATCGCGATGGCCACCCCCTCCGGCGTGACGACGCCCTTCCGGCCGGTGCGCACGTCGGCGAGCCCCGCGGCGGAGTTCGAGCTGGACGAGGGCCTGGTCCAGATCGTCACCCCCGGCCCCAGCCCGGACAACGGGGACGTCAACTTCTTCGTGCAGGTCCAACCGGAGCCGCTCGGTCCCGGGGCGCCCCGGGGCCCGTGGCGGCTGCTGGTGCGCGGGGAGAGCGTCGCCGACGGGACGGTCGACGTGTGGATGCTCGGGGGCCCCGACGCGCGGCCCCAACCGCAGTTCAGCGGGCCGGTCGTGCACGACGCGCTGAAGATCGGCTCGCCGGGGGCGGCCCCCTCGGCGGTCACGGTCGCCGCCGCCACCACCCGTACGGAGTGGAAGGACATCGACGGCGTCGAGGAACGGGCCCCCTGGCTGGAGCTCGGCGACATCGCCTCCTTCAGCAGCGAGGGGCCGCTGCGCGACGGGACGCCCAAGCCGGACGTCGCGGCGCCCGGCGCCATCATCATCTCCTCGCTGTCGCGCGACGCCCGCGACCAGCCGCGGGAGTTCATCACGAGCCCGCGCGACGTCGGGATGCAGGGGACGAGCATGGCCTCCCCGTTCATCGCGGGGATCGCGGCGCTGGTGCTGGAACGCGACGCGACCTGCGACCCCGAGGGGTTCAAGGAGCTGCTGAAGGCCAACGCCCGCGTGCCCGGCGGCGGTGCGGGGACCTTCCACCCGAAGTGGGGCCACGGGCTCCTCGACGCCACCGGTCTTTGAGCGTCGGCCGATGGACTACGGGAAGCTCGACGCGGCCCTCTCCCTCGCCGTGGACGCCGAGGGCCGCGACCCGGCCGCCCGGGACCTGTCGGTCCTGGTCCGGCTCACGCAGCGGCCGTCGCCCGAGCAGTGGCAACGGCTGAGGGGGGCCGGGGTGGAGGGGGCGGACGGCGAGGGTCCGGACCGTACGGTGCTCACCGGCACCCTCTCGCGCCGGGACGTGGAGTCCCTGTCGGCCGAGCCGTGGGTGCACTCCCTCTCCCTGTCCGGGAGCCGCCGCCCGACGCGGTGACCCGTCCGGGCCCGTCCGGTCCGGTCCCGGCCCCGACGCGCCGGGTGCCCTCGGCGGCGCGTCGGCCCGGGTGCGGGAGGGTGGGGTCGAGCAGGGTACGGGGAGGGCCCGCACCCAGGAGGAGGCTTCCCATGAACTGGACGCTGGAGGTCGTCCCGGTCCCCGTCACGGACGTGGACCGGGCGAAGGCGTTCTACGCCGACGCGGTCGGCTTCGCCGTCGACGTGGACGACGAGGTGGCGCCCGGCACGCGCGTCGTGCAGCTGACCCCGCCCGGCTCCCGGTGCTCGATCGCGCTGCTGGAGGGCATGCCGCCCGCGCCGGGGACGAGGACGATGGCCCCGGGCACCCTGCACGGTCTCCAACTGTGCGTCACCGACATCGAGGCGGCCCGGGCCGCGCTGCTGGACCGGGGGGTCGAGGTCTCCCCGGTCCGGCACGTCGGGGCCACGGGCTGGGAGGAGGGCAAGGGCGGCACCTGGAACTCGTTCCTGACCTTCGAGGACCCCGACGGCAACGGCTGGGTCGTCCAGGAGGCCCCGAGCGAGCTGTCCCGGCGCTGAGCTGTCCCGGCGCTGAGGCGGCCCGGGGCCCGGCGGACCGCCGGTCAGCGACCGCTGTCGGCCAGGACCGTCGGCGGGGCGTCGCGCTGGTGGGGGAGCGTCGGCACCGGCGCGCCCCCGTCGGCGTGGTGGAGGGAGACCGTACGGGTGGGGGCGGGGATCGAGATGCCCTCGGCCCGGTAGCGCCGGTGCAGCCGCTTGATGAACTCGTGCTTGATGCGGTACTGGTCGCTGAACTCGCCGACCCCGAGGATCACGGTGAAGCCGATCCGGGAGTCCGCGAAGGTGTGGAAGCGGACGGCCGCCTCGTGGCCGGGGTCGGCGCCGAGGACGTCGGCCATCACCCCGTCGACCACGTCCAGCGTCACCCGCTCGACGTGCTCCAGGTCGCTGTCGTAGCCGACGCCGACCTGCACGAGGATGGTCAGCTTCTGTTCCGGCTGCGTGTAGTTGGTCATGTTGGTCTTGGCCAACCGGCCGTTGGGGATGATGACCAGGTTGTTCGACAGGTTGCGCACCACGCTGTTGCGCCAGTTGATGTCGACGACGTAGCCCTCCTCGCCGCTGCTCAGACGGATGTAGTCGCCCGGCTGGACGGTCTTCGAGGCGAGGATGTGGACGCCCGCGAAGAGGTTGGCGAGCGTGTCCTGGAGCGCCAGGGCCACGGCGAGACCGCCGACGCCGAGGGCGGTGACCAGCGGTGCGATGGACACCCCGACGGTCTCCAGGGCGACCAGGACGCCCATCGTGAGGACCACGACGCGCGTGATGTTCACGAAGATGGTGGCCGAGCCGGCGACCCCGGTACGGGAGGCGGCCACGGCCCGGACGAGCCCGGCGACGACCCGGGCCGCCGTCAGCGTCGCGATGAAGATCAGCAGGGCGGTGAGGGTCTGGTTCACCACCCCCGAGATCCGCGCGGTCAGCGGCAGCGCCGAACCCGCCACCGCCGCGCCGGCGATGACGGCCGCCCAGGGGGCGAGCGAGCGCAGCGCGTCGACGATGACGTCGTCCCCGCTCCAACGCGTGCGGCTCGCGTGCTTGCCGAGCCACTTCATCAGCACCCGCAGCAGCAGGGCGGCGACGCAGCCCGAGGCCAGGGCGATGGCGGCCACGATCCAGTCGTGGAGGACGAGGTCGCGGGTCAACGGACCGCCTCCGATCGGCCCGCGGCCGCTCCGGAGGGCGAAGCGGAGGCGAGGGGTGTCGCCGGGCGCCGTATGTGTCGTGTCGTCACCTTGTCACCTGTCGGGTCGTGTTGCGTGGTGTCCCCGTTCGGACGCGTGTGCGCGATCGGAACGGAATGCCATCCTCTCCCATACGGTCACGGCCCTCGCAGGGGGGCGGACGGGACACCGGTGACGGCCCCTCAGGCGGTGCGGTAGCGCGCCTCGATGCCCTCGACCACCAGCCGCAGCCCCTCCTCGAACCCCGCGTCGTAGTCCTGGAAGAGGTCGGCGCCCGCCGCCGCGGCGAGCGGGAAGGCGGCCATGCGCGCCGCGCGTTCGGCCACGTCGAAGCCCTCCCGGCGCTCGCCCGGCAGGGGCTGGACGCCCTGTTCCTCGGTGACGAAGCCGAGGGTGAAGAGGTAGGTCGTGGTGGTGGCGCGCACCGCCTGCGGCAGCGTGAAACCGGCCCCGACCAGGGCGGCGAGCTCCGCCTCCATCCGCTCCGCGTGCTCGGTGCCGGTGAAGCGGGTGCCGCTGAAGACCTTCGCGCCGTCGCGGTAGTCCAGCAGGGCCGCGCGCAGGCCCCGGTTGGCCTCCAGGAGCCGTTCGCGCCAGTCGGCGTCGGGGGCGGGGCGCCCCCGCGCGACCATCCGGCGGTACATCTCCGTCGCCATCTCGTCGAGCAGGTCCTGCTTGTTCTTGAAGTGCCAGTACAGGGCGGGGGCCTGGACGTCCAGCTCCTTGGCGATGGCCCGCAGGCTCAGCCCGTCCAGGCCGACCTCGTTCAGCAGGCGCAGCGCGGTCTCGACGGCCTGCTTCTTGTCCAGCCTGGGGGATCTGCGAGTAGCCACGGCGACAGCTTAACGGCCGCCGCGCTTGACGGCTTAACGCTGTTAAGTGCACCCTCGGACGGTCATGTACTTAACGGTGTTAAGGAGTGGGATCGTGGACACGGACGTACTGATCGTCGGAGCCGGAGCGGCCGGACTGGCGCTCGCCGTCGACCTCGCCCGCCGGGGCACCCGCGCCCTCGTCGTGGAGCGCTCCGCGACGCTCTTCCCGGGCTCGCGCGGCAAGGGCCTCCAGCCCCGCACCCTGGAGGTCCTCGACGACCTCGGCGTGGGCGAGGAGATCCGGGCCGCCGGCGGCCCCTACCCGGTCGGCATGATCTGGCAGGACGGGCGCCGCCGCGGCGAGTACCGGATGTTCGACGAGAACGACCTCGACGAGGGCTCCGCCCACCGCGAGCCCTGGATGGTTCCCCAGTGGCGCACCCAGGAGATCCTCCACGCCCGCCTGCGCGAACTGGGCGGCGAGGTGGCCTTCGGCCGGGAACTGACCGGCGTCGCGCAGGACGCGGACGGCGTGACCGCCGCCTTCGCCACCGGTGCCCCCGTACGCGCCCGCCACCTCGTGGCCGCCGACGGGGGCCGCTCCACCGTGCGCCGCGCCCTCGCCATCCCCATGACCGGCGAGGAGGTGGACCCCCACCCCATGCTGGTCGCCGACGTACGCATCGAAGGCCTCGACCGCGACAACTGGCACGTCTTCCCGCCCTCGGACACCGCCGACTTCCTCGCGATCTGCCCGCTCGCCGGCACCCGGGACTTCCAGATCGCCGCACGCTTCCCCGCGGGCACCCGGATCGACACCGGCCCCGAAGGCGTCCGCGCGACCATCGCCGCCCGCACCCACCTGGCCCCCGAGGACGTGACCGAGGTGCGCTGGGCCTCGGACTTCCGACCCCGCGCCGCGCTGGCCGACCGCTTTCGCGACGGCCGCGTCCTCCTGATCGGCGACGCCGCCCACGTCCACTCGCCCGCCGGCGGCCAGGGACTGAACACCAGCGTCCAGGACGCCTACAACCTGGGCTGGAAACTGGCGGCCGTCCTCACCGGCGCCGCCGACGCCGCCCTCCTCGACACCTACGAGCACGAACGCCGACCCGTCGCCGCCGACATGCTCGGCCTCACCACCCGCATCCACCGCGGCGAGGCCCGACGCGGCGCCGCCACCCGCCAGCTCGGCCTCGGCTACCGCCGCTCCCCGATCTCCGTGGAGACCCGCCCCGACCTGCCCGAGGACGCCCTGCGCGCGGGCGACCGGGCCCCCGACGGCGCCCCCGGCGGCATCCGCCTCTTCGACGCCTACCGGGGCCCCCACTGGACCCTGCTCGCCGTCGGCCCCCACGCCGAGCCGCCCCACCTCCCCGGCGTCCCCACCGTACGGATCCCCTCGTACGCGCCCTACGGCGACGGCCTCTTCCTCGTCCGCCCCGACGGCCACCTCGGCTGGGTCGGCCACAGCCCCCGGGAGGCGGCCCGCTACGCCGCGGCCTTCGTCCGCCCCTGACGCCCGCACGCCCCCTGACGCCCGTACGCCCCCGACACCCCGACACCGCGCCGCCGCGCGGCCGGGCCGGCCCCGCACACCCGCCGGGGATTCATCCGCCCGGCCGCGCAACGGATGCCGGGCGGACACCCCGGATGCAGGCTGTGGCCAGGACAGCCGTCACCACACAGACGAGGACCGTGCCATGACGACCCACCGCCGGCGCATCGGCGTCATCACCGGGGCCGCCGCACTGCTGCTCACCGCCACCGCCTGCTCGGGCCTCGGGCGCAGCACCGTCGGCATGCTGAGCTTCCGCTCGCACGACTCGCCGGTCGAGGTGAGCTACTCCAACACCCTGGTACGGGGCTGCCACCCCATCGCCCTCCCCGAGGGCGCCGCCCACGTGGAGAACAACACCCTCGTCGACATCGTCCTCTACCGCTCCCTCGACTGCGCGAAGGAGGACGAGGACCGCCCCGAGGGCACCTACGTGGCCACCACCCTCTCGAACGTGACGGCCCCCCACACCCGGCCCTGGCGCAGCTTCCGCGTGATCCACTGACCCCCGCGTCCGCGTCCGTGCCCGGGCCGGCCTCCGCGACCGTCACCCGGAGGCCCGCGCCGGCCCCCCGTCGAGCCGTACGAGGGCCCGCTCGCGGTGCGACAGCGGCGGACCCGACAGCGGCGGCAACAGCGGCCCGCGCGCGGCGCCCAGCAGGACCCGCGGCCGCACCAGCGTCGCCAGCGGCGCCTGGAGCGAGGTCACGGCCGTCAGGTCCCGCACCATCGCGAAGTCCCCGCAGCTCGTGCGCACCAGCCGGTCGACGTACCCGGCCACCACCCGGTCCCGGCGGCTCGGCCCGCCGCCCCGCACCCCGGGGAAGAACACGTCCTGCCCCACCGCGAGGTCCCACGCGGCGGAGACGGGCCGGGCCACGGCCCGCTGCACCCGGCGCGCCAGCCGCGGCGCCTCCACCCCGTCCACCCGCACCAGGTTCCGCAGGACCAGCGCCGCCCGCGCGGCGGCCGACATGCCGTGCCCGTAGAGCGGGTTGAACACGGCCAGCGCGTCCCCGAGGACCACGAACCGCTCCGGCCAACGCCGCACCCGCTCGAACATGCGCCGCGTGTTGCGGGTGCTGCGGCTGACCGCCACGTCCGTGAGCGGCTCCAGCCGCGAGATGATCTCGCCGACGATCGGGTGGCGCAACCCCCGCGTGAAGGACTCGAAGTCCGCGGCCGCCCCGCTCGGTTCGCCCCCTCGGGTGCCCACCGCCGTGACGATCCACCGCCCGCCCTCGACGGGCAGGATGCTCGCGCCCTGCCCGGGACGCCCGGTCCGCGGCAGCGGGTGCACGGCCACGATCGGGAAACCCTCGGCCCCCTCGGGGGCGCGGAAGACCCGCGTCGCGTACACCAGACCCAGGTCCAGGGAGCGTTCCGGCGCGGCCGGCACCCCCAACGCCCGCAGGAACGCGGGAGCCCGCGACCCCCGACCGCTCGCGTCGACCACGAAGTCCGCCTCCAGGACCTCCTCGCGACCGTCGGCCCCGCGCACCCGCACCCCGGTGATCCGCAGCGCGCTGCCGACGAGGCCCACCACCCGCCTGCGCTCCAGCACCCGCACGCCCGGGCGGGCCGTCAGCGCCTCGCGCAGCACGGCGTCCAGGAGCGGACGGGTGCACGCGATCACGAAATGGGTCTCGGCCCGACCCCAACGCCGGAACCAGCCCTGCGCGCTGAAGCCGACCATCCCGGTGGGGATCGGCACGCGCCGCGCCCCCGCCGCCAGCCACCGGTCGGTCACCCCGGGCAGCAGCTGCTCGGCGGCCCGCACCCCACCGCTCCAGAACAGGTGCGCGTGCCGGCCCTGGGGCAGCCCCCGGCGCGCCGCCGTCCCGTCGGAGAGCCCGTCGCCGTCGAGCACGAGGACCTCGTCCACCACGTCGCGCAGCGCCGCGGCGGCCAGGGCGCCGGCCAGGCTCCCGCCGATGACGACGGCCCGTCGCCGCCCGAACGGGGACCGGAGGTCGCGAGGGTCGGTCATGTCACCGCTCTCCGGGGTGTCGCGGGCGGACGGGGCGAGTCGGGGGCCGCGTCGAGCACCGCGAGGACGCGCACCGCGTCGGACAGCCGGACCAGTTTGTCGTCGTCGCCCTGGAGCATGGTCTCGAACCCGCCGGACCCGGGATCCACCGCACCGGGACGCAGCGTCCGGTACGCCGCCACCACCAGGGAGACGTACCGCGCCGACCCGGGCGCGAGACCGCCCGCGCCCGTCGGCCCGCCGCCCCGCCCGGGGGCCGCCTGCGCCGAGGGCCCGCCGTCGGGCCGGACGCCGAACTCCCCGGCCGGTTCCGTCTCCCGCTCCAAATAGGGCGTCAGCAGCCGCAGCCCGTCGCGGATGTCGCAGGTCCGGCGCAGGTGCCGCTTGCCGAGCGAGGACCACCACGGCAGGCGCACCAGCTCGTACGGGGTCACCGCGCGCGTGATCCGCCACAGCGGACCCAGCCGCTTGTACTGCGACCAGGCCCGCCACTGCCGGGCCACCCCGTGCCCGACGGACGGCAGGGCCAGGCCCACGCACTGGAACAGCGAGGCCACCGAGGCGACCACCGGCGCCACCGTCGTGCTCATGACGTCCCAGTCGTGGTCCGTCCAGCGCGCGCCCACGGCCGCCAGTTTGCACGTGTCATAGACGAGCGCGAGGGCGGACCCGTACACGATGATCAGCAGCCCGACGCGCAGCAGTCCCGCCACGTCGCGCGCCCAACGCCGGCACAGCGAGGCCAGGATCGCGCTCGCCGACGCGTGCGCCAGCAGGTACAGCACGATCATCTCGCGGACGAACGGCGTGTTCGCGTAGTACGTGTCGAAGTCCCGCAGCCGCTCGTCGGGCGCCTCCCCGAGCGCGAACAGCGTGAACAGCGTCGCGATCAGGACCCCGTAGGCGCCGACGCACCAGCGGGTGGCGGAGCGACGCCGCTCCTCGGGGCCGCCCCGCCAGGTGATCGTCAGATTGACGAGGGCGGCGCTGAGGGCCGCGACGATCCCGTACACCAGGGGGGCCGAGAAGTTCGCCACGCCCGTCAGCGCGTTCACCTTGGCCACCGTCGGCGGCGCCGCGAAGAAGAACACGGCGGCGGCCAGGGGCAACAGCACCGACACCGAACGGACCAGTGGATCGCGCCAGTACCGCAGCACCCCCGGCCCGCGCAGCGCGAAGGCCGCGAACAGCAGGGCGACGAGGACGTAGTAGTGCGCGTTGTTCATGAGGTGCCCCCTGAGGCTCGGACACCACGCGGCCCGGCTCCGTTGCCGGCGGGGGTGTGTGACAGTGACTGCGAGATCCGGACGAGATCGCCGTACTCGCCCGTCCCTTCCTGCAGACCGCGCGACGACGTGATCACCCGCCGCTCGGGATCCGCGCGCAACGCGCGCACGGCGGCCAGCAACATGGCGGCGTCGGCGCCGGCCGACGCCTCGTCCGGGCACGCGCCGCGCGCCCGGGCCGCCTCGAACACGCGGGCGCGCAGCCCGAGGTCGAAGTACGGGTTCAGGGTGAGCAGACCGTCACGGATCGCGGACTCGCGCTGGAGCCGACGTACGCCCACGGGGCAGAGCAGCACCATCCGCACCGTCGTGGCGCGCGGCGCGAGGTTCCCCACCAGCCGCGAGAGGGGCCCCAACCGCCGGTAGCGGGTCCAGTCCCGCCAGGGCTCGCGCAGCCGCTGCACGACCAGCGGCACCCCGAAGGCGAACGCCACCAGGGGGGCCGCCGCCGCGCTGAGGGCGCGGGCGACATCGGTGCTCAGCACGTCCCAGTCGAGGCCCGCCCACCGTGCGCCGACGGCGGCGAACTTGCACAGGGCGTAGCCGAGGGTGAGCGCGTATCCCGCCATCATGAGGGCCAGCCCCGCCCGGAGCTCTCCCGTGACGTGCGGCAACCAGCGCCAACACAGCGATGACATGGTCACGGCCGCCGCTCCGTGGGCCAGCAGATAGAGGACGATCATCTCACGGATGTACGGGGTGTTCGCGTAGTACGTGTCCAGGTCGCGCAGCCGCTCGACCGGCGCGTCCCCGAGCGCGAACAGGACGAACAGGGCCACGCTCAGGGCCGCGTAGCCCGCGACGCAGCCCCGACTGGCCCGCCGGATGCGCTCGGGCGGACCCCCGCGCCAGTTGATGACCAGCACGATCCCCGAGCCGGAGCACGCCATCACCCAGGTGTAGACGAAGGGGGCCGCGAGGTTCGGGATCCCGCTCACCGCGTTGACCTTCGCGATCATCGGGACGGCCCCGAAGAAGAAGACCCCGGTGGTGGAGAACAGGAACGCCGTCACGGCCCGCAGCAGCGGGTCGCGGGGATCGCGCAGCAGGCTGGGCAGCCGCATCAGGATCGCCACGGCCCCCAACACCGACGGGATCAGGAAGAGGGGATCCGACACCGTCAGCCTCTGCCGCCCGGATGGCCGAGGGCGGCCCCGATCCGTCCGGAGGTCGTCCCCCGGTCGAAGGGGGTCGGGCCGGGTGCAGCCAGCAGGTGCTGCACCGCGTGCGCCAGTTCCAGGCCGTACTGCTCGGCCGCCTCTTCCTCCCGCTGCTGCCGGCGGGCCCGGGACCCGTCCCGTTCCACCAGCGCGGGGCTCTGCCGGCCGGCCACCGACAGCACCGAGGTCACCACGCCGCGCAGGTCGGCGTCGTGGTCGAGGAGCCGGGCGGCCACGGAACCCTCGTCGAGGTGCTGGTGACAGTGCCCCAGCTCCAGGTGGCGCAGTTCGTGTCCGGTGATGATGACCTGGTGGTCGGGAGCGGTCAGCTTCTCCACGATGACCAGGTCGCGCTCGCCGAGGTCGAGGGCGAGACCGCTGGCGGTACCCGGCGGGAAGGAGGTCGTGCGGAACTCGATCCGCCGCCCGCGCCGCCGGCCCATGGCCTCGCACAGCGCCCGGCACACGGCCTCGCCCGACGCGGGCGCCTCCAGGTGGCCGACCGCCTCCACCAGGGCGCCGACCGACTGCCGCATCTCCCGTTGCCTGAACACACCGATCATCGCCGTCCCCCATGCCTTCGTGCCTCGTGCCCTGATGCCTTCGTGCTCCGGTGCCGTCGTGCCGTCGTGCCTTCGTGTTCTCGACCCCGCGCGCCGACGCGTGGCCCCGCCTCCCCGCCTTCCCGTACGCGGCCTTGACCACCCTCCCGGACCGGTCCGCGGCCCCGGAAGGCCGCGTACGCGCCGGGGCGCCGCTCCCGTCCCGCCGACGGCACACGCGGCCGACTCTGTCACGGGGCCGGCGGCAAGACCGCCCGTCCCCGGCCAACATGGCGCCGTCTGGCGGGAAACCTACGCTACTGCCCGCCCCGGGCCGGCGCGGCTCCGGGGCGGCGCCGACCGCGGACCGCCGGTTCTCCACCGCCCGCCCCGGTGCCGCCCGGCCGGTGCCGCCTGCCCCGGGCCGCCCGGCCCACGGTGCCGCCCGGCCCACGGGGCCGCTCAGCCGGGGAGGTCCGCCTCGGCCGCCGCCGCGGCGACGGCCAGCAGGTCCGCCTCCCGGCCGGCGGGGGCGACCAGTTGCAGCCCGACCGGCTCCCCGGCGGCCGTGAACCCGGCGGGCAGGCTGATCGCGGGATGCCCGCTGATGTTGAACGCCCAGGTCAGGGCCACGCTCATGACCTCGCCCGGTCCTTCGTGGCCGTGCGGCGGGTTGGGGGTGGTCGGCGTGGCCAGCAGGTCGGCGCGGGCGAACACCGCGTCCAACTCCGCCCGCAGGGCGGCCCGGCAACGCTCCGCCTCCCGCCCGTCGGTCGCCGTCCCGGTCCCGTCCCCCTTCCCGGACCGGCGCAGGTCATGCCAGGCGCGCGCCGGATCGGTGAGGCGTACGGGGAACTCCCGAGGGGTCACGGCCCGGACGGCGACCAGGGCCTCCAGGAAGGCGAGGGCCGTGGCGGAGACGGCCCCGTCGGTCGCGGCGAGGCCCAGCGTCGGGGACCAGACGACGGCCGGCGGCCGGGCGGGCGGTCGGGGGGCGGGTCCCACGGGGGAGCCCGTCAGCACGTCCAGGTAGCGCGCCGCGTCGCACGCGTGCCGGGCCAGGGGCCCGGCGACGTTCAGGCCGGCGCGGTCCCGGGACGGCGCCCGGCCGTTGGTCGGCTTGAGCCCGACGACCCCGCACCAGGCGGCCGGGATGCGTACCGATCCGGCGCCGTCGCTGCCCGTGGCCAACGCCACCATCCCGGCCGCCACGGCGGCGGCCGAGCCGGCGGAGGAACCGCCCGGACTGCGCAGCGGATCGTACGGGTTGAGGGTGGGGCCGTCGGGAGTCGCGCCCCAGGTCTGCCACCGCGTGCCCCGGCCGGGGGTGGAGGTCGCGCCGACCGGCACGCAGCCGGCCGCCAGCAGCAGGGCCGACTGTCGGGACGTCAGCCCCTCGGTGTCCTTGACCGCCAGCGGCACCCCGGCCAGCGGGAGCCGCTCGCCCGCCCGGACCCGCCGGGCGACGTCGGCGGCCCGTCCGGCCGCGATGCGGGGCCACACGGCGGTGAAGGCCCGCACCCGGGGGTCGCGCGCGGAGATCCGGGCCAGCGCCTCCTCGGCGGGCGCGCCGGCCGGGACCCGGCCCGCGTTGACGTCGGCGGCCACCGCGCAGGCGCACGGGTCCTGGTCGGAACCCCCCGACGGAACACCCACCGCGCCACCTCCCGATCCGCCCCGGACCGTCCCGCCGGAGCCGGCCCGATCATCGCACCCCGCCGCCGGCGGCGCCCCGAGGGGTGGGGGGATCGCCCCGACGCACCGGCCGCCCCGACGCACCGGCCGTCCCGACGCACCGGCCGTCCCGACGCACCGGCCGTCCCGAGGCGTCGACGCCCCGATGCGCCGGCCGCCCCGGCACGACCCGTCCCGACGCGCCACCCGCCCCGGCACCGGCCGTCCCGCCGCCACCCGCCCCGGCGCCGGCCGCCCCCGCTCACGGTTCCCGGTCACCCGTCCGGGACCGCACGGCCTGCGCCGCCGGTCTCACGGTGCACGTCTCGGTGGACCTGCCCGACCCGGGAGCGGCGTACCCGGGGCACGTCCGGGCCTGGGGCCCGCCGATGCGGAACGCTCCCCTCCCCACCCGTGGCCGGCCGGGTCGCACTGCATAGGCTTCGGTCATGAGCACGCCACCTCCCCCGGGCCCCGCCGGCCCGTACGGACCCCCGCCGCCCCAACAGCCCCCGCAGCAACCCCACCCGTACGGTGGTCAACAGCCCTACGGCGGGCAGCCGCCGACGCCCTACGGCGGACAGCAGCCCTACGGCGCCCCGCAGCAGCCGTACCCGCAGCAGCCGTACCCCGGCCAGGGCGGCTGGGGGCAGCCGCCGATGGGCCCGCCGCCGCGCAAGAGCCGTACCGGCCTCGTGATCGGCATCGTCGTGGCCTCGCTCGCCGGCCTCGGCATCGCCGGCTTCGCGGTGAACCGGCTGGCCGCCGCCGGGAAGGCGGTGAGCGGAGCCGGCTTCCCCGCGGCCACGCACCGCCTCACGGTGCCCAAGACGCTGGTGGACGGGAAGTTCGCCCTGGTCGAGGACCTGTCCCAGACCCAGGGCGCCGCCGCCCTCAAGGGCACCTGGGACCCGAGCGTCCGCGACGCCCGGCCGGCGGTCGGGCAGTACACCGCGGGTTCGCCCACCGAGGCGAGCGTCCTCGTCATGTCCGGCATGTACGGGCAGTTCAAGGACCCGGCGCGGGCCCGCAGGAAGATGGCGGAGGGCGCCGCGGAGGCGGACGGCGCCAAGGTCGCCGTCCCCGCGCGCGACGTCACCCCGCAGGGCTCCGACACCACGCTGACCTGCCAGGTGCTGACCTCGACGCAGAACGGGGCCACCGCGACCCTGCCCATGTGCGCCTGGGCCGACGGGAACACGGGCGCCTCGGTCGCGGTCGTCACCCCCGAGACGGCGAGCCGGGCCCCCTCGTCCGTCGACCTCGACGAGGTCGCCGCGCTCACCCTCAAGGTCCGCGCCGAGGCCCGACAGCCGATCGGCTGATCCCGTCGGGGCGCCGCCCGGGGCCCGCCGGCGCGGTGCCCCGTCCCGCCGCCCGCCCGGTGGCACGGGGCCCCTCCGGGGGACCCGTCCGCCGCCCGCCGTCATCCGTGCGGACGCTCCGTGACCCTCGTCTCACCGAAGCGCCGGCGCTTGTCTATGCAACGAGTTGCATAGAAGGATCGGGGCATGGCGCTCGAGCACGCGATCCTCGTCTCCCTCCTGGAGAAGCCCGGCTCCGGCTACGAGCTGGCCCGTCGGTTCGACCGGTCCATCGGCTACTTCTGGACCGCGACCCACCAGCAGATCTACCGCGTCCTCGGGCGCATGGTGGACGACGGCCGGCTCGACGTCCTCGACGTCGCGCAACGGACGAGGCCGGACAAGAAGGAGTACTCCGTCACCGCCGCGGGCCGCGAGACCCTCGCGGCCTGGCTGCGCGAGCCGATCCGGCCCGACAGCGTCCGGCACGAACTGGCCGTGAAGATCCGGGGCGCGGCCTACGACGACCCGGCGGCGCTGATCCGCGAGGTCGAGCGGCACCACCGGGAGCACACCGACCGGCTCACCCACTACCTGGCCGGGGAACTGCGCGACTTCACCGGCCCGGACGCCCCCGCGCCGGGCGATCCCGGCCCGGAACTGCAACACGTCGTGCTGCGCGGCGGCATCGCCTACGAACGCATGATGCTGGCCTGGCTGGACGACGTCCTCGCCACGCTGCACCGCCTCGCCGCCGCCCGCTGACCCCGGCGGCCGCGCGCTCCGGCGCCCCCTGTCCCGAGGCCCCTGAGGCCCCCGGGCGCACCTCCCGGCGCGGCCGGCTCCGCCACCCGGACCCGGCCCGCCCCGCCCGCGCCGCACCCGCTTCTGCCTCCGATCTCCGATCTCCGAAAGGCGACCCCTCATGACCGACCCGCTGCTGTTCAACCCGAACACCTACGACCCCGCCCACTTCGACCCCGAGACCCGCCGCCTGCTGCGGGCCACCGTCGACTGGTTCGAGGCCCGCGGCAAGCGCCGGCTGATCGAGGACTACCGCACCCGCGCCTGGCTGGCGGACTTCCTCGCGTTCTCCGCCAAGGAGGGCCTCTTCGCGACCTTCCTGACGCCGGCCTCCGCCGCCGGCGAGGGGGAGTCGGACAAGCGCTGGGACACCGCCCGCATCGCCGCCCTGAACGAGATCTTCGGCTTCTACGGCCTGGACTACTGGTACGCCTGGCAGGTCACCATCCTCGGCCTCGGCCCCGTGTGGCAGAGCGACAACGAGGCCGCCCGCACCCGCGCGGCCGAACTGCTGCGCGAGGGCGAGGTGTTCGCCTTCGGCCTGTCCGAGAAGACGCACGGCGCCGACATCTACTCGACCGACATGCTCCTGGAGCCCGACGGCGCGGGCGGCTTCCGCGCCACCGGCTCCAAGTACTACATCGGCAACGGAAACGCCGCCGGCCTCGTCTCCGTCTTCGGCCGTCGCACCGACGTGGAGGGCCCCGACGGGTACGTCTTCTTCGCCGCCGACAGCCGCCACAGCGCCTACCGGCTCGTGAAGAACGTCGTCGACTCCTCCAAGTTCGTCAGCGAGTTCCGCCTGGAGGACTACCCGGTCGCCGCCGAGGACATCCTGCACACCGGCCGGGCCGCCTTCGACGCCGCGCTGAACACCGTCAACGTCGGCAAGTTCAACCTGTGCACGGCCTCCATCGGCATCTGCGAGCACGCGATGTACGAGGCCGTCACCCACGCCCACGGCCGCGTCCTCTACGGCCGCCCCGTCACCGCCTTCCCGCACGTGCGCCGCGAACTCGCCGACGCCTACGTGCGCCTGGTCGGCATGAAGCTGTTCAGCGACCGGGCCGTGGACTACTTCCGCACCGCCGGGCCCCACGACCGCCGTTACCTCCTCTTCAACCCGATGACGAAGATGAAGGTGACCACGGAGGGCGAGAAGGTCATCGACCTCATGTGGGACGTCATCGCCGCCAAGGGCTTCGAGAAGGACAACTACTTCGCCCAGGCGGCCGTCGAGATCCGCGGCCTGCCGAAGCTGGAGGGCACGGTCCACGTCAACCTCGCACTCATCCTGAAGTTCATGCGCAACCACCTCCTGGACTCGGCCGAGTACGCCGCCGTGCCGACCCGCCTGGACTCGGCCGACGACGCGTTCCTCTTCCGCCAGGGCCCGGCCCGTGGTCTGGGCTCCGTGCGCTTCCACGACTGGCGCCCCGCCTACGACGCGTACGCGAACGTGCCCAACGTGGCCCGCTTCCGCGAACAGGCCGACGCCCTGTGCGAGTTCGTCGCCACCGCGGCCCCGGACGAGGAGCAGAGCCGCGACCTCGACCTGCTGCTCGCCGTCGGCCAGCTCTTCGCGCTGGTCGTGCACGGCCAGCTGATCCTGGAGCAGGCCCGCCTGACCGGACTCGACGAGGACGTCCTCGACGAGCTGTTCTCCGTCCTCGTACGCGACTTCTCCGCGCACGCGGTCGAGCTGCACGGCAAGGACTCCGCCACCGGGGCGCAGCAGGAGTGGGCCCTCGGCGCGGTCCGCCGCCCCGTCGTCGACGCCGACCGCGCGGCCCGCGTCTGGGCCCGCGTCGAATCGCTGGCCGGCGCCTACGAGATGGCTCCCTGACACCCGTGACACCCCGCCCGGGGCGGCCCCGCCGCCCCGGGCGTTCCCCGGCCGCCCCGGCCGCGGGTGCGACGGGCCGGGCCGTCAGGCCTCGCGCCCCGCGCCGCCGCCCCGGTACCCCGCGACCACCGTGGCCGCGGCCACGAGCAGCGCCACCGCCACGGTGCGCAGCGCCACCCCCATCGCGTCGGTGAACGCCGCCACCTGCGCCGGATCCGTCGGGTCCCCCCGGAACCGGGAGGCCAGCACCGTCCCGACCACCGCCACGCCGAGCGCCGCCCCGATCTCCCGCGCGGCCGTGTTGATCCCGGCCCCCAGCCCCGCCTGGTGCGCGGGCAGGGAGGCGACCACGCTGAGGGTCAGGGAGGGCGCGCAGAGCCCCGTACCGACCGACAGCACCAGCAGGTGGAGGGCGTACACCGCGTACGGCGTGTCCGCCCCCACCGTCGACACCAGCAGCAGTCCCGCGCCGATCAGCCCGAGCCCCAGGCCGACGGGCAGCCGGGGCCCCACCCGCTCCTGCAGGCGCGCCCCGTACCGGGGCACCACCGCCATGCCGACGGTCAGCGGCACGATCGCGAGACCGGTCACGGCGGGGGAGAAACCCTTGGCGTACTGGAGGTACTGCGCGTTGACGAAGAACAGGGCGAACAGCCCGAAGAAGGCCGCGCCGATGCCGAGCGCGCCGGCCCTGAGGCGGCGCGAGAGGAAGATCCGGGGATCGAACAGCGGCCGTGCGGCGCGCAGTCCGCGCACGACGAACAGGGCCAGCAGACCGGCGCCCGCCCCGAAGGCGGATCCCACGCGGACCGAGGTCCAGCCGTACCCGGGACCCTCGATGATCCCGTAGACGAGGGCGAGCAGCGCCGCCGCGAGCAGCAGGGCGCCCAGCGGGTCGACGGCGGCCTCGGGGCGCGCGGGCGTACGGGGCACCGTGCGGGCGACCGCGAGCGCCAGCAGCGCGGCGAGCGGGACCACGGCCCAGAACAGGGCGCGCCAGGTCAGGAACTCCCCGGCCAGACCGCCGCCCACGTTCCCGGCGAGCCCCCCGAGTCCCGCGGCGAGCGTCCAGGTGGCCAGGGCCCGCCCGCGCTGTTCGGGCGGTGACAGGTGCACCAGTACGGACATGGTGGCGGGCATGATCAGGGCGGCCCCGGCGCCGCACAGCCCGCGCCCGGCGATCAGCACGGCCGGATCCCCGGCCAGGGCGCTGACGGCGCCCCCGACCGCGAACAGGGCGAGTCCGCCGAGCAGGGCCCCCTTGCGCCCGTAGCGGTCGCCCAGGGCCCCGGCCGGGATCAGCAGGGCGGCGAACACGATCACGTACGCGTCGACCGCCCACAGCAGTTCGCCCGCACCGGGGCGCAGGGAGGAGGCGGCGAGCTGGGGGATCAGCAGGTTGACGGCGGCGACCATGCCCTGGGCGACGAGGACGCAGGCGCACAGCGTCAACAGGGCGGGCCGCGACAGTCCGGACGCGGCGGGCGCCGACGGGTGGCGGTCGCGCGCGCGGGGCGAGGCGGCGGTCTCACCCGTGCCGGACGGATCGTCCGGGGCCGGTGTGCGGGCATGACGGAGCACGGCTCCTCCAGGGAGTCGAAGCGATCGGGTGGTGGAAGCGGGGGAGGGCGGGCGGATTCGGCCCGGCGACCGGCCCCGCCGTCCACCGTAGGGTGGCGCTGACCTGCTTTCCAGTGCATGTTCCGCAAGGGGTGTATGCGTGTGACGCAATCGAGTACGGGGTTGGACCTGAACCTGCTGGTCGCCCTCGACGTCCTGCTGGAGGAGTCCAGCGTCTCCCGCGCCGCCGCCCGGCTCCACCTCTCCGAGCCCGCCATGAGCCGCACCCTGGGCCGCATCCGCAAGGCCCTCGGCGATCCGGTGCTGGTGCGCGCGGGCCGCTCGATGGTCCCCACCCCGCACGCGCTGGCCGTCCAGGGCGAGGTCCGCGCCGTCGTCGAGCGGGCCCGCGCCCTGTTCCTCGCGGGCGGACGCGTCGACCTGACCACCCTGACCCGCACCTTCACCGTCCTGGCCCACGACGCCTTCGCCGCCTCCTTCGGGGCCGAACTCTTCGGCCGGGTGGGCCGGGAGGCCCCGGGCGTGCGGCTGCGGTTCCTTTCGGAGAGCCACGTGGACGTGCCCGCGCTCCGCGAGGGCATCGCCGACCTGGAGATCGGCGTCATCGACACCCGCTCGCCCGAGGTGCGCATCGAGCACCTCCACGACGAACGCATGCTGGGCGTCGTCCGCACGGGCCATCCGCTGCTGCGCGGCCGACTCACCGCGCGCCGCTTCGCCGCCGGGGAGCACCTGATCGTCTCCCGGAGGGGCCGCATGCAGGGCCCGATCGACGCCGCCCTCGCCGAACGCGGCCTGACGCGCCGGGTGGTGGGCAGCGTCGGCTCCTTCCCCGCGTCCCTGTTCGTCCTGCGGGAGACCGACCTGATCGGCCTGATCGCCACCCAGGCCGCGCCGCAGGCCGAGGCCCTCGGCCTGGTGACGTTCGAAGTCCCCCTGGAACTGCCGCCGCTGCCCTTCGGCATCGCCTGGCACCCACGCCACGACGCCGACCCGGCACACGCCTGGCTGCGGGCCTGCGCCCGCGACCTGGTGCCGGGGGCGGAGGCGGGGGCGGGGGCGGGGGGCCGTGCGGGCGGCGAGGGGTCCGGGGCACGATGACCCCATGACTCCTGCCGCCCGCACACCGTTCCCGCACCGACACCCCCGCGTTCGACGGTGGGCCGCCACGGCCGCGGCCCTGCCGCTCGGCCTGGCGCTCGCCGCCTGCGGCACGGTGGTCGCCGGCTCCGGCTCCGGCTCCGGCTCCGTCTCGCCCTCCGCCCCCGTCCCCGACCGCCCCGCATTGGAGGCCCGGGCCCGCGCCGCGCAGATCGCCGTCGAGAACGTCTACGTCACCGGCGCCCCCGGCTTCGCGCCGGCCGTGCAGTCCGCCGGAGTCAGCGGCGACGACGGCTTCTCCGTGACGTACGTGCACACCGGCACGGGCGCGCGGATCGACCTCACCGCCGAGCGGCGCCCGCTCGACACCGTCTGCGGGCGGGGGTGCGTGCCCGACGGGGGCCTGTGGTACCGGGCGGGCGACGCCGGGGAGCACGCCTACGCGGTCGAGCGGGACGGCCTCCTCGTACGGCTCGCCGCCGATCCGGCGAAGGTGGACCGCGCCACCCTCCGCGAGGCGGCGAAGGCCGCCCACCCCGCGAGCGACGCCGAACTGGACGCCGTCCTGCCCGCCCCGCGCGGCGACGCCGGCCCGCCCCCGACCCGCGGCGACCTCCCGCCGGTCGGTGACGGCGCCCCGAACAACGAGGTGGGCGCCTCGGGTTGACCGCCCGGGGCGCCCCCGCGACCCGCTGGACGTCAGCCGGCCGGCGACCTCGCCGCACCCTAGGCCCGGATCACCTCGGGTCCCAGGGCGGTGATCTCGCCGGTCTGTTCGTCGGTCAGGTCGGCGTCGGTGACCAGCACGTCCACCTGGTCCAGGGTCGCGAAGCGGGCGAAGTGCCGGACGCCGTACTTGGTGGAGTCCGCGACCAGGACCACCCGGTGGGCGCCGGTCACCATGGCCCGTTTCACCGCCGCCTCGGCCAGGTCGGGGGTGGTCAGCCCGGACCGGGCGCAGAAGCCGTTGGTCGCGACGACGGCGACGTCGGGCTCGATGTCCGCCAGGTCCCGCAGCGCCCAGGCGTCCACGGCCGCCTGCGTGCGCCGGCGCAGCCGCCCGCCGACGAGGTGCAGGTCGAGCTCCGGGTGCTCGGCGAGGCGGGCGGCCACCGGCAGTGCGTTGGTGACCACCGTGAGGGTGGACTCCAGGGGGAGCAGCGCGGCCAGTCGGGAGACGGTGGTCCCGGCGTCCAGGAGCAGGCTGCCCCGTTCCGGGAGCAGGGCCAGCGCGGCCCTGGCGATGCGGTCCTTGGCGGCGGCGGCGGTGGAGTCGCGTTCGGCCAGCCCCGGCTCCAGGCGCAGGCCCCCGGCCGGCAGCGCGCCGCCGTGCACCCGCCGCAGCAGTCCCGCCCGTTCCAGGGCGCTCAGGTCCCGTCGTACGGTCTCCTGCGTGACGCCGAACTCCTCCGCGAGGGCCGGCACGTCGACCCGGCCGCGTTCCTGGGCCAGCCGCACGATCCGGTGCTGACGCTCGGGTGCGTACATGTGGGATCGGATCCGTTTCATGTGGGTTCGCTCCTGTATGGAACGGACCCTACTCCGCTCGGACGGCTCCGTTCCCGCCGTCGAAGGGCCACGCCTCGATGTCGCGGTAGCGGATCGGCTCGGGGCCGCGGCCGAAGTTGCTGCCGACCAGGTGCAGCCGCTCGGTCTCCCACCGTCGGCCGGTGAACCCCGCGAGGCCGTCGGCGACGTCCGCCGCCCGGAAGGGATCCTCCCGTCGGGAGCGGGCCAGGGTCAGGTGCGGGCGCAGCGGCCGGTCCTCCAGGGCGACCCCGCACTCCTTGACCAGCGCGCGCACCTCGGCGGCCAGCAGGTGCAGCCCGTCGACGTCCCCGTCGACGCCCGTCCAAGCGACGCGCTCCCCGAAGTGGCCGCCGCCGCGCAGGGCCAGCTCCAGGGGGCGGTGGGAGGCGGCGAGGGCCGCGAGGGGCGGCTTCAGCAGGGGGACGGTCGCGACCGGGAGCTCACCGAGGAAGGCGAGCGTGATGTGCCAGTCCTCGATCCGGTTCCAGCGCATGCGCGGGTGGGCGTCGTAGGCGGGACGCAGCTCCTTCTCCAGTTCCTCCTTCGCATCGTCGGGCGGGGCGAGGGCGATGAACACGCGAACGGTCGCCCCTGGCATCTCTTCGGTCATGAGGGAATTCGTACAGGGTGGTGGCCGGATCCGTCACTTCCGGTCCGGGCCCGGCCCCGGTTCAGGCCGGGGCGACCCCGGTCAGGATCCGGCCCGTGCCCCGCAGCCGGACGGCGCCGGCGCGCTCGTACGGGCGGAAGGCCCGCGTCAGGCGCCGGCGGGCGAGGGCCCGGGTGTCGGGGTCGACCTGGTCGAGGAGGTGCCGTCCGGGGCCCGAGTCGAGGAGGAAGTCGGCGGCGTCCCGCGCGTCCCGGCCCCAGATCCCGTACGCCTCCACGTGCGCGGCGCGCACGTCCCGCAGTCCCGCGCCGCGCAGCAGTTCGGTGGCCGCGTCGGCGTCCGCGAGGGAGAACATCCCCGGCCCGCCGGGTGCGCCGAAGCCGCCGATCGGCAGGATGTCCGCGAGTTCGTGGAGCGCGGTCAGCCACTGGTTCTCCAGCGGAGCCGCCGTGCACAGGAACGCGACCCGGCCGCCCGGCCGCAGGGCGGAGGCGATGTGGGCGAACGCGGCCGCCGGGTCGGCGAAGAACATGACGCCGAACCGGCTGATCGCCACGTCGAACGCGGCCCGGGGGAGCGGGTGGACCTGGGCGTCGCCGTGGACGAAAGAGGCGTTGGTGACCCCCTCCCGCGCGGCGACCGCGCGGGCCCGCTCCACCATGGGCCCCGAGAGGTCGAGGCCCAGCGCGTGCCCCTCCCCGGCCCCCTCCCCGGTCCTGGCCCCGGCCGCCCGCGCGGCGAGCCGGGTGGTGGCGCCGGCGCCGCACCCGATGTCGAGGACGCGTTCGGCGGGCCGGATGGCGGCAGCGTCGAGCAGGGGCCGGTCGAAGCCGGAGTTCACGGCGTTCCAGCGGTCGTGGTGGGCGGCCCAGTGGGAACCCTCGTAGCCGTTCCAGGCGCGGGCCTGGACGGTGGCGTGGGCGGTGTCGGCGGTGTCGGCGGAACGGTGCTGCATGCGGAGGACCTCCCGGGTGATCGACCCTTAGTATGGGCGAGTGCCCAAACAGTATGGGCGCTCGCCCATACTGGCAACACGCAGATTCGGGGAGGGTGTTGATGTCACCGCGCGGAGTGGTCATCGAAGACCTGAGGGAACGGCTGTTCGCGGCGGCGGAACGGGTCGTGGCCGGGGCCGGCGCCGCCGCGCTGACCAGCCGGGCGATCACGGAGGAGGCGGGCTGCGCCAAGGGCGTGCTGCACGCCCACTTCGCGGGTCTCGACGAGTTCGTCGCCGATCTGGTGCTCCACCGGTTCGCGATCACCGCGGCCTCGGCCGGGGACCTCCCGTCCCGCGCGGGCACCGGCGCGGTGCGCGACCACCTCGCGGACGTCGCCTCGACGGTGCTCCGCCTCGACCCCGGACTCGTCGGGCTCGCCGTGACCCGTCCCGCCGCCGCGCACCGCGTACGGGAGGCCTGGCAGGCCGGGGCGCCCGGCTTCACCGCGATCCAGGACGCGGTCGGCGACTACCTCCGCGCGGAGCAGGCCCTCGGCCGGGTCCCGCGGGGCCTCGACGCGGACGCGATCGCCCTGGCGCTGGTCGGCACCCTTCACCACCTGCTGATGACCGGCCCACCCGAGGCCCGCCCCGAGACCCGGGCACAGGTCGAACGCCTGATCACCGCCCTGGTCGGGACCCCGTGACCCGCCAGGCGGTGGCCGGCGGGTGAAGCGGATCGCCTACCGGGAGCCGGTCGACCCGGGGGCGGCGCTGTTCAGCTCTCGGTGCCGAGGGCCTCGGTCCGGCCGCCGTCGAGCCGGCGGGCCAGTACCTGTCCCGGCCAGGCGTCGGACAGGAAGCGGTCGGTGGGGGTGAAGCCGTTGCGCTCGTAGAACGCGACGAGCTCGCCCCCGCCGCCCGCCCAGCAGTCCACCCGCAGCAGGTCGACGCCGGCCCGCCGGGCCTCCTCGGCCGCACGGGCCAGCAGTGCGGCCCCGATGCCCAGACCGGCGTACCGGCGGTGGGACACGAGCAGCCGCACGTACCGCTCGGGCTCCCCGGCCGGCGCGATCGGCATCAGGGGACTGGGTCCGGAGTCCAGTACGAGCGTGCCGACCGGCGTGCCGTCGAGTTCGGCGATGAAGGGGCTGTTCTCGGTCATGTACCGCTCGACCCGCGCCACGCCGCCCGGCTTCTTCGAGTAGGGCGTGGTGCCCCACTGCTCGGTGTTGCCGCGTTCGTTCATCCACAGCACCGCGGAGTCCAACATGTCCAGCACGACGGACACGTCGGCCACCCCGCCGACCCGTATCCGTATGCCGCTGCCGTCGCCGTGCGTTCTCGTCTCGTCCACGGCGGCAGTCTAGGCGGGTGCCGATGTCCGGCGCGGTCGGCGCCGGGTCAGGTCTCGGGGAGGACGTTGCCGTCCTCGTCCATGCCGAGGTGGATGCGGGTCGGTTCCTGGGAGTTGACGTCGGACGGGCGCGGGCCCTCGGGGCCGTCGGGGCCCCAGCGCAGCAGGCGGCGGGTGCGGACGATCCGGTAGGCCGTGTCGCGGAACACCAGCCGGTTGACGCGCCCCACCCGCAGGGTGTCGGCGGCCCGGGCGTACGCCGCCGCCTCGTCGGCGGGCCAGGTGCGGGCGTCCGCGTGCGGGTCGGCGTCGTAGGGGATGATTCCGTGCATCCGGGGCCACATCCACGTCAGGGCGAAGTCCAGCGACTTGCGTGCGGCGTGCGCCGTGGCGTGGGGGCCGATGACGGGGCGCCAGCTGCCGATCCGCTGTTCCACGACCGTGAACGTCGCGGGCAGCGGCAGGACGTCCGGATGGGTGTCCAGCGCCCGCCGCGCGTCGGCGCGCACGTCCTCGGGGAAGCGGTCGCCGGTGTAGCGCAGGTCGCGCAGGGACAGGCGCTCGATCGCCTGGGTGGGGGTGACGGGCTCGTCCGGGTCCAGGAGCAGTCCGTCGTCGATCGCGGGGTCCTTGGCGGCCCGCTCCCAGTCGGGAACCAGGGGCTCGGGGTCGGTCGGGCGGGGCTGTTCGATGCCGTCGGGGCCCGTCACCGCGTACTCCTCGGCCCGTACGACGCGGTACCGGGTGCCCTCCACGTCGAGTTCGTCGACGCGCTCGCGCTCCAGCCGGGCCACCGCCGCCAGCAGCGCCCGCCGTTCCGCCCTGTCCCGCGCCGCGTCCTTGGCGCGGAACCACAGGGTGGAGTTGAGTCCGTCGCGGGAGATCTGTGGGCAGCCGTCCGTCACCGCCGCCACCACCCGCCACCGTGCGCCCGCCCAGGGCGGCAGCGCCGCCACCCCGAACAGGGGTCCGCGCACCACCACCTTGGCCGTGCGCGCCGCCGCGTCCCTCGCGTCGGCCTCGATGGCCGCCTCCACCGGCTCCACCGGTACCCGAACCGCCACCGGCCGCGATCCGCGCCGTTCCGCATTCCGAGGTTCCATCGGCCCATCGTGGCGACGGCCGGGGGCGGCCGTCCCGAATTCGCCGATTCCTCGCCCGTACGGGGCTCGCGCCTGTATGGGGGAGCCGGGCACCCGAGACCGCCGTGCTCCGACCCCGCCTTCCGCCTATCGTTCGTATGTATTTGCCTAATGAGGTTAGGCAAACGCATACTCGTGCATGCCAGGAGGCGAAGCGAAGAGGTGTGGAGGCGGACGGCATGGCACGGGTGGGGCTGACCACGGAACGCCTGGTACGGGCGGGAGCCGAGCTGGCCGACGAGATCGGCTTCGAGCAGGTGACCCCGGCGGAGCTCGCCAGGCGGTGCGGCGTCAAGACCGCGAGCCTGTACTCGCACGTCAGGAACGCGCACGACCTCAAGACCGGGATCGCCCTGCTGGCCCTGGAGGAACTGGCCGACCGGGGCGCCGCCGCCCTCGCGGGACGGGCCGGCAAGGACGCCCTGACAGCCTTCGCGAACGTCTACCGCGACTACGCCCTCCAACACCCCGGCCGCTTCGTCGCCGCCCGCTTCCGACTCGACCCCGAAGCGGCGGCCGCCTCCGCGGGCGCCCGCCACGCCGGGATGATGCGGGCGATCCTGCGCGGCTACCACCTGGCCGAACCCCACCGGACGCACGCGGTACGACTGCTGGGCAGCGTCTTCGGAGGCTTCGTCACCCTGGAGTCCGCCGGAGGCTTCGACCACAGCGCCCCCTCCTCGCAGGAGAGCTGGACCGAGATCCTCGACGCGCTGGACGCGCTGCTGCGCACCTGGCCGACCGCCCCCTGAGCCCGTTCCCGACCGACGCCGTCCCGACCGACGCCGTCCCCCCGACCCCCTCGCGACCGACCCCCTCGCGACCGAACGACCGGAAGAGACCCAAGGACATGCACCCCGAGCACGACGCCGGCGCCCGGCCGGGATGGATCACCACCCCCCTCACCGCCGAGCTGCTGCGCGGCGCCCTCGACCTGGAGCGCACCGAACGGGGCCTCCTCCCGCACCGGTTGCCGGCGTGGGCCCGCCGACAGATCCCGGACGGGCAGCTGGCCATGGCGCAGTCGCAGCCGGCCGGCGTGCGCCTGGCCTTCCGCACCCGTGCCACCGCCGTCGAACTGGACGTGGTGGCCACCAAGCGGATCTACCGGGGAGCGCCGCCCCGCCCGGACGGGGTCTACGAACTCCTCGTCGACGGCCGGCTCGCGGGCCGCGCGGTCGCACCCGAGGGCGACGCGCTCGTCATCGACCTGTCCTCGGGCGCGACGCACACCCGCCCCGGGCCCGTGGAGACCCTGCGGTTCACCGGCCTCCCGGAGCACGAGAAGGCCGTCGAGATCTGGCTGCCGTACGACGAGACCACCCGACTGGTCGCCCTGAGGACCGACGACCCCGTCGACCCGCCCCGCACCGGGGACCGCAGGGTGTGGGTCCACCACGGCAGTTCGATCAGCCACGGTTCCAACGCCGCCACCCCCACCGGGACCTGGCCGGCCGTGGCGGCCGCGCTGGGCGCGGTGGAGCTGGTCAACCTCGGGTTCGGCGGCAGCGCCGTCCTCGACCCCTTCACCGCGCGCACGATCCGTGACACCCCGGCGGACCTGATCAGCGTCAAGGTCGGCATCAACATCGTCAACCTCGACGTGATGCGGCTGCGCGCCTTCGGCCCGGCCGTCCACGGCTTCCTCGACACCATCCGCGAGGGCCACCCCACCACGCCGCTGCTGGTGGTCTCGCCCCTCCACTGCGCCCTCCACGAGGACACCCCCGGTCCCACCCTTCCGGACCTCGGCGCCCTGAGCGAGGGGCGGATGGGCTTCGTCGCCGCCGGGGACCCCGCGGAGACCGCCGCCGGGAAGCTGACCCTCGCCGTCATCCGCGCCGAGCTGGCCCGCATCGTGGGGGAGCGCGCCGCCGACGACCCGCACCTGTACCACCTGGACGGCCTCGACCTCTACGGCGAGGCGGACGCCGCCGCGATGCCGCTGCCCGACGCCCTGCACCCGGACCCCGCCGCCCACCGGCACATCGGCGAACGCTTCGCCCACCTCGCCTTCGGCGCCGGCGGCCCGTTCGCCGGCGGGACCCGCTGACACCCGCCGGTCGTTCGCCCAGTCGGGGCCCCTTTCGCCGCGCACGGGGCGCGGTGCCCCGCCCGGGGTCGTCGACGGTCCAGTCTCGGACGGACGTCCCGCGTACGGACGTCCCGTACGGACGTCGTGAACGGATCGGCTCGGTGGAGGTCGGCGCATGCCCGGTGCCCCTGTCGGCCCCAAGCGTGCGGGCGGCCCCCAGCGCGCGGGGCCGTACCGCGCCTACCTCGTCGCGGCGGTGGCGGGCGCGCTCGTCGGACTGGTCGGCGGCGCGTTCCGCTGGTGCCTGGAACGCGCCGACGCCCTGCGCGTCTCCCTCTCGGAGACCGCAGCCGGGTGGGGCGCCGCAGGATGGCTGGTCCCGATCGCCGTCACGGCGACGGGCGCGGCCGTCGCGTGCGCCATCGCCCTGCGCGTCCCCTTCGCGGCGGGGAGCGGGATCCAGCACGTGGAGGCCGTCTGGCGGCAGGAGAGCGACCCTCGGTCGCCGTGGCTGCTGCCGGCGAAGTTCCTCGGAGGGCTCGTCGCCATCGGCTCCGGCCTGGCCCTCGGCCGGGAGGGGCCGACCGTGCACATGGGTTCCGCGATCGGATCCGGGGCGGCCCGCCGTGCGGGCCTGGGCCCCGAGGACGTCCGACTGCTGCACACCTCCCTCGGCGGCGCCGGCCTGGCCGTGGCGTTCACCGCCCCGCTCGGCGGCCTGTTGTTCGTGTGCGAGGAGGTGACGCGCTCCTTCCGGCCCCGGCTGGTCCTGGTCACCATCATCGCCACCGCCACGGCCGTCGCCTGCGCGGGGATCGTCATCGGCGACGAGTCCGTCCTCCCCGTCCCCGACGTACCGGCCCCGCCCCTGTGGCTGCTGCCCGTCTTCCTGGTGTTCGGCGCGAGCGCCGGGGTGCTGGGCGCCGCCTACAGCGCCCTGGTCGTCGGGACGTTGGCCTTCTGCGACCGGCTCGCGCGGGTACCCGTCGTGGTCCGGGCGGCGGCCATCGGGGCCGTCGTGGGCCTGCTGTCCGTGTTCGACCCGCTGTTCGCCGGGGACGGCGACCCGCTGAGCGAGCGACTCGTCGCCGGGGACAGCCCCGCCGTGATCGTCATGGCCGGCTACCTCCTCGTACGGTTCGCGGTCGGACCGCTCAGCTACGCCGCCGCCACCCCCGGGGGCCTCTTCGCGCCGCTGTTGGCCCTCGGTGCCCTGTGGGGCACCTTCGTACACGCCGTCACCCTCCCGCTGCCGCCCGACCAGTCGGCCGGCCCGGGGGCGTTCGCCGTGGTCGGGATGGCCGCCCTGTTCGCCGCGGTGGTACGGGCGCCCGTCACCGGCGTCGTGCTGGTCGTGGAGATGACCGGAACCACCACGCTCCTGGTCCCGCTGCTGACCGCGTGCTTCGCGGCGACGCTGACCGCGGACCGGTTGGAGAGCGAGCCGGTCTACGACAGCCTGCGCCGGCGCATGCGCGAGCGCCCCTGAACACCCGCCGAGGCGCCCGCGACACCCGCGACACCCGCCGCACCGCGCCCCGACCGCCGATGCGTCCCGCAACCCCGCCAAACCCACCCTGACCTGCGGCGGAACCTGGTTCCCCGACCCATCCTCACCAGCCGGTCCCGCCGCTGTCCATCCGTGCGGACACCCATATTCCGGCCATCCCAAACATGGCACCATGAGGCCCGCCGCGCCGGTTCCGCCTGCCGTGATCCGCCGCGCCCACACCACCACCGCCGGCGCGCACGACACCGCGCCGGACACGCTCACCACTCGAAGGGGGATGGATCGTGCCCGCTCCACGCATGCGCACGACACCGCTGCCCGGCATCGGCGTCCAATACGACCTCACCACCCGCGAACACCGCAACCTGTCGGTCATCGCGCACCGCGACGGAACCCGCACGGTCAACCTGTACCGGGTGGACGACCCCGACGCGTGCGCCCACTCCCTGCACCTCACCGGGGCGGAGACGGCCTCGCTGATCGACGCGCTGATGCCGGCGCACCACAGCCCGAACGTCCTGCACACCACCGACCTCGGCCTGGTCGCCGAGAGGGTCGAACTCTCCGCGCACTCGCACTGGAACGGGCGGGTCCTGGGCGAGACGAGGATGCGCACCGAGACCGGCGTGTCCGTCGTGGCGGTGCTGCGGCGGGCCGAGGCCCGACCCTCGCCCGCGCCGGACTTCCGCCTCGCCGGCGGGGACACCCTCATCCTGATCGGCACCCGCGAGGGCGTCGACGCCGCCGCCGCGATACTCGACAGGGAGTGATCGAGTGCATTCCGCAGTCTTCCTCATCGAGTTCGGGGCGATCATCCTCGGACTGGGCCTGCTGGGCCGCGTCGCGGGCCGCCTGAAGTTCTCGCCGATACCCCTCTACCTCCTCGCCGGCCTCGCCTTCGGCACCGGCGGCCTGCTCCCGCTCGGCGCGAGCGAGGAGTTCGTCGCCATCGGCGCGGAGATCGGCGTCATCCTCCTGCTGCTGATGCTGGGCCTGGAGTACACGGCCACCGACCTCGTCTCCAACCTCAAGACCCAGTACCCCGCCGGGCTCGTCGACTTCACCCTCAACGCGCTCCCCGGCGCCGCCGCCGCCCTGCTGCTCGGCTGGGGACCGGTGGCCGCCGTCGTCCTGGCGGGCGTCACCTGGATCTCCTCCTCCGGCGTCATCGCCAAGGTCATGGGTGACCTGGGCCGGCTCGGCAACCGGGAGACCCCGGTCATCCTCAGCATCCTGGTCCTCGAAGACCTCGCCATGGCCGTCTACCTGCCCATCATCACGGCGCTGCTCGCCGGGGTGAGCCTGGCGGCGGGCAGTCTCACGCTGGCCATCGCGCTCGGTGTCGCGGGCGCGGTGCTCTTCGTCGCCGTCCGCTACGGCCGCCTCATCTCCCGCTTCGTCTCCAGCGACGACCCCGAGAAGCTGCTCCTGGTGGTCCTCGGACTGACCCTGCTGGTGGCCGGCATCGCCCAGCAGCTCCAGGTCTCGGCCGCCGTCGGGGCCTTCCTGGTCGGCATCGCGCTGTCCGGTGAGGTCGCCGAGGGCACCCACACCCTGCTCAGTCCGCTGCGCGACCTCTTCGCGGCCGTCTTCTTCGTCTTCTTCGGGCTCCACACCGACCCGGCCAGCATCCCGCCGGTCCTGCTGCCCGCCCTGGCGCTGGCCGTGGTCACGGCCGCCACGAAGATCGCCACGGGTTACTGGGCGGCGCGGCGCGCCGGCATCGGCGTCAAGGGCCGGTGGCGGGCCGGCGGGACCCTCGTGGCCCGGGGCGAGTTCTCCATCGTCATCGCCGGTCTCGCGGTCACCGCGGGCATCGAGCCGCAACTCGGTCCGCTCGCCACCGCCTACGTCCTGATCCTGGTCGTCCTCGGCCCGCTGACGGCCCGATACACCCAGCCCCTCGCGGCCTGGGTCGCCGCGCGCCGGGCCCCCGAACGACCGGACGTCGTGCCCGCACCGGACCCCGTGCCGCCCCTGCCGGAACCGGCCGGCCGCGAAGGGGGCTGAAGCCCGCCGAGGGGGCGGGGAAGCGAGCCGAGGGAAGGCCGAGCGCGGTGGAGCGGAGCCGACCGGATTCGAACCGGCGTCCTCGCGGTTTTGGAGACCGCGCGCGACGACCTCTGCGCTACGGCCCCGCCCTCCGCGCATCCTAGGCCGTGGCCCCCGGGGGGCGGCGCCCGCACGCGTACGAGGAAACGGCGAAGGCAAGGAGGTCGACACAGCTCGACACAGCTCCTTGCCTTGATCAACTTATAGCCCACGGGGGGCCTTGCGGCAAGGCCCCGGTCGTACCGCAGAATCAGGCGATCAAAGCCCGGACCTGCGGAAACGAGTACTGTGACAATCGACGTGATCATCGCCGGCGGTGGACCGACGGGCCTGATGCTGGCCTCGGAGCTGCGCCTGGCCGGGGTGCGGACCGTGGTGCTGGAGAAGCTCACCGAGCCCACGGCGGAGTCCCGCGGACGCGGGTTCCACGTGCGCACCGTCGAGGTGATGGCCCAACGGGGGCTGCTGGAACGCTTCCTCGCGGTCGGCGAGCCCCTCGCGATCGGCGACTTCGGCGGACTGCCCAAGCTGCGCCCCGGCGCCCTGGACACCGCCCACCCCTTCGGCCTCGCCGCCCCGCAGCCCGTCACCGAACGGCTGCTCCACGAGCGGGCCGTGGAACTCGGCGCCGAGATCCGGCGCGGCCACGAGCTGGTCGCACTGAGCCAGGACGAGGACGGCGTGGACGTCGAGCTGGCGGACGGTACGCGGCTGCGCGCCCGCTTCCTCGTCGGCTGCGACGGCGGCCGCAGCACGGTGCGCAAGCTGGTCGGCATCGACTTCCCCGGCGAGGCCGCCAAGGTCGAGACCCTGCTCGGCGACATGGAGGTGACCGCGGACCCGGAGACGGTGGCCGCCGTCACCGCGGAGGCCCGCAAGGTCCACGGACGGTTCGGCACCGTCCCGATGGGCGACGGGCTGTACCGCGTCATCGTGCCGGCGGAGGGGGTGTCGGAGGACCGTACGACCCCGCCGACCCTCGAAGAGGTCAAGCGACAGCTGCGGGCCCACGCCGGCACCGACTTCGGCGTGCACGCGCCGCGCTGGCTGTCGCGGGTCGGCGACGCCTCCCGTCAGGCGGAGCGCTACCGGGCCGGTCGGGTGCTGCTGGCCGGCGACGCCGCGCACATCCACCCGCCGGCCGGCGGTCAGGGCCTGGGCCTCGGCGTCCAGGACGCGTTCAACCTGGGCTGGAAGCTGGCCGCCGAGGTCAACGGCTGGGCACCGGAGGGCCTGCTGGACACCTACCACACGGAACGGCACCCGGTGGGCGCCCGCGTGCTGGCCAACACCCGGGCGCAGGGCGTGCTGTTGGACGACTCCCCGGGGGCCGTGGCCCTGCGGGAGCTGTTCTCGCGACTGTTGGACTTCGACGAGGTCAACCGATACGTCACCGAGATGACCAGCGGCATCGGCATCCGCTACGACCTCGGCGAGGGCCACGAACTGCTCGGCCTGCGGCTGCGGGACGTACCGCTGAAGGAGGGCAGCCTCTACGGGCTGATGCACGGCGGGCGGGGCCTGCTGCTCGACCGGACCGGGCTGCTGTCGGTGCGGGGCTGGGCCGACCGCGTGGACCACGTGGTCGACGCCTGCGAGGGGTTGGACGTGCCCGCGGTGCTGCTGCGTCCCGACGGCCACGTGGCCTGGGTCGGAGCGGACCAGCGGGACCTGACCGGCCCGCTGAACCGCTGGTTCGGGGCGCCGGCCGGCGACTGACCGCACCGGCACCGCACCCGCGACCCGTCGTGGCGGTACGGCCCGAGCGGGCCGTACCGCCACGCCCTTTCGACCCCACGGGAAAAACGGGTCCTCGCTTCAACCTTTTCCCGGCGACGGCGCTCAGAACAGGGGTGGAAGGACAAGGACCCCGTGACGGGGACCGGAAAGGAAGAGCAGATGCCGGAGATCGGCCGGGCCCACGAAGCGCCGGAGGGCCCCTCGGGACCCGAGAGCTTCGAGGCCTTCGCGCGGGCGGGCCAAAGACGGCTCTACCGCGTCGCCTACCTGCTGTGCGGGGACGCCGAGGCGGCCCGTGACCTCACGCAGACCACCCTCGCCAAGCTGTTCCAACACTGGCGGCGGGCGAGCGCCGCCGACCACGTGGACGCGTACGCGAGGACCGTGCTCACCCGCACCTACCTCGCCGAACGCCGACGTCGCCTGCGCGACCTGTGGGCGCACTCCCGCCCCGACCCCCGTACCTCGCCCGACCACGCGGACCTGCGGGTGACCCTGCTGTCGGCCCTCGCCGAACTGCCGCCCAGGGCGCGCGCCATGGTCGTGCTGCGGTACTGGGAGGACCAGAGCGTCGAGTCCGTGGCGCGGCTGCTGAAGTGCAGCGAATCCACGGTCAAGAGCCAGTGCTCACGGTCCCTGGCGAAGCTGCGCGAGCGACTGGGCGAGGCCCACCTCTACACCACGGGGAGCTGAGGAACGGACATGGCGAACAACCTGTACGAAGACGACCACCACCACGACGCCCTGCTGGTCAGGGACGAGATGGAACGCGCGCTCGCGCAACTGCCACCGGTCGAGGACCTGGTGGGCCCGGCGGTGGCGCAGGGGCGCCGCCGCCGGGCCCGGGCCCGACTCGCGCTCGTCGCCGGCGTCGCCTGCCTGGCCGGCGCGGTGGCCCTCGGCACGGCGGCGCTGCCGACCGCGCACCCGGGCGGGACGAAGGACGGCCCGGCCACCGCCGCCTCACCCGAACCGCGCTCCGCGGAGCCCACGCCGGGGAGCTACCGGACCCCGGTGCACACCGACCCCACCGGCCGGCCGGCCGCGTCGACCCCGCCTCCCGCCGAGCGGCAGCGGCGGGAGGAGTACCAGCAGCGGGCGGCCGTGCTCCTCGACGACCTCCTGCCGGACGAGGTGGGTCTCCTGCGGCCCTCGGCCGACGACGTGCGGCGCTACCAGGGGGAGGCGAAGGGCGGTGCGAGGTTCCCGGTGTTCCTCTCCGTACGCCCGGCCGACGGCGCCTCCAACCCGCGGACCTGCCCCGGCCCGTCCCCCGACGCGCGCGGTGTCACCTGCGCGCAGGCCCCCCTGCCCGGCGGCATCACGGCCACCTCGCTGCGCTACCCCTCCGACGGGCCCGGGACCACGGCCACCACGGTTTCCTTCGCCTACGGGGCGAGCGAGGTCTCGCTCACCGTCACCCCCGACACGAGCGCCGCCGTCTCGGCCCCGGTGAGCGGCGAACAGCTCCTGAGGGCCGTCGCCGACCCGCGCTTCCTCGACCTGGTCCGCTACGCCGTCGACCACCCGGTGCAGGAGGCCGGGACCTCGATCCCGGGCGGCTGACACGCCCCGGGGGGACCCGGGCGGGGACGGGACGGTGCCGGCGACGAGGCGGCCGGGGTGCGACGCGCACCGCACCCCGGCCCGTCGCCCTCCCCGGCCCGCCCCGTCGCCGGCCCCGTCCGTCAGACGCGGACGTCCACCACCGAGCGGAGCTTCCCGCTCGCCGCGCTGCGCTCCAGCGAGGCCCCGTCGACCGCCTCCACGGCCAGTTCCAGCAGCCCCTCGTCCACCGCCGCGCGCAGGTCGGCGTAGCCGGACAGGAACACCTCCCGCAACGCCGCCGTATCCGTGGACCCCAGCCGCTCCACCCGCACCGTCAGCCGCTCCCGCGCCGGCGTCCGCTCCAGCAGGACCTGCAGCTCGCCGGTGTGCCCGCCGCGCTCCCCGGCCAGGGAGACGAAGCGCCGCCGGTCGAGGAAGTACGTCGCCACGCGCATGACGTCACCGATGCGCCCCTGGAGCTCGAACCGGGGCGCCAGGCTGCCGCACGCGCAGCGCCCCGGGATCTCGCGACCCAGATCGCCGATGACGTAGCGGCCGAGGTCCTGCCCGCGCCGCGCGTGCGTGGAGAACACCAGCCGGCCCGTCTCGCCCGGCGCGACCGGACGGTCCTCGACCGGGTCGAGGACCTCCAGGGCGTGCAGGTCGGCGTGCAGGTGGTGGACGCCGCCCGTGCCGTGCACGCACTGGTAGCCCAACGGGCCGAGGTCGGTGCTGCCGTAGGTGATCGAACGGACCACCTCGATGCCGAACTCGTCCGCCAGGGTGCGCCGTTGCTCCGGCGTGAAGTGCTCGCCGCCGTAGAACACCTTGCGCAGGCCCCCGTAGGCGCGCAGCGCGTCCGCCTCCGCGTGCAGCAGTTGCCACAGGTACGAGGGCATCCCGAAGAGGGTGTCGGCCCCGTGGTCGATCAGCGCCCGCGCCGTCGCCCGGTGGTCGGTCCCCGCCGCGAGCGGCAGCTGCATCCCGCCCAGCCGTTCCAGTACGGAGAAGAAGCTGATGAAGCCGCCGTACATGCCGCCGCTGTAGAAGAGGTTGGCGGTGCGGTCACGGGCCGGGTCGTAGCCCGCGGCGAGCAGACCGCGGGCCGCCGCGTGCATCTGCGTGTCGTAGTCCTCGTAGCTGAACAGCGACAGGGCGGGCGCGCCGGTGCTGCCCCCGCTGTGGAAGTACAGCTCGGCGTCGGCCCGCGCCACCAGCCCGTTGCGTTCCCGCACCTCGTCCTTGCCCAGCAGCGGGCCGGAGGGGCGCGGCAGGCGGACGGGGCGTACGAGGTCGTCCAGGCAGGCGGTGGTGGCGAAGCGTTCCGGATCGGTCTGGACGGCCACGCGGCGGCTGTAGCGCTGGAGCGCGTACACCCCGTCGTGCGGTTCGCCCGCGTAGCTCGCCGCCATGGCGCCGACCGGGGTGACCCGGGTGACGCCCGCGGCCAGCACCGTACGGGACAGCTCGGCGACGTCCGTCCGGCTGCCGGCGATGCCCGCCGTCTGGAGGTAGCGGCGCATCGGGCGCAGGGTGGCCATGGCCTCCCGGCGGGGCAGCGGCTTGATCCACACGCTGCGGTGCAGCGGCGAGGCGGTGAGCGGGGAGCGGGTGTCGGCCATCACCCGCCAGGCGCCGTCGGGCGCGGCGAACACCCGGGTCAGCCCGAGGTGTTCCTCCAGCCGGGCCATCAGGACGGTGGTGGTCAGCTCCGCCTCCCGGGCCGGGTCCTCGGCGGGGTCGACCGGGGCCGGGGGACGGGCGGCGAGCACCCCCGCGAACCGCTCGGCGAAGGCGAACAGCTCGCTCTCGTCCGCGGTGTCGAGGTAGACCACCTGGGGGCTGGAACAGGCCTGTTGTTCGAACAGGCACACGTCGTCGGCGAGCGCCTCCAACGTCGCGGGGTCCGCCCACGCGTCGCCCGTCAGGTAGGCGAAGGAGATCCGGTGCCCCCACTCCACCAGCCGGCATCCCGGCGGCACGTGGGCGGCGACCCCCTGGACGGCCTCCTCCCCGCCCCACACGGCGACGGCGTCGGCGGGCGCGCACATGAGGCGCAGCCACTCCCGGCGCGCCGAGGGGAACCGCAGGACCACGATCCGCTCGGCCAGGGCGCCGTCGGGATCCAGCGCGGCCAACTCGGCCACCAGGGCCTGGGTGAGGAGGCCGTCCGCGCTGCTGGTCTTCAGGACGTTGACGTTCCCGGCGAGCAGGCCCTCCACGAGGCTGAGCGTCGCGACCCCGGCGGCGTTGCCCGGGGCGATGTGGGCCACCAGGCCGACGGGAGCCCACGCCTCGTAGGCCGTCTCGCGCGGATCGGCCCGGTTCAGCCGGCCGGGTACGGCGCCGCCGAGCTCGCGGCGCAGCTTGCGGGTCAGTTCCCGACGGCCGAGCAGCCGGCCCAGCTCGGTCAGGAGGACCGGGTCCTCCCCCTCGGGCAGGTGCGCGGCGACGCGGGCGTACACCGGATGGTCCGGGTCGAGCAGGGCGGTGCCGAGGGCGTCGCAGGCCGCCAGGACGGTCTCGGTCTCCAGCGGTGTCGCCAGCGCGGCCTCCACGGCGGCGGGCCAGTCGGCCAGCAGGCGCCCGGCCTCGTCGTCGCCGACGAAGGTGCCCTGCCAATAGTGGGGGGCGTCCGCGCCGACGCGCGTGGAGTCGACGCGCGTGGAGTCGGCTTGCGTGGAATCGACGTACGTGGAGTCGACGTGCGTGGAGTCGACGCCCGCGGCGCCCCGGCCCGTCGTCCCGATCGTGTGCGCGCTCATGGTCACGCCATTCCCTTCATCAGTTCCGCCGCGGCCACCGCGCAGCTCCGGTTGCGGCTCACCCCGGCCCGGCCGTGGACGGTGAACCAGGGGGTCCCCAGATCGCAGCCGCAGGCGTCCCCCGGCCACAGGGAGGCCAGGTCGCCCATGACGACGCTCTGCGCCGGCACCGAGGTGATGTACGGCGAGACCAGGTGCAGGTAGCCCGGCTCCCCGTGGGGCAGCGGTTCGAGGGTGCGGGTCGAGCGGATCGTGACCCGCGACCAGACGGGCGCGTGCAGGCGGTGGTGTGCGCACTCCACGTAGGGGACGCAGTGCTCGACGGAACCGAACGTGTCCCGGATCCGCTCGCCGGGGATCCCCAGCTGTTCGGTGATCCGCGCGTACAGCTCCTCCTTGCCGATGCTCCGGTCGGCGTTGCCCTTCCACCCGCCGCCGAGCACGACGAGGGAGCCCTCGGGAAGGCGCAGCGGGGGCAGGCCCATGGCCCGCATCCGTTCCAGGGTGAAGAAGAGGAAGGCGGGGAAGCCGAGGACGCGCACGGGGGCGTCCTGCCGCTCGAAGCGGCGCAGCGCCGCGACGCAGCCGAAGGGGTCGAACTCGTGACCGCCGGCGGTGTCGCGCAGCGCGTAGGCGACCTCCCGCGCCGGCGCGAAGTCGCACAGGTAGTTGTCGGTGAAGGCGGTGCCCAGGTCGAGGGAGGGCGCCGGCTCGTAGCTGTACAGCAGGTAGTTCACCTCCTGGTCGGGGGTGATCCAGCCGTTGCGTTCGAAGATCCGGGCGACCATGCGCTGCGCGGAGCGGATGGTCCACCGGTCGAAGAACATCTGCGACTTCTGCCCGGTGGTGCCGGAGGAGGTCAGGTGCAGGTCGACGTCCTCGCGCGGGATCGAGAGCACCTCGTGCCGCTTGAAGAAGTTCGCGTGGACCAGCGGGGTGCGGTACGGGCCGTCCGGCGCGGTGCTCTCGTACAGCGAGGCGAAGAACGGGGACCGCTCGGTGTGCCAGGCGTTGATCTCCGCCATGGCCGCCGCGAACAGCTCGTCCTCGGCGGGGCCGTGCGCGTAGGGGTCGGTCAGGTCGCACAGCCGCTGTACGTGCGGCAGGAGGTCCGGGTCGGGCACGGTGACCGGTGCGAGATGGGGGTTCATGGGGCAACCTCGGATGGTGTGGGCAGGTGTGTCGACGCCCAGGCCGACACGTAGCAGTCCAGGTAGGGCTGGAGGGGCGGCGGAGCGGCGACGCCGCGGAAGTCGATCCGTTCCGTTGAGCGGGACAGGACGGCGTAGTCGTGGAAGCCGTCGCCGTCCGCGCGCATCGCCGGGTAGACGGCGCCGGCGACGAACCCCTGGGCCAGGAAGGCCGAGAGGGCCTCGTGGTGGGCCAGCGGTACGAGGGCCTCCACGTAGCCGGCGCCTGCGCGGGCCAGCGCCCGGGTGACGGCTTCGAGGTGGTCGGCGGCGGCGGCCGGGTCGGGGTGCGCGCTCAACAGGGAGCAGTAGCCGCCGGCCCGGTTCAGGGAGGCGTACACCTCGAAGCCGCCGTCCTCGGGGGTCAGCAGCACGTTCGGGGTGTGCAGCGGGTAGAACCAGCCCTCGCGGCCGGGGAAGCGCTCGCGGAAGCGGCGCCCCACGAAGGCGGGGGCCTCGATCAGCTCCAGCCGGTCGGCCGAGGCGCGGGCCCCGGGCGCCGGGAGCGGGGCGGAGCCCGCCCGCAGGTCCGGGTAGTCGATGCCCAGCGCGGCCCCGGCGGTCCGCAGCAGCGGCAGCAGGGGCGCGGGCACCTCGGTGACGGGGATCCGGCGGTCGAGCACCCCGGCGCCGTGGCGGGCGTAGAGCGCGAGGCTCTCGCGGTCGCGCAGGTCGACGGCGTTGGGCAGGATGCCCAGCGGCCGGAATCCGTGGCGGGCGACGAGCCGTTGGGGGCCGGCGCCGGCGGTCCGCACGGTCGCGTACACCGAGTCGAGGCGGCCGCTGTCCAGCATCCCGGCGCACAGCGCACCCGTGAGGGCGCCGGCCAGCCCCGACGCGCGGTGGTCGGGGTGTACGGCGATGCCCTCCAGGCGCCCGATCCGGCTGCCCGGCTCGCTGCGGATGGCCGCCGACGAGGTCAGCGCGCCGGTGTCGGGGCGGCGGCCGACGAGCCACAGGGAGTGCGGGTCGGCGATGAGGCGGGCCATCTCGGCGGGGTCGGTGCCGAGGGCGACGGGGTAGTGGGGCCCGTACACCGCGTAGTAAAGCTGCCGCAGTTCGGCGATGTCCGTACGGGAGGCGGGGGAGACGACGGGGTTCACCGGGGGTCTCCGATCCGTTCGGTGTCGGGGTGTCCGGCGGGGGTTCCCCGTGCGGCGGTCCCGGCCGACAGGGCCAGGGCGCAGGCGGCGGGCAACAGGCCGAGGCCCTGGACCAGGCAGAGCGTCCGCGGTGACAGGAAGTCGCCCGCGGAGCCGAACACCAGGGACGCCACCGGCAGGGCGGAGCCCAGGACGGCCTGCATCGCGGCGAAGAAACCGGGCTTGTCCGCGGCGGGCACCGACCGCTGGAAGAGGGCCACGAAGCGCACGCTGACGGCGCCCGCGCACCAGCCGGACACGGCCAGGCAGGCCGCGAAGACGGCGCGGTGCGCGAACAGTCCCGGCAGCGCGAGCGCCAGGGCCATCAGCCCCAGGCAGTACGCGCCCGCGACGGTCGGCCGGCCGGGCAACCGGGACCCGGTGAAGGCACCGACGAGCGCTCCGGCGCCCAGGGAGGCCTCCAGCAGCGCCACGGTGGCGCCCCCGCCGTCGAGGACGGCACGGGTGTAGAGGGGGATGACGACGAACACGGCGGCGGTGAACAGGTTCGCCGCGGTGAAGCAGACCAGGATCCGCCGCACGGCGGGCAGCTCCCCGAGGAGGCTCCGCAGCGGGCGCGGCCCGGCGGCGGCCGGCAGGCCGGACCCCGCGTCCCCGGCCTGCCCCGCGTCCCCGCCGTCCCCCGCGTCCCCGGTTCCCGGTACGGGGCCGGCGGCGCGGAAGCGCGCGCCCGCGACGAGCAGGGCGGCGCCGAGGTAGGCGACGGCGCAGCCCGCGGCCAGGCCCGGCACGCCGGCCCGGTCCACCGTCAACGCCCCGAGCAGGGCGCCGCCCAGGCCCGCCAGGGACTGCGTCGACAGCTCGAAGCCGGTGGCCGTCTCGATGTCGGCGTCGTCGACGAGCTCGGGCACCGACGTCGTCAGGCAGGGGTCGAAGAACGCCTGGCAGGCCGCCAGGGCCAGGGCCGCCCCGTACACGGTCGGCAGCGGCGGGCCGTCGCCGTACGCCCACGCCGCGAGGGCCAGCGCGACGCCGCCCGCGAGCGCGGCGGAGTTCCGCAGGACCGAGCGGTGGGCGAAGCGGGCGAGCGCCCGTGCCACCACGGGCGCCAGGACGACGGCGGGCAGCGTGCAGGCGGCCATGAACAGCCCGGAGGCGACGCCCGCGCCGTCCCGCACGGCGTGGGCGACGAGCCACCAGGACACGCCGACCTGGAACATGCGGACGGCGGCCTGCGTGAGGACCTGCCCGAGCCATACGGCGCCGAACGCCCGGTTGCGCAGCACGAGCGGCGCGCGCCGCCCGCCCGCCGGGGCGGGCGGGGACGACGGCGCGGACGGGGGAGCGGGAGCGGAGGCCGCAGGGCGGCTCACGCGGTCGGCCTCTCGTCCAGGACCCGGATCAGCTTGCCCGAGCGCGGGTTGACGGCGAGGTCGCGGTGGCGCACCCATTCCACGGTCGCCGGGTGCACGAACCCGGCGCGCACGCTGTCCGGGTACAACGGTCGTACGGACTCCAGCTCGGCGACGACGGCCGCGGCCAGCGCCCGCCGCGCGTCCGGGTCCGGGTCCGCGCCCGGGGTCCCGTCGCCGGGCGCGGTGGCCAGGCGCAGCACGAGCCCGTCGCGGCCCTCGCTGCGGCGGACGACGAGCTGCGTGCCGACGACCAGGCCGGCGGTGTCCACCGCGGCCACGGCGTCCTGGACGTCCCGGGTGTACAGGGCCACGGGCCCGACCCGCACGCCCTCCTCGGCGCGCCCGAGGATCCGGAAGTGCCCGGGCCCGGTGCCGGTCCATTCGGCCCGGTCGCCGGCCGGGTAGCGGATGATCGGCATCAGCCGGCGGAACAGGCTGGTGACCACGACGCGACCGGGACGCCCCGGTTCGGTGATGGGCTCGCCCGTGGTGTCGTCGAGGATCTCGACCACCGCGTACGGGGTGAACGCCCGGTGCACGCGGGTGTCGGCGCCGGGCACGGGCCGCCCCAGCAGACCGGCGTCCACGCTCGCGTACCCGACGGAGCGGACCTCGGCGCGGGGGAACGCGCCGACCAGCAGCCGGCGTTGGTCCTCGAACAGCGCCTCGCCCCCGAACAGCAGCAGTTCCACGTCGTCCAGGCGCTCGCCCGAGGCCGCCACCCGCTCGGCGAGCCGGCACAGCGTGGTGGAGGTGCCGGTCAGGACCTGTGCGGAGAGGTCGCGCAGCGTGGGGATCGTCGACTCCGGCGGGGCCGCCCCGCCGACGGGCAGCCGGACGTTGTCCACGGGGGCGTGGGCGAGGGAGTCGAGGACGAACAGGAAGCTGGCGTAGAGCTCCCCGGCGTAGAACAGGTCGGCGACCCGGTGTCCGGGCCGCAGTCCCGCGTCCACGAGGCCCTGCCCGAAGGCGGTGACGAAGGTGCGCCACTCGTCGCGGGTGTAGACCGAGAACTTGGGGGAACCGGTGGTCCCGCCCGTCTTGTACACGGTGGCCTCGTTGAGCGGACCGGTCAACACGCGGTTGTCGCGCGGGGTGTTGGCCGCCCAGAACGCGTCCTGGTCGACCACCGGGAGGTCGGTGAGACGGTCGGTGTCGGGCGGCAGGGACGCGTACAGGTCCCGGTAGAAGGGCGAGTTGTGCCGGGCGAACCGTATGAGGTCCGAGAGCAGGTGGGCGGACATGGGCCTTTGCCTAGGGGAACGAAGAATCCGGAACGGGAGCCACCGTGGGGCGCGGCGGGTGCGCGCCCCCGTCTCCTCGACGGACGTCAAGAGCTGACGTGCAGTCACGATGATGAAACATCAGTGCGCACGCCGCAAAATCAAGCGAAAATTTTCGGCCAGAAGGGCATTGTTCAACAATTTTTCACACCGTGGTGGAGGTGTCGCGGCGGCGTACGCCGTACGGCCGGGGCGCGCGGGGGCACCGGCCGGGCCCGCTCGCGGAGTTGGCCGGGAACATGCGGAACCCGGGGGCCGGCGGTGAGTCCACGGCCCCCGGCCCGAGGCCCACGCCCCCGGTTCCGGTCCCCGGGTCCGCCCGCTTCAGCGCCCGCCCGCCGCGCCGGCGCCCAGCGCCGACACCGCCGCCAGCAGCCGGTCCCAGAACAGGTCGGTCCGCAGCCCGACGGCCACCCGGGCGTTCGCGGGCCGGCCCAGCGTCCCGTGCAGGTCCACCACGGTCGCCCCGCGCGTGTGCCTCCCGCTCAGCTCCACGGCCACGTAAGCGTCCACGCACGCGACCATCGCCGGGTCGATCACCCGGGCGACCGCCACCGGGTCGTGGACCGGGGGAGCGGAGAACCCGAACAGCCGCCGGTAGGTGCCCGCGAAGAAACGCAGCAACTCGACGCAGATCCACCCCAGTTCGGTGTCCAGCGCCTCGAAGCGGGCGAGGACCTCCGGTGTGGCCAGGGCCTGGTGGGTGACGTTCAGCCCGCACATCGTCACGGGGACGCCGCTGCGGAAGACGATGTCCGCCGCCTCCGGGTCGGTGTGGATGTTGAACTCGGCCGCCGGGGTGCGGTTGCCGCGCTCCGTGGAACCGCCCATCAGCACGATCTCCCGGATGCGGGGCGCCAGTTCCGGGTGGCGGGTCAGCAGCAGGGCGATGTTCGTCAGCGGGGCGGTCGGCACCAGGGTGACCGGCTCCGGATGCTCCGTCAGGATCCTGCGCAGCAGGTCCACGGCGTGCCCGGGTTCGGCCGTCACCGTCGGCGCGGGGAAGCGCGGGCCGTCGAGGCCGGACTCCCCGTGCACGTCGTCGGCCACGCGCAGCGGCTGCACCAGCGGGCGGGGGCACCCGGCCGCGACCGGTACCCCGGTGATCCCGGCGACCGTGCACACGCGCAGCGCGTTGAGGGTGGTCTTTTCCAGGCTCTGGTTCCCGGCGACGGTGGTGACGGCCAGCAGGTCCACCGCCGGGTCGCCCGCGGCGAGGAGGATCGCGAGGGCGTCGTCGTGCCCCGGGTCGCAGTCGATGACGATCGGAACGGGAACGCTCACGGACCGGACCCCTCTCCCTCGGGCCGCCCCTCGGCGGCCCCACGGCTCCAGTCTGCTCACGCCGACGGCCGCCCACCCGTACGCCGCCCCGAGGGGGCGAGGATCCGGCCGGCCCCGGCCGCCCGGCGCGCCCCCACCGCCGCCCCCGGCGCGCCCCCACCGCCGCCCCGGCACCCGCCGTCCCGTCCCCTCCGTGCCGCGCGCCGGCATACTCACCCGCCCCGCGGGCAGCCGCTGCAACATGACCGTCCTCGCACTCCCGCCCGGGGTCTACCGCCCCCAGGCCGACACCCGCCTCCTCGCGGAGGCCCTGGAGGCCGAACCCCTCGGCCCCGGCAGCACGGTCCTGGAGATCGGCACCGGCAGCGGGGTCCTCGCCCTGCTGGCCGCCCGCCGGGGCGCCCTGGTCACCGCCGTCGACCCCTCCGCGCGGGCCGTGGCCACGGCCCGGCTCAACGCCCGCCACCACCACCTGCCGCTGCGCGTCGAGCACGCCGAGGCGGCCACCTGTGCCCCCGGCCGGCGCTTCGACCTGGTCGTCAGCAACCCACCCTACGTGCCCTCGCCGCACCGGCGCGGTACCGGACCGGCCCTCGCCTGGGACGCCGGCCCCGACGGCCGCGCCGTCATCGACGGGCTGTGCGACCGCGCTCCCGCCCTCCTGCGGCCCGGCGGGGTCCTGCTGCTGGTCCACTCCGCCCTGTGCGGCGCCGCCACCACCGTCGCCCGGCTGCGCGCCCGGGGCCTCGTGACCCGCATCGTGCGGCGCGGGGACGTCCCCTGGGGGCCGGTGCTGAGCGCGCGGCGCGCCTGGCTCCACGAACAGGGCCTCGCGGGCCGCTCCGAGACCAGGGAGAAGCTGGTGGTGATCCGTGCCGAACGACCCTGACACCGAACGCACGCCCGACCCCGGGCCCACCCGCCCGCGACGCACCGCCCGCCGGGTCCTCCTGGACTCCGATCCGCACGGCCCCGTCCTGGTGGAAGGCCCGGTCGAGGCCGTCGCCGCCGACGGTGAGGTGCGGCGCAGCGACCGGTTCATGGTCGCCCTGTGCACCTGCCGGCGCAGCCGCGACTACCCGTGGTGCGACACCAGCCACCGTTCCAGGGAGCGTCGACGATGACCGTACCCCCGACCGCTGCGGAGGCCGCCTGGCACACCGCCCCGCGCGGCCCGCTGTCCACCGCCGTCACCACCGCCCTGCTGGGCCACGACCGGCCGCCGCCGGAGCTCTGCGCCCAGGCCGCCGACATCGCCACCGACCCCTGGGGGGACGACCTCCACCTCGCCCTGTACCTGCTCTACGAACTGCACTACCGCGGCCTGCCGGGCGTCGCGGACGACCGTGAGTGGGACCCGGACCTGCTGAGGCTGCGGGCCGCGTTGGAGCAGCGGTTCGTCACCGCCCTGGAGGAGGCCCTGCCCCGCGACCGGAGCGTCGCCGAGGCCTTCGCCCCGCTGCTCACCGAGCCCGCCGACGGCGCCGGGGGCATCAGCGCACACCTCGCCGACGCCGGAACCCCCGAGCGGCTGCGCGAGTACGCCGTCCTGCGCTCCCCGTACCACCTCAAGGAGGCCGACCCGCACGCCTGGGCCATCCCGCGGCTGACCGGCCGGGCCAAGGCCGCCTTCGTCGCCGTCGAGTACGACGAGTTCGGCGCCGGGCACCCCGAGGCGGTGCACGCGCGGCTCTTCGCCGACCTGATGGTGGACCTCGGCCTGGACCCCGCGTACAACCACTACCTCGGCCACGTGCCCGCCCCGGCCCTGGCGACGGTCAACCTGATGTCCCTGTTCGGGCTGCACCGGGCCTGGCGCGGCGCGCTGGTCGGTCACTTCGCCTGCGTCGAGACCACGTCCTCACCGGGTTCGAAGCGCATGGTGAAGGCCCTGACCTCCTGTGGCGCGGGTCCGGCCGCCGTGCGTTTCTACGCCGAGCACGTGACCGCCGACGCCGTCCACGAGCAGGTCGTCCGGCACGAGGTCGTCGGCGGTCTGCTGGAGGAGGAACCGCACCTGGAGCCCCAGGTGGCCTTCGGCTGCGACGCCACCTCGTTGCTGGAGGACCGGCTCGCCGCACACGTCCTGGACGCCTGGGGCCGCGGGGCCAGTGCCCTGCGTGCCCCGCTCCCCGACGGGCCCGCGTGACCACGGAGCGTCACCGTTCGACGCGCGGGATGGATCGTTTTCGCCTAGTTTGCGTAAGTCGGTAACCGAACACTTCTCACCGAACACCTCTCACCGAACTCTCCAAGGAGTCGTCATGGCGGACAAGGGCAAGATGGACCAGCTCAAGGGCAAGGCCAAGGAGGCCGCGGGCAAGGTGACCGGCGACGACCGGCTGAAGGCCGAGGGCAAGATGGACGAGGCCAAGGGCAAGGCCAAGGAACACATGGCCGACGCCCAGAAGCGGGCCCGTGAGGCCGCCGAGGACCTGCGCGACCGTCGCAAGTAGCGACGACCGCGAGGAGCGACGACGGCCGGCGGGCCGGGATCCGGATCGCCGGGCCCGCCGCGAGCCAGGCCGACCTGTCCGACGCGTTCGCCGGCAACGACGGGCT
>NZ_JBEZIB010000047.1:10076-48186 GCF_040650855.1 Streptomyces sp. NPDC048606 | reverse complement strand
GGCCCCCGGCCCCCCCCCCCCCGGCGCGGGCTCTGGCCCCGCGCCCCCCGCCCCCCCGGCCCCCGTCCCCCCCGGGGCGGGGGCCCGCCGCGCCCCCCCCCCCCACGGCGGTCGTCTATCAGCGCCGCAAGCGGGATCCGGCCTTCGCCGCGGCCATGGATGCCGCTCTCAAGGCGCGCCCACGCCCGCGCTCCGGGGCGCCGGCCGTCACCCGGCAGCAGTGGGACGTCTTCTTCTCCACGCTCCGCACCGGCATCGCGCTACGCCAGGCCGCGCTCACCGCCGGCATCCGCCCCGAGATCGTCTACGAGCGCCGTCGTGCCGATGAGGACTTCGCTCGCCTGACGAACCGGCTCCGGGCCTGAGCCCGCCTCCGCTGCACCCGCCCCGTCCGGAATCCGGGGCGGCGAGGAGTCAACGGGCATGGTTGGCAAGCAGCGTTCGGCGTCTCAGGCCTGACAGCTATCGATCATCTCGCGTCCTCGCTGACCAAACCAGCCGTGGGTGCAACGGCTACCCTGTCGCGGTGACGACCTCGCGAGTACTGTCGATCGCTCTCCAGGACACCGGCCAGCTTCCGCTGCGTCCACTGCCGATGGAGGCAGCCGAACTGCTTCGCGACCTTGACGCTTCGCCACGCCTGGTCGCCCATTTGCGAGCAGTCCACGACGTTGCGGGGCAACTCCTCGAATGGATCGCTGCACGCGACCTCGATCTGGGCATCAACCCGCAGGCCGTTCTCTTCGGAGCCGCCACCCACGACATCGGCAAGGTGCTGCACCCCGCCGAGTTGTCCGCTCCCGGCGCACAGCACGAAGAGGCCGGCCGTGAGCTGCTCATATCCCGAGGCATCGATTCTGTCATGGCTCGATTCGCCGGAACACACGCCGCCTGGACCGCCGAAGAAGCCGGGACGGAAGACCTCCTGGTCAGCCTGGCCGACAAGATCTGGAAGAACAAGCGGGTCCCCGAACTGGAAGATCTCGTCGTCGCCAGACTCGCGGAGGCGAGTGGAAGATCGGTCTGGGAGGAGTTCCTCGACCTGGACAGCGTGCTCGCTCGCGTCGGCGACCAGGCCGATGAACGCCTCGCCTTCCAGATGTCCTACCCCACAGCCGGGAGCGGCCGGCGAGTGCCTGACCTCCCGGACGCGCTCACGACGTGGTTCGCCGAGAACGACGCGGTCTTCCGCGCGCGTGGGATCACCAAGGAACTGCGGCATTCCCCGGAAGACGGCCGGCTCAAGAACAGCGCGTGGCTGACCGTCGAGGCCGGGGACCGGGTGATCCAGATCACTGTCTGGAGCGGCGGCGAAGCCGAAGTCGACTACGTGGACTTCGTCAGTGGGGACAACCGTCCTGAGCGCCGAAACCTCCGAACCGGCCAAGAACTCCGTGATCTCCTCGGATCCGCGCTCGACTGGGTCGCCCCCAGCACGAGCCGTTGATCACGAGGATCGGACACAGCTCTGCGGACGGACGGCGACCACAACCAGCGCGGACTCGAACGAAACCTCAACTCAATGCCGCGCAATCGGACACTCAATCGCGGAACCTACACCGCGAGTCCGGTATCGGATGCGCGGCACTCCACCGTTCGTACCGGAGCCCCTCCGCGGATCGGGCCCTCCTCGGCCAGGGGCGGGGCCTTCGGGGCGATCAGTCGTGGTCCTCCCATCCCTCCTGGAAGAACCGGGCTGCGCTTACCACGGTGTCACCTGCCCTGTCGGCCCGTACGTACATGCTGCGGTCGTCCACGCCCGGGTTGCCGCCGCAGCTGAGGATCAGGCCCAGATCGTGTTCTTCGATGTGCCGGATCAGGGCTGCGTCGACGGTCATGACGGGGGCGCCGATCAGTGGGATGCCCTCGAATTCGATGATGCTGGTTCCAGCCGTGGATCCCACTCGTAACTCCCCTTGCCACCAGGTGCTGTTCGCATCAGCCCGGGGTGGTCATCGCCGACGGCAGAGACTCCGCCACAGTAGGGGAGCTCGCCGACATGACGCGGCCCCGACGCGGCCGTGTCGTCGAGCGGGTGCGTGGGGTGGTTCGCTGGCGGTTCGGGAGCTGATGGCGCTGCGGATGTCCATGTCCACGGTGCGCTCGTTGGCTGGCTCGTCGTGGTTCCGGGCGGTCTCGACCAGCTGCTCCACCTCCTACGGCAGGTGCGCTGCCCGGGCGGCGAGCATGAGAGCGAGGGGGCCGGCCGGGAGAAGGAAGCGGCCGTCGGCGGCGGCTGCGATGGCGTCGCCGAGCGGCCACCAGGAGAGCTTGAAGTCTTCCTCGCCGGGTGCGAGCTGCTGCGGGCCGAGGGTGAGCCCGCGTGCTTCGTAGAGGTGGACGCGGGCGGTGCTGCCGAGGGTGATGGCGTAGGCGCCGAGGTGGCGCCACGTCTCGGCGGTCACCCCGGACTCCTCCAGCAGCTCGCGGCGGGCGCAGTCCTGCGGGTCTTCGCCCGGTTCCATGCGCCCGCCGGGCAGGAACAGGTACTCGCCGCCGTGGTCGGGGAGGTCGGAGGTGAGGACGGCGACCAGGCCCTCCGCGTCCATGGCGACGATGACAGCTGCGTCTCGCTCGGGGTGCTTCGATGCTCCGCTCATGCCCCGAGCGTACGGTTCAGCGGAGCATCGCGGCGTAGGGAACGTTCATCACCTCCGGGCGGGCTGTGCCCCGGCCCCAGTAGCCGTCGTCGCCGAACGAGTCGCCGTGGTCGGCGCACATGATGATCAGCCACGGGCCTTTGCTGGTCAGGGTGGTGATGAGCCGGCCGAGGTGCGCGTCGGCGTAGGCGAGGGCGGCCTTCTGGGAGGTGAAGGTGTCGGTGCTCTGCCCGATGTAGTGGCCGTGGGGGACGTGGGTGGCCGAGACGTTGACGAACAGGAACAGGGGCCGGCCGGCGTGGGTGTCGGCGAGGGCGAGGGCCTGGTCGACCTGGTGGCGGGTGGAGTCCGGTTCGGGCGAGCAGAACTCCGGACGCCAGTGGTCCTCGTCGAACATCGCCGGCAGGACGGACCCGAGCGGGGTCTCGCGGGAGAAGTAGGTGACCCCGCCGACGCACACCGTCCGGTAGCCGTGCCGGCGGAGCCCCTCCAGCAGGTTGGGTGCGTCGAACACGAATGTCTCCGGCGGCACCGTCTTGAACGCCGGTGGGCGGCACTCCCACAGGCGGGGCGGCTGCTCGGGCTGGGGCAGCTTGGGCAGGAACCCGGAGAAGTACGCGGTGTGGGCGGGGAGGGTGAACGTGCCCGGGGTCTGTCGGTGCTCCCACAGTCCTTCGGGCAGCAGGCGGGCCAGGTGCGGGGTGAGGCCGTCGGCGAGGGCGTCACGGGCGACGTCGTAGCGGAGGGAGTCGAGGGTGACGAACAGGATGTTCGTCCCGGATCCGATGGTCTCGGCTGCGTTGATCATGCCTGTGTCTCCTCGTAGGTCTCGATGCGGCCCTTGCAGGCGTCGTTGACGGGGAGGGGCACCCGGTCCTCGGCGATCATGCTGCGGATCACGAGGAGCCCGGTCCGGTCGGTCAGCGGCTTGCCGTCGCGGTCGTAGCAGGTGATCACGGCCCGGCCGTTCTCGGTCGTGGCCCGCATGCCCGGTGCCCGGTCGGCCTTGGCCATCGCCGTGATGAGGGTCTCCTCGTCGGCGTCGCCCAGGTTGAGGACCAGGCAGCGGTAGTGCTGGGCGTTGATGGCGCCCGACCCGAGGCGGTCGAAGAACTCGGCGGTCTCCGGGCGGCCGTCGTGGGCGATGACGAGGCGGTCGGCGCGTGCGGTGACGACATAGCAGGCGGCCAGCCACCAGGCCACGGCCGGATGGATCTCGTCCGGGAACCGGCCGCGGGCGCCGCCGTCGCGGATCACGGCGTCGGTGTCGACGGGGTTAAGCACGCGGGCCTCCGACGTGGGCGACGATGGCGTCCGCGAGCTGGTCGGCGGTCAGCCCGTCGGTGACCAGGACGACGGCGGTCGGGTCCGTCGCGGCGACCGCCTCGAAGTTCTCGCGGAGCTGCTTGAAGCGGCCGGGTACACCGAAGAGGTCGGCGTCGTCCTGCTTGACGTCGGCCTTGCCCTTGATCCGGTCCCGCAGCGTGTCCTCCTCGGCGACCAGGTAGAAGGTGTGGTCCGGTGCGAGGAGGTAGGGGCGGAACGGTTCGAGGAGACGGGCGACGTCCGCCGGGTCGGCGCCGTGCGCCGCGGCCTGGCAGGCGATCACCGACGGCGTGTACCGGTCGGCGATCACCGGCCCGACGGTCAGGGCCTGGCGGGCCCGGTCGGAGGCGTGCAGCAGCCCGGAGATGTAGAGGGCGAGCTGCGGCAGGGACCGCAGGCGGGGATCCCGCGACCAGGTGCCGTGCGGCTCGGGCAGGGTGTGCAGGCTGGTGGCCTTGAGGCGGGTCGCCAGCAGGCGGGCGAGGGTGGACTTCCCGATGCCGGAGACGCCCTCCAGGTCGAGGAACACCCCCTGCCGGTCCTCGTCGTGCGGAACCGGCAGGTAGGCGTGCGGGAGCGTGCTGGTCTGGTTCACAGGGTGCCTTCCGTGAAGGAGGTGACGTGCCGGGCGACGGCGGCGGCCAGGGCGGCGGGGTCGTGCAGCAGGTCGCGGATGTCGAGGCGGAGGTCACCGCGCAGGAGGCACGGTTGGATGCCGCCGGCGTGGTCGGCGCGCAGGGCCCAGAAGCCCTCGACGCAGGCGGGTTTCTGCGGGCAGGTGCCGCACTGGCCGACGTGGTGGCGGCCGAGGTCGCGGTTGATGACCTCCACCTCAATGCCGTCGATGTCGAAGACGCGGCGGCCTTGGCCGACGCCGGTGATCTCGACGCGTTCGGTGGTGGTGAGGGTTCGCAGGTGGCTGATGATCGTGTCGGCGGGAACCGCGGATGCGGCACGGCCCAGGTTGAAGTCGGTGCCGACGAGCTCGATGAACTGGACCGGCATACGCCGGTTCAGGGCGAAGGTCAGGATGTCGTGGACCTCGTGCTCGTTCTCTTTCAGCAGGAGGCAGTTGAGTTCCACGTTCGGGAAGATTTCGCGGGCCGCTTCGATGCCGTCGAGCACCAGGTCGATGCTGTAACGGGTGGCGGCGATGGCCTGGAACGAGGCGTCGGAGAAGTAGTGCAGGGACACCTTCACCGTGTCCAGGCGCACGGTGGACAGCCAGGACTGGTGGGTGCGGACGCGGGTACCGTTCGTGATGAGCGTGTAGGAGCCGCCCGGCCCGGCCGCAGACAGGCCGGTGAGGACGTCCCGGGCGAGCGGGGAGGACAGCGGCTCGCCGCCGGTGAAGAAGATTCGCCGCAGCCCGGAGTCCCGAAGGGCTCCGATGACGGTGAGGAAGTCGGCGGCCGACATCTCCCGGCTGCGGGGCTTCTGTGTGCGGTCGCGGCGGGTGAGCGGGGGCGGAACGTCGGCCTCGTTGTGGCAGAAGAAGCAAGCGATGTTGCAGATCGGGGTCAAGGCGATCCGGCCCTGACCGCCGAGGGCGGCGAAGTTCCGAAAGGCGGTCCAGTCGACCGCGTGATGGCCGAGCCCGGCCAGCAGGGTTGTACTCACAGCTTCCTCCTGGTGGATCGAGCAGTGCGGGAAGTGCGCCGGTCAGCCGGCAGGCGTCCGGTGGCGTGCGCGGTAGGCGGCCGCGTACCGGGCGGTGATCTCTGCGGCCTTCGCGTGGAGTCGCAGGCGGGAGGCGGCGTCGGGGCAGAGCCGGGCGAGCAGGCGGGAGGCGTGCGCGATGGTGTCGGCCGCGACGTCCCTCTGGCGGGAGCCGTTCGGCAGGCCGACCGCGTACCGCCGGGCGTCCGCCAGGTTCGTGCGGATGTGGTCACGGAGCCGCTCGACGACGACCTGAGTGGTCTCCCCGTACGGGGAGAAGTCGCCGAGGCCGAGAGCGGTGGCCACGTCCTTCTCCACCGGCCTGGCCACCACCGTGCCGCCAGGACTGGACGGCGGCAGGCCGGCCGGAGGTACGGGGTGGAGGTCCGGCCGGACCGGGCCGGGTGCTTCGTCGGGGGTACGTACGTGCTCGGCCATGGTTGGCACCCTGCTCCGTCCGCCGTCGGGGGCTGACGTCGCCCCCGGGCAGCGGCCGTGAGGTAACACGCTGCCGGGGGACGACTGCACTGAGTGAACCGGCGGGACTGCGCGAGCGGGTATGGCCGTGGCAGGGTGGGGAGTTGAAATCCTTGAATTTCACGGGAGGCCGCTGTCATGCCCCAATCCCGCACCACCAACGCCGGACTTGGCCGGCTCATCGTCGAGGCCCGATGGACGAACGGCGAGTTCGCCCGAGCCGTCAACCGTGTGGGCACCGAGACCGGGTTGGCGCTCAGGTACGACGACTCGTCGGTCTGCCACTGGCTGGCCGGAACCATGCCCCGGCCCCGTGTCCGGCCAGCGATCCTCGAAGCGCTCACCCGGCGCCTGAACCGTCCCGTCACGCCAGGCGAGGCCGGATTCGGACAAACCCTGGACACGCCAGGCGGACCCGTGGATACCGTGGCCTCGCTGATCGAACTGGGGAGCGCCGACATGGACCCGTCCCGCCGCAGTGTGCTGGGAGCCGCAGGACTGTTCTCCGTCGGCCTGGCCATCCCCAACTACCGCGAGGCCCCGGCCAGATTCGCCGCCGCCCGAGCGGGTGGCCGGATCGGGTTCGGCGAAGTCGACGCGGTGGTGTCCATGACGGAGAAGATCAGCGAGCTCGACGACCAGTTCGGCGGGCGCACGGCCCGGCCGATGGCCGCCGCCTACCTCGTGAACACCATCGCCCCGCTGCTGAAGGCCGACGCCTCGGAGGAGGTACGGAAGGCGATGCTGTCGGCGGCCGCCGACCACCTCTACCTCACCGGCTACATGGCCATGGACGAGCGTCTCGACGGACTCGCCCAGCGCTACTACGTCAAGGCCCTCGAACTCGCCTCCGCCGCCGGCGACCACCTCACCTACTGCACCACCCTGCGAGGCATGAGCGTGCAGGCCGTGGATCTCGGCCGCTCCCGCCTCGCGCTCCGCCTGGCCGACGGCGCATCCTCCGCGTCTCCGCAGGCCGGCCCACGCATGACCGCCTTCCTCGCAGGTCAGCAGGCCCACGCCGCCGCCCAGTGCGGCAGCGGCGAACGCTCACTCGCCCTCACAAGGATCCGTGACGCCGAGGTCGCGATGGAACGAGCCGAGTCCAAGGCCAAGGCGTTCGGCTCCTACGACCCGTCCTCGCTGGCCTACCACGTCTCGCAGGTCCGTCACGAGCTCGGCGACCGCGAAGCCGCCATCACCGCGCTGGAAGAGTCCGACAAGACTCGCCACTCCGTCTACAGGCGGGGACGGGTCCGCCACCTCGGGCTCCTCGCGGAACGCAAGCTCGCCGTCGGCCGACTAGAGGAAGCGTGCGGGCACTGGAACCAGATGCTCGACGAATACCCCCACGTCCAGTCCGGCCGCTGCGACGACCGGTTCCGGGCGATGCTCGCCGCGATCCGCCCCTACACGGGCAACCCCCACGCCCGCGACGTCCACGACCGCGCCCGGACGATAGCGGCCACCAGCCGGGTCTGAGCCATACGGGCCAGCGGCAGCGACCCGCCAATGAGCCGGATCCCGCAGACCAAAGGTGGCTGCGGCGGGATCGGTGGACTGCGGCCCGATGCCGCGCCGGGTCTCGATGGTGTGCGTCATGCGGCCTCCGCAACCGGCTCCGGCTCGTTGGCGCGCACCCTGGCGCCGGATGCGAGCCACACGGGGCGGTGGGGATCGGAGGTGTCCCAGCCGCGCCATCGCTCGTCGAGCAGTTCACCCGACACGGGATCGACGACACCTTCGGAAACGAGGACCGGCCATGTCCGTACGGGCCGGGCGCGCAGGTCGCGCTCGGTCAGCCAGCCGATTGACGGCCTTTCGGCGGTTCGGGGAAGGGCAGGGTGGCGTCGACCGAGGGGGTCCTTCGAGGTTCAGGATTGGTCCCAGGCGTCGATGAAGAGGAGTTCGTCTTCGGGGCAGGCTGCGATCAGCTCGGGCTTGAGGAAGGGGGTCGACCCCTTTTCGAAGAGGCTTCCGCCCGCGAGGAGCGGCAGTACGTCCCTGGCGTGGGCGGTGAAGCGGACGGGGTAGCCGGAGCTGAGCACCTCTTCGGCTTTGCCCTGCCGCTCCAGCTCGTCCAACCAACCTATGCTCACGCCCGTGGTCGGGGTGGTCCAGGAGGCGAGCGTCTTCTCGTGCCGGTAGATCTTGCTGTTCTTGGGGTCCTGCGCCTGTTCCGGGTTCGGGATGTAAATCGATACGTTGAAGGCGAGCATGGGTTTCCGTTCTTCGGTGTTGAGTGGATTCATCGTACGAGTGGCCGGCCTCGGTGCACGCGTGCGCGATGACCCGGGTCCCCACGGGTGCCGTCGCCGGCTCGTGCATGCCCTCCGCGTCAGGGCAATGGTCCCGACTTCCCGTGCTGCAAAGCCCTGCGCGCTGCCCGCGGTCCTCTGGCCTCAGCTCGCCGGCCCGAGGACCTCCGGGAGGGCGGCCACCACGAGGGCGACGGCTTCCTCCGGCGTCTCGGTGCGAGCGACCAGCCCGCCTTCGTTCCGCACCCCGTACAGCCCCTCGTCGTACGGGCAGATGAGGTACCCGACCCGCGTCTGCCAGAACTTCTCGACTCTGGTGGAGAACCAGAGGTTGAAATGGCTGTTGACCGGCATCAGCCGGCGCAGCATCGGCTGGGCGTACGCCGCCGCCAGCGCCGCGTGGGGGCGCGGGTGCCGGTCGTACGGCGGCATGTGGATGCGGTCGAGCTTGATACGCCACGCCAACTCGACCGCACCCAACGGCACCCGCTCGTGGTCGAGGGCCCAAGGCCTGAAGCGGATGAACGGGGCGCACGCTCTGGTCTCCTCGAGGCCCGCGCCGCCCGTCCACGCAGCTGTCGCTCTGACCGCTTCGGCCAGGTCTGCGGTCCACCCACATGCCAAGGGGGTGCGGTTGTCCGTGAGGTTCACCTGGAAAGTCCGACGCCTCTCGCCGGGCGGGTACACCATCACGCGCCGGCCGCACGCGTTGACGTACTCTGCGAGGCGTCCCCACTTCGGGTCCGACTCGGGCAGGTCAAGCCCGATTCCCTCGGCGGTACGCCCCGGCGCAGCCCGAAGGGCTCCGTCATCGTCCCAGCCGCCCTCGCCAAGCCCCGTCCCGAAGTTCATCGCATCAGTGTGGCCGAGTCACCCCGGCCTGACGACCGCCGCTTTCCGATCATCGGATCGTTGGCCCGGTCGTGCCGTTGACTGACGCGCAGTGGGCGCGCATAGAGCCGTTGTTGCCGGACGCCGCAGCGGGGCGGGCGGTGGCGTCCTGGACGCGCTGCAACTTCGCGAGGAACTCCTCGTCGCCGGTGGGGAAGGAGAGGGCGGCGAGGGTCGTCTTCCGCCGCGTCAGCGATTCTCCAACCAGGCGGCCCTCGGGTGACACTGCCCGTCTCTGCCTCACCGCCTGCCGCCACTGTCGCTTGTTGTGCCCGATCCGTCACTGAGGGTACGGTCGCGGTGTGTCTCCTTCCTTGGCCGGACTCGCGGCTGCGGCCTTGGCCGCAACCCTGCTCGCCCTGCCCCACCCCGCCGCAGCTGCCCCGGCCGGCTGTGTCCCGTCTGGGCAGGACTCGAAAGGGCGGTCCTCCGTCGACGCCGGCGTGATCGCCTGGGAGGACGACACCGTCTTCGACGACGCCCGCGCCTACGCCGTCGGCCAGTGGAGCAGCGGCGACCTCAAGCAGGTGACGTTCCATCCCGATAGCACCTCCGAGGTGGCGGACCTGGAGTGGAACGACACCCGCTCCAGCGGCGGAGACTGGAAGAACGTCCTCGCGCGCTGGACCGGGTTCCCGGGTACCGACAGCATCACGATGAACCGCTTCTACCTCGACGACGGCGCCGCCCGCGGCACGGCGGCCCACCGCCGACGCGTCGCCACCCACGAACTGGGCCACGCGCTCGGGTTCTGCCACAAGCCCACCACCGTGTCCTCCATCATGTGGGCCGACAACGCCGAAGCGGCCCGCTTCGGCATCGACCGGATCACCGCCACCGACCGCGACCACTACCACCGGCTCTGGGGATGACCATGAAGAAGCTTCTCGTCGCGACCGTCTCGGCAGGCGCCGCGGCCGTCCTGGTCGGCGGTGCCTGGGCCGGCTGGGAGCAGTACCGTCACGCGCACGGCACGAGCGAGGTGGTGCACGCCTTCGACACCACCGACCCGGCCCTGGTGGCGCCGGAGGCCACCGCGGTCTTCACCGGGACGGTCGTCGAGGACCTGGGCCGACGTACCGTCGAGGGCCTGCCCTCCGACGCCTACCGTGTCCGCGTCGAGCACATCCTCAAGGGCACGCCCGCCCGGGAGATGCTGGTCAGTCAGAGCGACGACACCGCGACCCGGTACCGGGTCGGGAACAGCTACATGTGGGCGACCAACCCCGCCACCCGACCCGAAGAAGGCGTTGCCCAGCTCTACGACGCCGAACCCCGTCCCGTGACCGACGCCGACATCAACGCCTGGACCCAGGCACTCTCCCCCAAGGTCTGATTCGCCCCTGCGGAAAGCGTGCGGTACCTGAGCGATCGCGGAGGCCTTCATCAGGTGTTGGTCGGTCTTGTGGTCCAGGTCCGGATGAGTTCCGCGGCCGGCCGGTGACCGCGCTCCTTTGCTTCGGTGGCCGGAAGGACACCGTTGGTGCCGCGGCGCGGGTCCGCGCCACGAGCCAGGCGGAACGCGGTCACCTCCGTGTAAAGGGCTCTCCGCCTTCATGTCGATGGCGTGCCGCAGGAGGGGCCAGCCGTCTCCGTCGTCGTCCTCGATGGTCATGGCCGGCGTCGAGACGTTCGCGAAGCTTGGACAGGTCCTCCTGCCCGACGGCCTGGTGACCACGGCATAGGGGTCCTCCGGAGGATGCGGTGGGGAGCGTGGCTGCCGGTCGATGAAGCCTCGTTGCGCCTCCCTCGGCTCTCCTGCGCTGTAGCTGTTGTGCCTTCAGGCGGTGGGGTGCAAGACGAAGGACTGCAGGGCTTCCCGCGTGTGGGGAAGGCCGAGGCCGCGCAGTCGTTCGGCGGACGAGTGGATGAGCCAGTCGTGCCGGTGACCGGCAAGATCACGCAGGAACTGCCGCTGCGCCGCTGTCAGGTCGCCGTATTCGGGGGCGGGGTGCGGCGGCGGAGTGGGAAAGAGCTCCTCGATCGCCCTGCGTGTGCGGGTGCCGTAGTAGTCCCAGACGATGCGGGGCAGGCACGCGTCGAGCGCTTCGCGTACGGCGGCCGGGTCCGGGCCCGGTGGCAGGGAGTGCAGGGTGCGTTCGATGTGGCCGTGGAGGTCGCCCTGGCAGTAGTCGGTGACGCGATCGAACGGGCTGTGGGCCGCCGCGGCGAGTTCCGTGACAGCCCGGTCAAGGAGGTCGGGGCCGACCGGGGTTCCGTCGAGGCCGGCGAGACGGATGAGGGCGGTGGCTGCGGCCCACCGCATCAGCGGGTCTGCCGCGTCCAGGTACGGGGTGATGTCCTCTGCCATGGAAGGGGGGCCGAGGAGGGCCGCGGCGAGCAGCGCGGTGGCTGCGGCGACCGGATCGCTCTCGTGTGCGGCGAGGGTGAGGAGGCGGGGCAGGGAGGTGGTCGAGAACTCGGGGAACCAGGCCAGGAGGTAGGCGATTCGGGTGCGCAGGGCGGCGGCGTCGTGTTCGAGGAGGGTGAGGAGGTCGGGGAGGTGGGCGAGGACCGCGTCGTAGGACTGAAGGGCCGACCACCGGGAGTCGTAGGAGTTCCCGGCCGCCACCCAGTCCCGCATCTCCCGCAGCTCTGCCCGCCTCTTGGGATCCGTCTCGGCGGCGAGCTGCTCTTCGTGCCACGGCAGGAGCTCTTGCGGACCGTTCTCCGCCGCGGCCGCTCGCCATCCGGTCACGTTGATGCCGGTGGTCACGTCGTACTCGTCGTGCCAGTCCACGGCCAGGCGGGTCAGCAGCCACATCGCGCTCTCACGGGCGGCCGCGGGCCCGGCGACGGCGATCCTCGCGAGGAACGGAACGGCGAACGGAGAGGCCGAATACCGGGTGCCCTGATGAAAGATGCTGCTGAACAGGCTCGTGAACGCCTTGTTCCGCGCCTCGTCGTCGCTTCCGCACAGGGCGCGTATACGCCCGGGAACGTCCTCGGCCGAGTTGTAGGCATGGGACAGGCCTGCCCAGTCCACGTCGTCCAGCCCCGCCAGCAGCTTCTCGTACTCGTTGATCATCGGAGAAGAGTCCCAGGAGGCACTGACAAAGCCTCCACTCTCCGGCAGTAACTTCTCCCGCCCAAGTGGTGCCAGCCCCCAGCGTGTTGTGGGCGCGCCCCGAGGAACCCTGGTCGCCCGAGACTGCAGCACGCCGTGGCCGGCCTGATCGGCCTGATCGACGAGTACTTCGATCACCTCGCCGCTGATCCGACGAAACGCCCCGGGACGGGCTGACCGAGGGCCCTGGACTCATCCCCGGGTGAGGATCCGAAGCTCCATTCGAAGGCGAGGCCGGCGGTGACGGCGTCGAGGTCCTGGCGGAGCATCCCGGCGAACGAGTGGACCGGTGCCGGAGCATCCTGCTCGGCCTCGCGGATCCACTCCGGGAGCACGCCGCCGCGCCGGTTGACCATCAGATCGCGGAAGCATCTGGACGAGGCCGAGCCGGCAGTCCTGAGCGACGTTCGGCTCCGGCCGACTATCGCACTTCGGACGTGCGTACGATGCGCCGGTGATGATCTCTCTGTCCGTCGACACCACCTCCGAGGCGTACGAGCTTGGGAGGTCCCTGGGCGTCCTCCTCGGCGGGGCCGTGCTGATGCTCATAGTGTGATTCGCCACCGCGTCCTGGCGGCGGGTCAAGGCCCTGCCCGCCGGTACGGCCGTCGACGGGCATACCGCGGCGGTGCGGGTGCGCCGGCGTCGGACGGTCGTGATCGCCCTGGGCCTGCTCGGGGCGGGCGCGGTGGTGGGTGCCGTGCTGCGGTACGCGCCGGAGCCGCGTGCGGCGCAGACCGCCGCGACCACGACCGGCCCGGTGGAGGCCGACGCGGCGCCGGTCGGCGGTCCGCGTGCGATCACGCCGCCCGCGGTCCTGGGCGGCTACCGGTTGATGACGGACGAGGAGACGGCCTCCTACCGTGAGGTGGAGGCCCAGCGTCCCCGTGGCCGCACCTGGTACTACGACCGGGACGACGACGGCCGCGCCGACGGCATCTTCCACATCGACACCACGCAGTGGTCGCAGAAGCTGGCCGCCGAGAAGCGCAGGGACTCGATCACGCAGGAGTTCCGAAACTTCTTCGCCGGCGCCAAGAGCAGCGACTCCGCGGAGTACCCCGCGGGCCCGCTCGGCGGCCGCCTGGCCTGCGGCCACTACGCGGACAAGCCCACCGTTTCCATCTGCGTATGGAGCGACGCGAGCGCGCTCGGCACCTTCCTGCAGAGTGGGGTATCCGAGCTGTCCGAGGCGGCCAAAGCCACCCTCGACCTCAGGAACGCATCCGACCAACGCACCTGACACGGTCATCTGCAGGCCTGGCGGACGCCGCATGGGCCGCCCTCTGCTTCCGAGGCCGGCCATGCGGTCTACTGGTGTTCGTCTCGTGTCACAGGTCGAGCAGGAAGTCGAACTCACCGTCCTTGGCGCCGTTCAGCCAGGCTTTGGCCTCGGCCGGCGTGTACACGTGCGGCGGTCGGTCGGGGTTCTGCGAGTCACCGATCAGTACGTGGCCACTGTGCACGGCAACCCGCACGCAGTTGCCGCCGCCGCCGCTATGGGTGGATACCGTCCATTCGACCGATGTCAGGTCGAACGAGGACGGGTCCGGCTTCGCTGTCACTGTTCCAGCTCCTTGATTCTCTTCTTGAGACGCTGGCGCGTCTCGGCGGGGTCCAGCGCGCGGTCCCACAGATTCGTGAAGGCCGTGGAGTAGCGCTGCACGTCGGCATCCCCGTCGAAGTACAACGAGCTGACCATCGTTTCGACCCACACGACCTGGCGAGCGGCCTCCGGGAAGGCCATGAGAACGAATGGGCCCGCTGACCCGGGGTGCAGTCCGATGGTGTCCGGCAGGATGCGGATGGTGGTGTGTGGGTCCTCGGTCTCTTGCAGGACTCGTTCCATCTGGTGCCTGGAGACGGTCGGGTCGTCACCGATGACTCGAAGGGCGCGTTCGTCGACGAGGGCGCGGAAGTCGTCGAGCGCGCCCGCTCGTACGAGCTGTTGGCGGTCCATGCGGACGTCAACGAGCACCTTGACCTCGGAGGGCCGCAGATCGGGCCGCATCCGGGCGATGACGAGTTGTGCGTACTCCTCGGTCTGGCACAGGCCCGGCCAGAGTTCGCCTTCATAGTTGCTGATCTTGGCGGCGCGGCGTTCCATAAGCAGGAAGCCCTCGAATTGCATGGGCCCGAGCAGGTGTGCGTTGCGGCGCCACAGGGCGGGGCGGGGGCGGCCAGCGGGTGTGGTGTCCGCTCCCAGCAATGCCAGGATTTCGGAGCTCTCGGCGTCCCCTGCGCCGTAGGCCTCCAGGAGTGCCGCGACGAGATCGCGGGCCACGCGACGTCGCCGGCCGTGTTCGAGGCGGCTGATGCCGCTCGCGTCGATCTTGACGCCGCGTCGGCGCAGTACCTCGTGGCGGGCGACGTCGCCCTGGGTGAGGCCGCGGCGTTCGCGCAACTGCTCCAGTCTCAGGCCGACTTCACTGAGGGTCAGCGACCACGGTGTCTTCGCTTCCGGCATGGTCGTCAGTCTGACGGGTCGCCACGCCACCTACAAGCAATATGGTCGAGCAAATTGCTCGACCATATTGCTAAGGGCTTGCTCTTGGGGTCATCCTTGCCAGGGTCACGAAGTGTGCAGCCCCCGTCGCCTTGTGTGGAGGCGGGCGGTGTCGACTGCCGTGTTGTCCGTACGCACCCGGGGAAGGGCTGCTGCGATGAGTCCGACGCTGTTCAGCCTCCTGCTGAAGGAACAGAACCTCACCACCTGGGAGGGTTTCTGTGTGCCCTACACGGCGACGGGGCGGCTGCTCGCGCAGGAGACCAACAACCGGCGTCTGGCCACAGTGGGCCTTGGGCGTACCACCTTCGACCGGTGGTCTTCCGGTACGTGGTGCGGCCGACCGCGCGGCGAGGCGGCGCAGATCCTGGAGCGGATGTTCGGGCGTCCGGCCGACGTGCTCTTCGCCCCGACACCCGAGATGCACGCAACCTCGGTTGCCGCGGGTCCGGTGGCGGAGCTGGTCGGGTCGCGCTGGAGCACATCCCGCCTGCTGTTTCCCGCGGGGGGCCCGTCCGGGACCTGGGAGATCGCCGGGCGACGGCGTCTGGACGGCACGAGCGCCGCGGTGCGTGTCCTCCCCGTGGTCAGGCGGGGTGAGGCGGTGAACGCCGAAGGCTTGGGCCAGGACGACCGCAGCGACCTGGAGGGATTCTTACGGCCGGCGCGACGCGGCTTCGTCGTGGGTGTCGAGGAGCGGCTCGGCGATCTGGATCTGTATGTCCGGGAAGCGGCATCCGCCCGTCGGTCTGGCCGCGCGGTGCCGCAGGCGGAGGTGTTGTCGATTCCCTCGGCGTACCTCTTGGACGACCTCACGTATGGCATCCTCTGGGCACTCACTCAGCTCGACGACGGATTGTTGGCCGACGACCACGTCCTCGACAGCGAACGTCACATGATCGCCACCTACCTTTCCTTGCCGCGATCGGCTCCCAGCCGGCTGCTGGTCGACCTGGGCGCGGTGGGTAGCGGGTGGATGGGGTCCGCGTTCTGCGCCCGGCACATCCGTAAGCAACTGGCCGACGCCTCCGAGGTGCCGACGTTCTGGACGCGCGAGCAGAGCGGAGAGGAAGCGGCCCCCTGGCTGTTCTTCAAGCACAAGCTCGACTATCTGCAGGCGCTCACGCGATTCCACAGCGGGTCGACACAGACCGTGCGTGTGTTCTGCCTGCCCGAGACGGAAGTCGCCCGATCCGAGCGGTACGAGAGGGTTCTGCTGCTGTTGGCGATCGCGCTCATGGAGCGCCTCGGGATTCGGGTGCGGGTGATGCCGAGGCCGGAGTACTCCGCGGTGGACGGTGTGGCTCTGGTGCCCGGACACCGTGCGGTCGTGGCGAATTGGGTGCGGGTGCCCGATGGGGCCCTGTGGGCGGCGAACAGCACGACGGCCCGAGGCGACCTGCGTACCTACGCTTCGGCGTTCGCCGACGCTCTCGGCAACGACGTCCTGGCCGGAGCCGACGGGCCGACCGGCCGCTTGCGCCGCCTTGCCGGCTATCTGGACCTGGACTGGGTCTGGTTGACCTCTCGGTGCCGAGCGCTCGGTGAGCATGGTGTCGCGGGACTCGTTCGTCCGCGCAGTCGCCTGCTGACGGTGCGGGCGCTGGATGAAACCCTGCTCTTCCTCGGCAACCTCACCTCCGACCGATGAGACGCGTCCATGACGTCTCCAGACAGGAAAGGCCCTTCGTGTCCCGCGCTGACCGGCATCCCTCCGTTCTCGTTCTGGCCCTCGGCGGCACCATCGCCATGACCCCCACCTCGTCCTCGGGGGTCGCGCCCACGCTGTCCGGAGCCGACCTGCTGGCCGTCGTGCCCGGGCTGCGGGGCACCGTCGTCGAGGCGGAGGACTTCCGCAAGCTTCCCGGCGCGTCCCTGACGACCGGCGACATCGTCGACCTGGTGGCGAGGCTGGAGCAGGCCGATCGTGAAGGCGTCGACGGGATCGTGGTCACCCAGGGAACCGACACCCTGGAAGAGACCGCGTTCCTGACCGACCTCTACTACCGGGGCAGCGCCCCCGTGGTGTTCACGGGCGCCATGCGCAGTGCCGCGTCGGCCGGTGCCGACGGCCCGGCGAACATCCTGGCCGCCGTACAGACCGCCGTCAGCGCTGCGGCCCGTGAAGGCGGCGTGCTCGTCGTCATGGGCGACGAGATCCACGCGGCCCGGTATGTGCGAAAAACACACACGACCAGCCCGGCCGCATTCGCATCCCCCACAGCAGGTCCTGTGGGCCATCTGGTGGAGGGGACGGTCAGGCTCCGGCACCCGCTGCGGCGGACCGCACCCGTCGCCCTGCCTCCCGGTACCGCGTCCGCTCCTGTCGAGGTGGAGGTCGTCACGGCGTCCCTCGGCAGCAGCGGCCTTCTGCTGGAAGGGTTGGAGGACAAGGTCTCCGGCCTGGTCGTGGCCGCGTTCGGTGTCGGCCATGTCCCCCAGACGTGGGTGGCCCCACTGGCGGCACTGGCCGCGGCCATGCCCGTCGTCCTCGCTTCGCGTATTGGTACAGGGCCCGTGCTCACCTCGACGTACGCCTTCCCCGGCTCGGAAAGCGACCTGCTGGCCCGCGGCCTGATCGCCGCAGGGCCGCTCGACCCGTACAAGGCCCGGCTGCTCCTGTCCGCCCACCTGGCGGCCGGCACGCCTCGGGCGGGGATCGCCGAGGCCTTTCTCGGCTACGTCTGAGCCCCCTAGCCCTCAATCACGAAGGACTCCGTTCATGCGCTTCGCCCAGGTCCGCCCCGGCCGGCAGTTCGTACTCGCTCTCGACCACGGGGAGGACTTCTTCGTGGGACTCGCGAGATTCTGCGAGGACCAAGGGATCCGGTCCGGGTACATCCCGATGTTCGTGGGCGGTTTCCGTTCGGCGCGACTGGTGGGTTCCTGCGAGCCCCTCGCCGACCCGGAGGCTCCGCTGTGGAAGGAGATCGAGGTGGAGACTCTCGAAGCGCTCGGCGGCGGGACGCTCGCCTGGGACGTGGAGAAGGACTGCCTCGCACCGCACATCCACGTCGCGGCCGGCATCAAGGGTGCGGCGGCCGACGGACGGGTATCCCACCTGCTCGGTGCGACAGTGCAGTTCATCTGCGAGATCACCGTCGTCGAAGTTCTCGGCGACGTGGCCGGCCCCGCGTTGACACGAAGCCGGGATGTCGACCTGTACGACGTGCCCCTCCTCGGCTTCGGCCAGGGCACCTGAGAGGAGGACGGCGATGCGCAGGGCGATTCTCTTCCCGGAGGTGGTCGAGGCTCGGCGCATGCGCGCCTACGAGACGTTCACGTTTCATTTCCACCGGGCTGCCAGGGAAGTGGCCGACCTGGACGGTGATCCCTCTCTCGCTTCCGTGCACGTCTCCCGGTCCGCGTGGGACCGGTGGATGGTCGGGGACATCAAGGGACTGCCACGGCGTGCGACCTGCCGGGTTCTGGAGCACCTTCTCGGCGAGACGGCCCAGCGACTGTTCGGGACCACCGAGCAGGAGGCCTCCCCGCACGGCGTCGGGCACTCGCTCTCGATCGACGGACGGCCCTCGCCGCAGAGCGTCGCGATGTCACCGCACATCGGCGCCCTGGAGTCCTTCAGGCTCGCGGACCGCCAGCTCGGCGGTGGCCACGTCTACCGATCCCTGATGCACTACCTCACCACCGCCGTCGCCCCCGGCATCTTCGGCGCGAACGCGTCCGGCGAGAACGGCGAATCCGCCTTCGGGGCAGCGGTCGTCCTCACCGAGATGGCGGCTTGGATGGCCCACGACGCCGGACGAGACGATCTGGCTGCCGGGCACTTCGACCGTGCGCTGCGGCTGGCGCAGAGCCTGGCCGACGTGACCGCCGGAGCGAACGTCCTGGCCGGCATGAGCCACCTGGCCTTGCAGACCAGGCAGGTGGACACCGCGGCCGACCTGGCGCACCGCGGACTGCTCCGGCTTGCCGACAGCCCACAGGTCCCCGTGCTCTCCGCACGCCTCCACGCCATGCGGGCACGCGCTCTGGCACGGCGCGGCGAGGAACACGACGCCCGGCAGGCCCTCGAGCACGCGCACGACGCCTTGACCCGCACAGGTTCCGTTCCGGGTACCCCGTGGGTGGCACCGTTCGACGAGGCTGCGCTGGCCAGCGAGGAGGCCTCCGCGCTGCTGGACCTCGGGGCGCTCGACGCCGCGGCCCGGGAAGCCGAACGGGCACTGGCCCTGCGTGACGCCAGCCGCGTCCGGAGCAGAGCGTTCGGCCACGTCACACTCGCACGGGTATTACTGGCACAGCAACGGATCGACGCGGCCTGCCAGGTCGGGGTCGAGCTGCTGACCGCAGGACAGTCAGTGACCTCGCTGCGACTGAGCCGCCAACTTGCGCTGCTGCGCAACGCATTCGAACAGCATCGCCAGGTACCGGAGGTCCGTGATCTCCTCACCCGAATGGACACGGCCGCGCGCCACCGCAACCTGCTGCTCGACAGCCTCGTACTCTCGGAAGGTTCCCAGTGAACGATGTTCCCAGGCCAGGAGAACCCGGCCGTGACGCCTACCTCGCCGAGGGGAACGCCAAGCAGGCCCGTAAGCGCACGGCCGCCGACGCCCTGCTGCGGGACGAAGACGGCAGGTTGCTCTTGGTGAACCCGACCTATAAGGACGGCTGGGACCTTCCCGGAGGAATGGCCGAGGCCAACGAACCCCCTGACTCCGCACTGCGTCGCGAGCTGAGGGAAGAGCTCGGCCTTGCCGTCACCACCTTGCGGCTCCTGTGCGTAGACTGGGTCGAGCCTCATGGCCCGTGGGACGACTACCTCGGTTTCGTCTTCGACGCCGGAGTACTCCCGCCGGGTCCGGCCGCGAAGCTGAAGCCCTGCGACGAGGAGATCTCCGAGCACGGGTTCTTCCCGGTGACCGAAGCACTGAAGCTGCTGCCGGACCGGCAACGGGCCCGGGCGGGGCAGGCTCTGGAAGTGCTGAGCGACGGGATCCCTCGCTACCTTCGCAACGGCACGCCCAGCTGAGAAGCGACCTCTCCGCCTCCATCCCGTCCGGTCACCCCATCCGCGACGACTGAGCTGTCGCAAGGGCTCATCACACGTCGGATCCGCTCGAAGACCTCCTCGATCACCGACAGGTCCGTGGCACACAGGGACGGTCCGAGACACTCGAAGCACCGGCTGACCTCCACACGGCCTCCCACGCCGACCGTCACCACGGCATTCTGCGCCTGCTGGAGAACGAACCGCAAAGCGATGCGAACCAGAGCGTCAACCGACGAGCCGAACCGGTCGGCCAGCACGGCGAGTCCACGGGCGAGCTCCGCCCTCGCGGATTCCGCCCGGGGCCGGCAGCCGGCGAGCACCCCATTGGCCAGCGGAGAAGCGATCATCAGCCCGACACCGTGGCGGGCGGTGAAGGCGCCGAGGCTCTCACCCCCGCCGACGTCCGCCAGGGGAAGCAGACCGCTCGCCTGTGTCCAGACGACGTCGGGACGGATCTGCTCGAACAACTCCAAGAAGCGGCGGACACAGCGGGCCGAGGAGCGGCCGTCCGGGCCACGCAAGCCGATGGCCCGTATCTGGCCGAGGTCCCGAAACGCGCGCATCTGCTCGACGACAGGGTCGAGATAGCGATCCGCGATACCGAAGTCGTACGACTCGAGCGTGTAGACCGCGATCTCGGCGAGGTAGAGGTTCTCCAGAGTCTGTTCGAGCTGATGCCGCACCCGCGGGCCGGCGTACGGGTGTGGAGCGGAACCCAGGACCCGGCCGACGGTGCTGGCGACCTGCACGTCGTGGCCCGGGTATTCCCTGAGTACCTTGCCGACAAGCCGTTCCGCGTGGCCGTTGAAGTGGCTGTCGGCCGTGTCGATGAGCTCCACACCCGACTCCACCGCGCAACGCAGTCCATCCAGGAGCCTGGCGTCGTCCGGGCGCGTATCCGAAGACCACCGAGACGTTCCTGTTCCGACACCCAGCGGACTCAGGAGCAAACCGCGAGCCACGGGACGCCGTGGGAGATCACGCGCCAGCATCAGTACGTGCCATCCGCTCGGTGGAGGAAGACCGCGACGACCCGCTTCCCCGCGTCGTCAACCTGGACCTGCCAGGCACTCGACAAGGCGTTCACCAGGAGCAGGCCTCTCCCGCGGACGTCGTCGTGGCCGGCCCGCGCCGGACTCCTGGACACCCGATCCGTATCGCGACCGCTGTCGTGTACCTGGACCACCGTCCCCCAGGCGTACACGCCGACCGAGATACCGAGGGCTTCCCCCGCGTGCTCGAAGGCGTTGCCCACCAACTCGTCGGCGACCAACACCACGTCGTCCTTGAGGTCCGCGGGAGCGTTCGCGAGCATGCCGCGCACCATGTCACGCGCCACGCGTTGAGGGGCCTCCAGGCCGCTGAGGTCGACCATGGCATGCACCAGGCAACGGCCGGGGGTGTGTTCCGGGCGGCCTTGCGACTTGGTATCGGCGGGACTAAGCACGGGGCTGTCTCCTCGCTGCTCGTAATTCCCCTGGGGACGGCTGACAAGTCCTGGTGAATACGTTCGCCCATGTCCCGGCGTCGGCACAGCGGAATCAGACCCCACTTGTCCCCACTTCCTCGCCGTGCGGGAGAGACGGAATCAGCCGGTGAGCCCGAACTTAGTACACAACATCGAAACTCTGCGCCGCCGGTACGTATCGATAGCCGGCAGAACACCTGGCGGCTCGCCCATTCGCGAAGTCCAGAGCAGCGTCTAAGCCCCCTCCACCTGGGAAGACCTCGATGATCGTGAAGGGCTCCAGCTGACCTGCACCCGAGGTCGCTTACCACGGAAGATTCGGACCTTCAAGGCTTCCCAGTGAAGTGGGGTGAAGTGGGGCGACGCGAAATAATCACTGAGCAAGAAGTCCCCACTCAAGCCGCACCCCCGGACCGATGACCAAATTGATCCCATTTGCCGGCTGAATTCGCGACGACAGGTGGGCGTCGAACCGCTGTCCGGCGGCATCGAAGTGGGGAGAAGTGGGGTGGGATTTCACTACCGCCGGTATCGCCCAGCGGCAAAGCTATTCACAGCCGGTCCGACAAGCACGGCACCTCTAACCGTCGATCAGCATCAGATTCACACCGTCGACTCCGCCTGCCGGACCGACGACGGGCAAGCGAGTCACAGGCCACATCGTCCTCGCCCGCCACATGAACCACCACCAGACCTCCTCCCACCCACGAGGCGTCCATGCCCGAACACGCCCGCATCACCCCCGACCCGCCCGCGAGATACCCGGCCCAGACCCACACCTGCATGAAACTGCCGGCAACCTCCAACGCCCCGACCCTCGCCCGGAACACGGCCCGCGATCACCTGACGATCGCCGGGTACCCGGGCGACGTGGGTGTGGCCACCGAGGTACGGGGGCCTGTGGTGGACAACGCGGTGCGCCACGGTGTCCCGGTCCCGGCCCCGTCCGGCGCGCAGATCCGCGTGGAGCTCGCGGTCGCGGTGTCCGGCGGTCTTTGGATCGACGTCCGTGACCTCGAAGCTGCCTTCGCCCAGTTCAAGGCGGCGATGCGCGGCGAGTGCGGGCGCGGGCTGCGGGAGGCGGGACGGCTTGGGGCCGTGACCAGTTGGTATCTCCGTGACGGCGCCGATGGCAAGACGGTCCGCGCGGAGCTGTCACCTCGGGACACCGGTGACGTCCAAGGCCTGCCTGCCTCCCACACGTCCGTAGGAGCTCGAACCGAGCATTGTGTCCCGGAACGCGGGGATCACGTGTCGGGCACGCGCACCCGAGGCGGTGTGCGGTGATGCGGCTGCGTACGTTTCCGCACTTACCCGATGGAGATACCTGCCCTTCACCGACGGTGAGCACGGCGCGTGAGGCGGCCGTTCGGCTGCGGACACTGCGTCAGGTCCACCTGCCGTTTGCCCCGGCAGCGTGCCGGTTCCGGATCGTGCCCTACACCCTCGTGCGTACCGGCCAGAACCCGGCCGACCAACTCGCCGAGGCGCGCGGCCTGGTTGCCGCGCACGGCTGGGACCTGCTCAGCGCCCAGTCGGACGCCCTCGGCGACAGCGACCCCATGCTGCGCCCAGGCCTGGCCCGCGCGCTGCAGGCCATCGCCGACGGCCGCGCCGACGGGATCGTGGCCGTGAGTCGCACGGCAATCAGCGCGCACGACAGCGAGTACAAGCCGGTCCTGCGCCACGTCCATCGGGTGGGCGGATTCGTCGCTCTGGTGCGGGCGGAGACGGACCTGTGAGGACCACCATCGGCGGTCCCGGCGGGTCGCTGACCATCGCGGGCGAGGACGCGCGCGCCACGATGACGCTCGACCGGCTCCTTGTGGGCCTGCGGAATCTTCCGATTCCGGGTGAGGACGCCAGGAGGGCCGAGCGGGTCGAGGTGTCGCGGGCTCGTCTGGCAAAGGTCCTCGACTGGTTGCTGGCGTTGCCTGCCTCGGCGGACACAACCAAGGTGATCGACCTGATGGCGCAATGGCTCTCGACCGAACCGAACGACCCGTCCCGGCCCTCGGATCGGCTCCTGGCCGCGCTCGACGACGTGCGCAAGAGCGCCATGAAACACCTCAACCGGACCGCGGCCGGTGTGGCGTATGCGGCGTTGCCCGCCGGCATCGACGCCCGCCCGGTGTTCGCCGGCCTGGAGAGGGCGGCCCGCGGGGTGTGCGGATCGCTTCTCGGCCGGTCGGATGATGTCGCCGGTCGTCGGGCCGACGACCGTCCCGGGCTTCGGTGGGTCGAGTGGCTGATCAACAGCGGTCATGCCCAGGTGTTGATCACGCCGTCCATGAGTCACCTCGTGCCGGTGGCACCCCATGAGGCGGTGGGTCCCTGGTCGGCGGAGGGCATCCGCGACTGGCTCGCCGGCCACGGGGTGCGCCTGGTCCTGACCGAACGCGAATCACCCCCCGGCCGTGCGGCGTCGCCCTACCGCCGTCCCTGAGCCGGCCTTCCCCGTCCTTGACGTCGGCGGGGCGGGGAAGGCCCCCAAGTTCCTCTGTTCAGCTGATTCACGGAGTGAGATGTCCACGCAATCGCCCACCCTCCCTGGGGCACCGCCGTACCTCGTACGGGAGGCGCGTTACCCCCATCGTCTGGGTGTGCACGTGCTGGTTCAGGCGCACCAGGAGGTGTGCCCGGATGGGGAGGCCTGTCGCGACAGTCGCGACCTGATCGCCGTGTTGGAGCGCGCACACGGGCGAGGGGCCTACGAGGGCAGTGGCTTGTGGGTGATGACGGACCACGCCACGGCACAACCGGTGGCGGCCGCGCACCTGCAGGTCGGACTGGACGCGGACGGGACAGGGCTGCTGCATGTGCGGCACCTGCTGGCGGACCCGGGCGCGGCCGCGGACCGGCCGGAGGAGCTGTTGGCCTCGTGGAGCACGCATTGGGCCGCGCACCGTACGGCGACCGTCCGCGAGGTGCGGATCGTCTTCGCGTGCCCGGTCACCCGAGGTCGGCGCCCGATCCCGGCAGCGCTGCGGAGGGAGGATGCGGTAGCCGACCGGTGCAAGCGGCGAATCGAGGTGCGTGCCGCCCTCGCGTTGCCCGCGTTGGCGTCGATGGTCGGCACGCGGCCGGAGCCGGTCGCCGACGAGCCGTACGCGGTCCTGCCGGTTCGCCGTGAGGATCAGACCGCCCTGGCCCACCTCCTGCGGGCGCGGTGTGCGACAGCCGATGCCGAGGACTACCCGCCCGCGGGTAGCGGGCCCGTCCAGGGGTGGATGTTCCTCGCGGACGGGTACCTCGCCGCCGTCTTCACGATCGGCGACAGCACAGCGGCACCCAGGGCCGGGGCCGGGGCGCGGCCGCACCGTGAGCGGGTCCTGTTCCTCGACCGGTTGTGGGTGTTCTCGCCCGACTGTGACCTGGAGCTGCTCGTCCACCTGACCCGCTGGGCCGCCAGTCGGGCCGCGGAGGGCGGATACGCGGTGGTGGGGCTGCGGCTCACACAGCGCGAGCTGCCCTCCCGCTTGGAGGATCTGGGGTGGCGCACCGCCCGCGTCAGTGCCCTCGGTTCCGTTTCGGGCGGGTTGGTCTGGCTGATGGAGCTCCGCGTCCCTGGGCCCGTCCGCGACACCACCGGCGGCGGCCGGTGACCGCCCTCGACGTTCTCGGCCGGGCCGCCCGCCTCCTCGGTCCGATCCTGCGCGCCTGGATCCGCGACGACCCGCCCGGTCCGAGTGAAGTCCCGATGCGCCGCTTACAACTTCTGGAGGATTCATGGCTCACACCAGCCCGCGGGCACGACCCCAGCCCGGCACCGATTCCCCCCGCGCCTTCGGGGAGCCGACCGTGACCCAGAACCAGATCCCGCTGTCGCCGATCGATGTGTCCAGGCCGGCCGTGGCCCGGGTGTGCGCATTCATCAGCGGCGGCACGGAGCACTTCCCGGCTGATCGGGCTCTCGGTGCGGCGCTCCTGCGGCGGTCGCCGTGGCTGGGTCGGGCCGCCACCGCCTGCCGTACCCATGGCCGGCAATCCGTCACACGCCTCGCGACCCTGGGGATCGGCCAATTCCTGGACCTGGGGTGCGGCATGCCCCAACCCTTCGGCCACAACACCCACGACTTCGCGCAGTCCGTCGATCCGGCGGCGACGGTTGTCTATGTCGACGACGACCCGACGGTGTGGGGTCACGCGCGGACCGTCTTCACCGAGTCGCTCCACGATCTCGCGATGCGCGCCGACGTCACCCGCGTCGCAGAGCTGGTGACCCACCCGGTGATCGCGGGCCTCGACCACGACCGGCCGATCGCGGTCTTGCTCCACGAGCTGCTGCCGTGGATCGGGGACGAGCCGGCTGCCCGCCTGCTGGCGGGCCTGCGGGAGTGGCTGCCGGAGGGCAGCATGCTGTCCGTCATCCACACCGCGGCCGACAGCCACCCCGCCGCCATGAGCGGACTCGTCGACCTCTACCACCAGGCCGGCATCCTCTACCGGCCGCGCACCATGGCCGAGCTGCGGGCCCTGGTGCCGGGCTGGCTCCTGGAACCGCCAGGCATCACCACGCTCGCGCTACCCGGCCCACGCCCCGCCAACGCTCCCGCCTACGCCCAGTACGCCTTCACCGCCCGACCATCCCGCCGACCCGACACGACGGTCCGGCCCGGCGTGGGCGAACCGGCCAGCGACGGCCGCCAGGACGCGGGGAGCCGGTTCGCAGTGCTTCGGTGCGCGCCCTGCACTCTCGGGGCGTCCGGGCCGAGCACTCCCGAAGAGGCCGCGGCCAAGGAGGAAGGCGCTTTCACCGAGCTGCACACCGCGCAGGCCTTCCTGCGCCAGGGGTGGCAGGTCGCCGAGTTGCTGGCCCGGTGCGGGTCGGTGCGGACGGAGTCGCAGGGGATCGCGGACACGATCCGGGCCGCCATCACCTACCGCCTCTACACCCCCACGCAGCCGTTGACGCTGCCCCAACTCGCCGGTGATCTGTCCGCGTCGGCCGGCGGCACCGTCGAGGCGCTGCACGAGCTCTTGGAGGAGGGCGTCCTCGTGCGTGAACCTGGACGGAACTTGTTCTGGGTGCCGCGCCGGGACGGGGTCGCGCTCTACTCGCCCGATTTCCTGACTCGCCTGCGTGTTCGCCTCATGTCCGGCATCCATCCGCCGGGCCGAACGCTGCCCTCAGCAGACGATCTCTCCCACACCCTGGGCGTCAACACCATGTACCTCCAGAGCGCTTTGGCCATGCTGGCCGCGGAGGGACTGCTCCAGGCGGTCGGGGACCGGGACTGGGTCGTCACACCGGAAGTCCTGAACGTCCCCGGGCCGCCGCGCCTGCGTCTGCCCCGGCTCGCACCGGGCGTCGTCACCGACACCCGCATCGACAGGACCGTCGCGGTGCACCGTCACGCCACCAAGCGCCCCCCGGCTGGGGACAGCACTGTGATCTGGCAGCGCCTGCGGATGACGGCCGCGCACGTCCTGGCGACGCCGGCACCCGACGGAGGGGCGCGGAGCGACGCGAGGGCGGTGTTGGAGGAGTTGGCGACGGCGCTGGCCCCGCACGAGCCGCGCGCCCGGATGTGGCACGCCCGCTGCATCGCCACCGCGATCGAGAGCGTGCGGGCGCAGCTCTTACCGCCAGGGGGGCAGCGATGAAGCTCACGCCCGGAGCGGTGTGGTTGGCCGAGATCGCCGGCTACCAGGCCCCTACGTCCGGGCATCATCCGTGGCGGCCTCACGCGGTCAAGGCGGACATTCCCCTCGGTATCGCGTTCGACGTGGTGCGGACGCCGCCGGTCATCTCACCTCTGGTCCTGCTTCATCTGGAGTCCGAGGACATGCCGGTCGGCCCGGTCCTGGAGGCCCCGCACTGCTGGACCTGGCTGGTCGCCCCCTCACCGGAGGAGGTCGACGGCCGGGATCTTCCCGGAGGCGTCCTGCTCACCGGTAGGGACCGGCGCAGCATCGCCTGTCCTCAGCCCGGCCGCCCCGCCACGCTGGATCTGAACTGGCGCATCACACCCGACGGCAGCGGCACCCTTACCCGGCCTTCGGGACCTCGCCGAGATCCTCCACACCGTCCGGATCCGTGCCGACGAGATCGGCGAGTTCGGCCGACCACGGCCGGCCCGGGCGCACTGAGGTTCGGTGTGTCGGCCCGTGCCAGGACAGCGATCACCGCTCATGCGGAAGATCATCCTGCGCGCGCGGCGTCGCCACACCGGCCAACACCAGACGACCGGCCCTGACACAACGGCCGGCCGCCAAACTCCACCCCCCTGTGACCATCCGCTGCCGCGCGATGCCCATCGCGCCACACCCTTGAGGAACCTTGTGAACAGCACGTCACCGTCGTCGTCTCCTCCGATCGAGGGCCTCGCCGTCCTGTCGGACTCGCACACCGCCGCTTTGGTGGATGCCGCGGGCAGCGTGGTCTACATGTCCGGCGGTGACCGTCCGGACAGTCCCCTGGTCTTCGCCAGGCTCCTCGGCGAGGAGGAGAACGGGTTCTGGCGGATCCGGCCGTACGGGCCTGCGGAGCTGCGCAGTCGTTCCTACCGGAGGGACACGATGATCACGGAGACCGTGTGGGACGTGCCGCAGGGCGGGGGAACGGTCACGGTCGTCGATCACATGGCGGTGCGCGGGCCCGGTGTGGGTGTGGGCCATCTGATACGGGAGGTTCGGCTCCACAAGGCGATCGCCGAGTTCGAGTTCCGGCCCCGCTTCGACGACGGCCTGGCCGTCCCGAACATCATCGTGGGCCGGTCCGAGGGTGGCCACCCGCAGTGGACCTTCCGCCACCGCGACCGCGACCGCGGGCCGGTGGTCACCCTGGTGGCGCATCTGGCACCGGGCCTCGAAACGGATCACGAGAACGGTCTGGTGCGCGGACGGTTGCTGCGCAGTGGTGCCGCGTTCGTGATGTCGCTCGGTCCGCAGCCGTCGCGGCCCGTCTCCCCGGTGTCGCGTCGCGCCTCCACCCAGCGTCACGGTCGGGCCTGGGTGGACCGTAACGTCGCCTATCGAGGCCGGTACGAGGCGTTGGTGAAGCGGTCGATGCTCACGTTGGAGGGGCTGCGCTACGCCCCCACGGGGGCGATCATCGCGGCGGCCACGACCTCCCTGCCCGAGGCCTTGGGTGGGGTGCGGAACTGGGACTACCAGCATCACTGGTGGCGAGACGCGGACATCACCCTCACCGCCATGATCGAGGGCGGCGCCGTCGACGGCCTGGCCGAATGGCGTGCCTTCGCGCTGAAGACGATCGGCGACGACCCGGCCGGTGTGCGGATCATGTGCGGAGTCGCAGGCGAGCAGAATCTGCCCGAGCGCGAGATCGGGCACCTGTCCGGGTACGAGAACTCGCGGCCGGTACGGCGCGGCAACGCCGCCGTGGACCAGTTCCAACTCGATGTATACGGCTCGATCGTGCACGCCCTGGTGCGGATCGCGTCCCGGATCGGGTGGACGGCGGCGTCCGCCCAGATGGTGATGGCGCTGGCGCGGGTGGCGGAGGCGCGCTGGCGGGAGCCGGATTCGGGTCTGTGGGAGAGCCGCGGCGGGCGCAAGCACCACACCTACTCGAAGGTGATGGCGTGGCTGGCCGTCGACCGGGCCCGCGAGTTGGCCTCCACGGGCGAGGTGCCCGCCGTGCACGACCCTTTGGAGGCCGCCCGGTTGCGGGCCGTCGCCGACCTGATCCGCGCCGACGTCCTGACCTGCGGCTTCGACCAGGAGCAGCAGGCCTTCACCCAGTCCTACGGCGGCCCGGAGCTGGACGCGTCCTTGCTGCGGCTCCCGCTGATCGGGTTCATTGCCGCGGATGACCCGCGCATGGTGGGCACGGTCGAGGCGCTCATGGATCAGCTGGTCGACGAGCGCGGGTTCATGCTGCGCTACCGCACCACGGGCGATCGGAGTGCGGACGGTCTGCCCGGCCACGAGGGCCGGTTCCTGATGTGTTCGTTCTGGCTGGTCGAGGTCCTGGCCCGGATCGGCCGGCAGAAGGAGGCCGCCGCCATCTTCGACAACCTCGTCGGTGTCGCCGGGCCCCTGGGCCTTTTGGCCGAGGAGTACCAGCCCGCTGGCGGCGGTCGTGGCGGCCGTCAGCTCGGCAACTTCCCCCAGGCCCTGAGCCACGCCGGCCTTATCAGCGCGGCCGCCGCCATGAACCGGTCCGGCGCCTGGTCGGACACCTCGCAGGGGGCCGGGGCATGAGCGGGCTTCTCCTCGCCTCGGACATCGAGGTGGTGATGTTCCGAGCCCTGCTGGACGGCCTGTCACGTGAGGACGCCGAACTGCGTCTGCCCCATCCCTGGTCGCTGGCCGCCGTGCTGCGCGACGTTCGGGCCCGCACCGGCCTGCCGCCGCGGACAGTCGCGCTCGGTGCTGTCGCCACCGGGCAGATCAAGCGGCCTTCGCCGGATTCCTTCGCTCTGGACGGGGAGATCGACGAGACGGCCGCCCGGGTCTTGCGGGCCTGGATCGCACACACCGGCCCGGGCCTGCCCGACGACAGCCTGAAGATGAAGGCCGTCGAGACGGCCCGTCATCTGCGCCGCGCCCACCGCCGGTTCGGACTCGCCCTGACGGCCTCGGAGATCACGCTCACCGGTGCCGCGCTCGCGCACAAGGTGATCAGCGTCGGCCAGTGGCAGGACGACTGGGGGTGGCCCCGGTGACCACCCTGATGTCGGACACCGTGCTGTGGACGTCCGTCGTGGCCCTGGCGGGCAGCACCACCGTCCTGTGGTGCTGCCGGCTTGCCGGACGCCGCACGATCTCGGCCCTGGAGACGAAAGTGGCCTCCGAGCGGCAACGGGTCCACGCGCGCGAGGAGGAGGCCCACCACCTCGCCCAAGTCCGCCTGCCCCGCCTGATCAACCGGTCGGCGCACGATCCGGCCGTTGCGAATGTGGGCAGCGAGTCGCCGGTGGCCGGTCTCCTGCATCCGCGGTTGGCCGGGACCGCGACGGCGACGGCCCACGCCACGGTGCTGGACCTGGTCGGCCACATGATGAGCGAGACGGGTGCGCGTGCCGAGAACGGCGCACGGGCGTCGGTCCGCGCGAGCCTGGCCACGATCACGCCCTTGATCACCGTGCAGCGTGAGGCGATCGACGCGCTCCTCGCCGTCCATGAGGACCCCGCGCTCATCGAGCACCTGTACCGCATCGACAGCGCGGCCGGGCAGATGGCGCGGCACCTGGCCGTCCTTGCTGTCCTGGCCGACAGCACACCGGATGTGTCACCCGCCGCGCCCGTCGTCGACGTGGTGCGCGCGGCGATGGCGTCCATCGAAGGCTACCGCCACGTCAACATCGACAACCCGTACGGGGCTTACGTGGTGGGCCAGGCTGTTGGGCCGCTCACGCTGGCCCTCGCCGCCCTGCTCGACAACGCCGTCCACCACCGCGCGCCCGCGACCGCGGCCACCGTCACCATCCACGGTTCACCCGACGGCGTGGACATCGTCATCGACGACACCGGCGCCGGATTGGATACCCGGGCACGCGCCACCGTCGAGCAGGCACTCGCCGCCACAAGGCTGCGCCTGACCGACCCCACACCCCCGTCCGGGTTGCAGATCGTCGGCACCCTCGCCGCCAGAACGGGCTTCCGCGTCCACCTGGACCAGCTCTCGCCGCGAGGCGGCGTCCGCACCACTCTTCACCTGCCCCATGCGCTCCTGACCACACCGCCCGCCACCGAACCCGCCGCCCCACCAGCGTCGGTCTCCGCGGTGCCCCCACCCGCGCGGGTCCACCCCGATCACGGTGCGACCGCCTTACCGGCGCGCGCCACCGACCGGCCGGCTGCGGTCCGTCCCCAGCCCGCTACTGCGGAGGACACCGTGGCGGCGGCCTTCTGGGGCGGCGTGCGCCTGGGCCGCACGACCAACGCCCGACGGGACCGGGGAGGGCCCCTCTCATGAACGACACCTTGCTCGCTCGAACATCCGCAGGGTCTTGCGATCCCACGCCAAGGCCGTCGCGGCGGCTCAGCGGTCCTCAGGTCCCAGACCTCGTCCGGGTCCGGGAAATCAGGCGGCAGGCCCATCGCGGTACCGGCCTGGCCGAGGACCTCCCGCGGTTGCGGGTCATCGCCGCCACGTGGACGCCGACGGCCCTCACCCTTCAGACACAAGCCCACGGCTCGGCGGTCGACCAGGCGCGCTGGCAGAAGCTGATCGGTGGTGTCGACCCTTCACGTGTCGCGGACTCCTCGCCCGAAGCCGTGACCGAGCTGGCCACCGCCGTCATCGACCTTCTGACCGCCCTCGATGACGGTCCGACACCGATCGCCCACCTGGCGGCAGCGGTGTCCTCGGCGATCGGCCGACGCCACTACGAGCCGGGCATGTTCCTGACCACCGCGGCCGTCGCCACCCACCTCGCCGCCCCCAAGCACCTCGTCAGGGACGCCTTGGCACACCTCACCACCGAAGGGACCTTGGTGCGCTCCGGATGCCACATCACGGTGGCCCTCGCCGGACAGCGGCCCTGCCCCACCCCGGACCAGCTCGCGGCCCGGATCCGTGAGCAGCTCGCCCACGGCATCCACCGGCCCGGCGACGACATGCCAAGCCTCAAGGAACTCGGCCGGCTCCTGAGGACCGGGCAGGCCCGCATCGCCGAGGCGCAGGACATGCTGGAGCGGGAAGGTCTCCTGCTGCGTCAGCGCCGGCGAGGCCCCCGGGTCCTGGATTCGGCCCAGTCGCTCACCCCTTGCGAACAGTTGCCGCTTCCGGCTCCGCCGCGACAACGCACGGGCCTGAGCGTCATCCGGACCTCCACAGAGGCCGCGAAAAGGCGATGGCAACTCCGCGCCTACCTGGCCCCCGATGAGGTCCGCGAGCACTGGGACAAGTTGCGGGTCCTCGACGCGCAGCTCCTGAGCGAACCGTTCCCCACCGGCGTCACTCCCAGCGCCCGACTCCGGGCCGACGCCCGGACGGCGCAGGCGATCGAGGCACTGTGCGCACCCCTGCCCGACGGGATCCTGCCGGGCCTGTGGCACACCGCCTGCCTGGCCACCGCACTTGGCGACCTACTGCCCCAAACAACCGGCACAACCGCTGAACCGGCCCCGAAGACCCGAAGGAGCGCACGCGTTGTACGACGACGACGATGACCCCTTCCACCTGGACGACGACTTCGAGGAACGCCCCGTTCTGCCGGGTGGGCCGGTGGCGTGCGCGGTCAGCGGCGCTCCGCCCGGGGAGGTCCTCGAAGTGCTGCCGCAAGGGGTCGCCGTCGGGGACTGGCTGATCCTTAACGGCCGTGGGGCCTACGAGATCACGAACATGTTCGCACCGCGGGCCGACACGTCCGTCAAGGCCGTCGTCTTGCGAGGCCACCCCAGCCTGGTACTCCGCACCCGCTCCACGATCGTGCGCCCGCACACCACCCACCGCCCGCCCAGCCGCTTCCGATAGCGGACCGGCGCCCGCCCACCCCAACCGACGACCGCCCCCGAAGGAACTTCCATGGAACCCGCCCACCGCAGATCGGCGTCGCCGATATCCCCTCCCGCGACGTTCACGAAGCGAGACGACCGGTCCCCCGCCTACCGCGCTTCGCACCGGGCGCCGACGCCCCGGCGACCGCTGCGCGAACCGGCAGTGTTCCGCCACGAGGACGTGGTCGGTGCGGCCGTGTCCGCGGGCGACGGCCGCTCACGGGCGGCTGCACGTGGGGCGGCGGGCGCATGAGTGTCCACCGCTCCCTGAGCGCCGTCTCCGCCAGCGATCAGGCCCAGGACAAGGCCCGTGCCGTCGTGCAGTGGTACGTGACCCAGAACATCAAGCCCGGCACGGCCCTGCCGTCCCCCAAGCAGCTGGCACTCACCTTGAGCCTGCCCGCGGCGCACGTTCGCCAGGCTCTTCGGCACCGGGACACCGCCGGCGAAATCGCCCTGGACAGCAACGGCCCCGCGACCCGACTGCATCAAGGGGAAGCGCACCCGTGTGACCGGGCGCTGCAGCTCGCCGTCCAGGAGCGCATCAGCACGGGCCACTACCAACCGGGACAGGCGCTGCCCACAGGGCTGCTCAGCACAGAGTTCAGGCTGCAGCCTCACCAGGTTCAGCGTGCTCTGGGGCATCTCGCCGCCTGCGGGGATATACGCCGCGACGAGCACGGACCGTACGGGCCGGGACACTACGTCCCAAGCCCCGGCATCCCGCGGGCACAACGGCGCACGCGCGTTTCACCAGATCCGGAGTGATCTGCGGTTCGCCGATCACGAACTCACCTGACCTTGCCACGGAGCCGCCCGCGCGGTTCCCACCCCGTTGGAGACGATCATGGCTGGCGGCCGCAACGCCCTCGCACTGTCGCAGCCCCCTGCGGTGCCGACCGTCGACACCGGCGCGCGCTCGGGCGCGGGCGGTTCGCTTCCGCCGGTAGTGCAGGGCACGGCGTCGAGGTCGGCGGGCGATCGCTTCCGGGGATGGCCGCCGGCCGTCCGGGGACTATGCCGCCGACAGGGCTCGTGCCTGGTGCACGAAGTCGGACACCGCGCTTTCCCGCTTCCACGGCTCAAGGGCGGTGGTGATGTCGCGGACGTATCCGTGTGCGCGGGTGGAGCGCACGGCGCGCAGGATGTGCAGGGCCTGGGTGGCGGTGGCGAGTCCTTGTTCGAGGTCGTGGGCCTGGATGTGGCTGGTGGCGAGCACGGCGAAGCGGATGCCGGTCGCGCGGGTGAATCGGCCGGCGGGCATGGGGTCGGCCCGCTTGGCCCAGGCGAAGGCCGCCTTGGCGTTGCCGAGGTCTCGGTGGATCTCGGTGGCGTCCGTGCCCAGGCGGGCGTGGGTGAAGTAGCCGAGCCAGTCCGGATCCGGCGTACCGGAGTCGATGGAGTCCAGGAGGCGCTCGGACTGGGCCAGGGCGGCGCCGGCTGCCCGGGCCTCGCCCGCGCGGGCGTGGGCGCGGGCCTGCGCCAGCTTCGCGAACGCCAGGACCCGCGGTGCCGCGTGCCCCAGGCCGCGTTCGTAGGCGCCCTCCGCCATGTCGGCTGCCTCCTGCGGGTATCCGCGCAGGAAGGTCTGCAGGGCCATGGTGGTCAGGACGTAGCTGCCGACCTCGATATTCCCGGCCGCGCGAGCCAGTGCCAGTGCCTGGACGAAGTGACTCTGGGCCGCGGCGTGTTGCCCGATGTCGAAGGCGGACCAGCCGACGACGCGGGAAAGCTCTGCCGTCGCCGAGAACAACTCCCTGGCCACGCTGTCTGTGGACGTACCGGACAGCAGAGGCGCCGCACGAAGCCGCAGGCACTGGGTGACCGATGCCGGGCTGTGGCAGGTCCGGGCCTCAGGCGAGGAGGCAGTTGTTCCCGAGGGCAGGATTCAGAGCAGAGATGACGCCGCTCGAGTTGCTGCAGATGTTGCTCGGGATGTGGGAGGGGACCGGGATCCGGTCGGAAGCGAAGACTCCCGGGTTCCCGAAGGTGACGGCGCCGTGACCGTTGCCCGCGCGTGTGGTCTTCGCGCCCCGGGTGTGGGGTGTGGGGAGGTTCTCCGCAGTGTGGTGGTCCTCGCTGACGTTCAGGTGGCCGGTGGCCTGGTCATAGACGACCGTCTCCCCGTCAGACTCGTTGCTGACCGACTGGATGACGACCCCCGAGCCGGGAGTGAACCCGATCCACGGGGCGATGTTGGTGCCCCGCATGAGGAGGTAACCGGTGCCGGACTGGTCAAGACCGGTGAACATCGCCATGGGGTCCTTGTCCGCGAACCGGGTTTCGGCCTGGTTGACGGTGGCGGCGTCGCCCCGCGCAAAGATCAGGCCCGCGACCACGCTCACCTGGAGTCCCATGGTCTGCAGGTCGTCGGCTACCGCTCTCTCCTGGGCGCCGGTGAGCGCCTTGACGGCCGGGGCGGCCGGGTCCTGGTCGGCCGCGCTGGCCGGGGCGAGGGCCACGAGCGATACCACCGCCGCGGCGAGGGCGGCGACACCCGTGCGGACACGGCGCCGTGGGCCGCTCCCGGCCGTGGTCCGGACCCGTACACACTTGATCATTTTGATCTCCGTCCGCAAGGGAAAGGCAATCGACCGATCACACTACGTGACCGATCGAGAGTCAGAAGTACCAGACCCTGGCTCCGACCGATCCGTGGAGCTGACCGCCGATGTCATCCGACCGGGGTATGACCACCTCGGCCGGCTGGCGGAGATCCAGTTCCCGGAAACTCACGCCTGTGGCTCCGTCCCGGCGTCCGGGTCGCCGAACCTCTCCTTGAGGTGGGCGATGACGTCGGCGTTCTCCCGCAGCCTGCCGGGGATGACGGTGTGTTGAGCGACGCTGAAGATGAGCATGAGGGCGACGTGCTGGTTGTCGATGGGGCGGGATGAAACGACCCCGGCGGCCGTCAGGCCGCCGGGGTCGTCGTGAACACGGTGTCGGCTTCGTGCTCACTCTGTCGCGTGTGTCTCGGTGATCGCGGTGCGGGTGGAGGACTCGTCGACGATGCCCTTCTCCTCGGTGAAGGCGGCGATGAGGGACTGCCAGGCGATGTTGTTGACCGAGCGGGGCAGGCCGCGGCTGGTGAGGTGGATCAGTTCCACGGCGTCGTCGGAGAACAAGGTGTCCTGCCGTCCGGCGATGGTGAGGTGGTGCTTGATGTAGCTGGCGGTCTCCTCCTTGCTCATCGTGGGCATCTGGTAGCTGATCGAGATCCGCTGGTCCAGGGCCGCCAGGACGCCGTGCTTCATCCGTTTGCGCAGGGTGGGCTGGCCGATCAGCAACACCGCGAACGGCGTCGTGGAGTCCATGTCGTAGTTGGTGAGCATGCGGATCGCGTCCAGCTCCTGGTGGTCGAGCAGGTGCGACTCGTCGATCACGACGGCCGGCGTCCTGCCGCGCTCGTCGACTTCCGCGGCCAGCGCGGCGGATGCCTGGGTGGCGAGAGCGGCCAGGTGGAACTTGGGGGTCCCGCCCAGGCTGGTGACGATGCGGTCGTAGAGGCCGCGCATGCCGACCTCGGGGTTGGGCTGGTAGATCACCGTGAACCGGGCCGGGTCGAGCGAGGCGACGGCCCCTTTGAGGGCGACCGTTTTGCCGGATCCGACTTCGCCGGTGACCACGCCGATCGCCCGGTTGTTGATGCACCACGCGATGCGGGCGGCAGCCTCCCGGTGGGAATGGTGCTGGTGGAGCATGGACGCGGCCAGGTTGCGGCCGAAGGGGACCCGGGTGAAACCGAAATACCCCTGAACGCGGTCGATCATCGCGGTCCCCGCCCGTCGTCCATCAGGGACGAGTAGTTGATGCCCTTCGCGGTGTTCGCCGTGTGGGTTTCGTCGAGGATCTTCAGGTAGTCGATTCCAGTCGGCGGGGCCGGCTCCGACGGTGTCTCCGGCCTCGCCTTCGGATGGGTATGACGGCCCACCCGGTGCGGGACCGCCTTGCCCGCCGTCTTCCCCGAGGCCCTCACCTCGATCTCGGTCAGGTCGAACGGGTCGAAGACCAGCTCGACCTTCATCCCGGCCAGCATCGGGTCGACCTCGTAGCTGTTGCCGTGCAGGCTGACCGTCGCGGTCTTCGTCACGGTCCGGAACTCCGACCACAGAAACGCCTCCCGAAGATCAGCTGGGCTGGGCAGCGGAAGCGGCCGGGGAATCGAACCCAGCCAGCGTTCGATCGGAGGCTGCCCCGTCTCCGAGTGCACCGTGCGGTGATAGACCGTCTCCACCCACGCGGTGAAGAGCCTGTTCAACTCGGTGAGGTGCTCAATCCGGCCGACACGTTCCTCATCGAGTTCGACGAGGAACTGGTCACGGACGGTGCGGAAGAACCGTTCGATCTTCCCCCTGCCCTGCGGCCGTCCGGGCTTGGAATGGGTGAGGCGAACGGCCAGGGACGCGCATGCTCGCAAGAGCCACGTGTCGACGAAGGCACTCCCGTTGTCGACGTAGATCGACTCGGGGACTCCACGGGCAGACAGCGCCGGCCGCAGAGCGGCGGCCAGGCGGACGGTGTCCTCGGCGAACCCGAACCGGTGGCCCACGATCGCCCGGCTGTGGTCGTCGATGAACGCGAACAAGTACGTCTTGCGCCCGCCGATCTTCGGCCCGTGGAGGGCGTCGCCGGTCCACAGCTCGTTGCCGCGGGTGGCCTCGAACCGGCCGAACACGCTCTTCTCGCCGTCGGCGGCGCCGGTCAGACCGGCATCAGCGAAGTGCCGCTGCAACGTCCGGTCGGTCGGCGACCAGCCCTGCGTGGTCCGCAGGATCCGCTGGATCTGCGCGGCCGTGCGGGCCGGGTTCTCCTTCTTCAACGCGGCCGCCAGATCCAGCACCTCCACCGGCGTCCGCGGGGTGACCTGCCGCGGGGCCGGCACCAGCGCGGGAAACCCGCCCGCGCGATAGTGGCGAACCCAGCGGTCCAGCGTGCCGCGGGCGACCTTAGTCTGCCTCCCGAACGGGTCGGTGTGCTCCTTCGCAGCCAGTTCGCGGGCGAGCTTCCCCCGCTGGCGTGTCGTGAGCTTCGTGTCGATCAGGTCCTGGATCAGGCCATAGCGGAACAGGCCCACCTGCCGGGCCCGCTCCGCCCGCCGACGGTCCTCGTCCTCACTCGGTGACATAGGCAACCCACCTCGCGTCTCGAACAGAGTCCGCCGCTTCGCCGGCGGACACGATCAAGAGTTCCGGCAGCCTCCGATCCCGCCCAGGGGCGGCCCGTGTTGATCAAATAGCGATAGAAGGCGAGGTCAGGATCCTGCCGCCTATCGCCCGTCCGGCGAACTCCCACCGCGACACCGTGAGCATGTGCGGCCACTTCGTCGCGGCCGCCCGATGGGCGTGGGTCTGTTCAGCCCCGCCATGATGATCGGGCACCTGCTGGCCGCGCTCGCGGCCGGCTGGCTCCTCGGCCGTGGCGACGCC
>NZ_JBEZIB010000047.1:0-10066 GCF_040650855.1 Streptomyces sp. NPDC048606 | reverse complement strand
GGCCGCCCGATGGGCGGCCGCGACCGCCGAGACCGCGTCGGCGAGCGCCGACGGCGCCGCATCCGGTATCACCGGGTCGTCGGCGAGCGCGACCAGGGCAACGGTGAAGTGCCGGCGAACGGCCTCCGCCCGCCCGGCGAACGCCCGCAACCAGCCACGGACCGTGCCTTCGGCCAGGCCCAGACGGGCGGCGACCTGGCGGTGTCCCATGCCCAACGCGGCTATCTCCAGTCCGGCCCCGATCACCTCGGCCGCATCCGCCCGCCGCGGCCAAAACGCCTCCGCCAGCAGCATGTGCGTGACCTTGCAGCCGGGGCAACGAGTACGTCGCGGCCGCAGAAACAACCGGGCCCCAAGATCACCCCGAATCTCCCGCGGTCTGCCATGCCCCCACGGCGCCAGGCCCGCCCCGCATGACGGGCAGCTCAGCCGACCTTGCCGCAACTGCCGTTCCACCAGCAGGACGTCGTTGTCAACGATCAGCACCGACAGCCTCCGCAGACCACGATGTGCTTCCGCTCCGAGCACGACGAAGTACCGCCAGCCTGCCCAAACGCCAAAGGATCATGTTGTTCAGGACGAACCTGCACGCGCCCGCCATGTGTCCGGCCGAGGGTGCTCGAACCGGGTGTCGGTCCTGGTCAGTAGGGTCATGGTGACCGCTGGCGCCCTTGGAAGGATCTTCAGATTGCTGACCTATCACGACCTGGTCGAATGGGCGGGCGAAGAGAACGTCACGCGGGCCGACGCGACCTCCGTCGCGTCCTGGCAGGTCCCCGAGAACCAGACAGCCCTGCTCGTGAGCATCGGCATTCCGAACACCATCAGCCTCATCGAGGCAGCGGCGGTCCAGACGGAATCAGCCCCGCAGCTCCTGACCCAAGACGGTAGGCAGCTGTACCAACTGACCGAGAACCGGCACGGAGGCCTGCCCCCCAACCTGCTGTGGACGTTCGGAGTCGAGCCCGTGACCGGCACGGTCTACTACGTCCTTCCCGGCGGCGACGGCTGGTTCGCGAACTCCAGCATCGCCCTGTGGCTTCAGTCCCTGCACCACTACGGTCGGCACGTAAGCCAGTCCGAGGTCCTCAATGACCCAGATGGGGATGAGGACGAGGCCCTCGCCGAGCTCAGCCAGCTCGCGGCCGAGCTCAAGCAGATCGACCCGCCCGCGTTCGCCGGGTACAAGGGCTTCATCTGGGCGGAACTCCTCGACCGATGGCTCTGGTAGCCCACCGCACCTCGACCCCGTTCCTGTTCACGGTGTCGTCGCACACGAAGCGGCAGCCTGCCCCCGGACACGACAACAGCCCGTGTGCAACAGGAGTGTCGCCGTCACCCCACTTCATCAACACGCAGAGAGTCGTCTAACAACGGTGGCGCCGTCGACGAGGGCCGGGATGTACTTGCTGCCGGTGACGCGGATCAGTTCGTGCCGATCATCGCGGGGCTTGGGCACGTTGATGTTCATGTACGACACCTGGAGCCGGGTGAGGAGTTCGCGGACCGGCTTGCAGCCGGGGCAGGTCTCCCGCTGGAACAGGACCAGCATCAGCGTTCTCCCTCGTGGACGGTGCGAATGATCTCGCCGGTGCCGGTACCGGGCGTGAAGGCGTGGCCGCAGTCGAGCAGGGCCAGTTCCAGCGCGCCGAAGACCGCGCACAGGTCGAGCGCGTCAGTGGCGCCGACGTGCCCGATCCTGCAAGCCGAGAAGGCGAGGGCCTGTCGTACGTTCGTCCCTCCGCGGCCTTCTACCTCTTCCTCGACATCCACTCGACCGGCCTGGGTGCACGCGAGTTCGCCTATCGGCTACCGCACGAGCGGCAGGTCTGCGTCTGCCCCGGCGACTCCTTCGGGCTGCGGGGCGCGAACAGCGTCCGTGTGACGCTCGCGGGCGATCCGGCCGAGCTGGAAGAGAGCCTGCGCAGACTGGCCGACTTTGTACGGGCGAACCGGGTGTGACGGAAGGCGGTCCCGGTCCGGACCCTGCCAGGCGCGCGACGGCGTACGTCTGGCGCCGGACCCGGGCGCCTTTGGACGACCGGGTGCACCCCGACCCACGGGCCGCACTCGGCATCGTGGCCAGGCCCCAGCCCCTGGCCACAGAGGGCCTGGTACGGAAGGCGGCGGCACTGCCGGGCGTACCTGGCGGCCCGGAGCCCGGGGCCCGGGTGACGGCGCAACGGCGAACGTGGAGGTGTACTTCGTGTCGCCGGACGAGGCGGGCGGCGAGCGACGCGCCGTGAACTGCGCAGGCTCGCCGAGCCGGAGGCCTGACCACCACGGAGGCAGGCACCCCTCTGGGCACCCCCTGGAGCCTTCCGGCGCACCGGACGCCGGCGATAGGTTCGAAGCCGCGCGAGGAACCGCTCTGACCGGTCATCTCCGAATGCACCACCGTCCGTCTCAGGGGAACGAGGGGGTGAACAACGACGTAGCCGGGCGGGCTACGCACAACTTCCCCTGCCCTCCCCTGCCCTCTCCAACAGGCCCGCAGGCGCCCGGCCCGGAGACCGCGCCAAGGCCGGCACCTGGCGGTCACCGCGGCCGCCGGATACCTGCAAGCGCCCTTGTTCATTCGCCCACCTTGAGAGGTCCGATTACCATGCCCAGCCCTTTGACCCTCGTCCTCGGCGGTAACGGCAAGACGGGGCGACGCGTTGTAGAGCGGCTCACCACTCTGCATGTCCCGACGCGGGTCGGATCCCGCAATGGCGAGCCTCCGTTCGACTGGGAGGACCCCGGTACCTGGCCGGCCGCGCTCGAAGGAGTAGACCGCGTATACGTTGCGCACCCCGAGATTGCGTTGCCTGCGGCCGTTCCGCAGATCGCCGACTTCGCGAGAGCGGCGGTGGCCGCCGGAGCCGAGCGGCTGGTGTTGCTCTCCGGCAGGGGCAGCCGGGTGCTGCGCGCTGCCGAGGAAGGCGTGAAGCGGTCTGGAGCCGCCTGGACTTTCCTGCGGCCGGGATGGTTCAACCAGAACTTGAACGAGGGCTACCTCTTGGAGGAGGTGTTGGCCGGAGTGATCACCGCACCGGGGATCGCGACCGCCGAGGACTTCGTCGACGCCGAGGACATCGCGGACGTCGCGGTCGCCGCTCTCACCGGCGACGGGCACATCGGGCGCGCGTACCAGTTGTCGGGGCCCCGGCTGCTCACCTTTGCCGAGGTCGCTGCCGAACTGTCCGCACTCACGGGACGCACGATCACTTTCCACCCGGTATCGGAGGAGCAGTACCGTGAGACGTTGCGGAACAGCGCCCTTCCGGATGACCTGATCGACGACTTCGTCGCGAGCCTGAGCGACGAGTCCGTCCGCCTCGGCGATGGCGTCCAGGTGGTGCTCGGCCGCAGCCCGGTGGACTTCTCCGACTACGCCCGGCGGGCCGCGGCAACCGGGGTCTGGAGCTGACGACCGGGCCGCCCTGGGGTATGCCCGGCACACCGGGACAGGCGTCGTCGGCATGGGAAGGCCAACTCCTCGAAGAGGTCTCCGCGGTGGGCACCGGGCAGCCGGACCTTCGCACGCCGAGCATCCGCTCACCGGTTCTCGCGGCGCGGGAACGTCGCGCTCGGTCGGAGACGGTTCAGCCGTGGTGGTCACGGAGGTGGTCGAGGGCCTGCTGGATGAGTGGTTCGTGCTGGTGGGCTTCGAGCAGCTGGTGGAATTGGAGGGCCAGGGCCTCGGGTAGGGTGCCGGCGAGGTCGAGGGCGCGGCGGGTGGAGTGGGCCGCGATGTCGATGTCGCCGAGGGCGAGGTGGGTCTCGACGGCGTAGCGCAGCCATTGGGCGGTGTAGGGGGACGGTGGGCCCGCCTGCGGGGTGGTGAGGTGCTCGGTGAGAGGGCCGAACTGTCTGCGGGCGGTGGTGAGGTGGCCCAGGTACAGGGATGTCAGCGCCTCGGTGGTGACCATTGCATGGTGCCGGGCCGCCATCTCGAAGGGGGTGGCGGCCACGTTGCTGACGGCCCGGGCCGTGTCGTCCAGGGCCTGTCGGGCCGCGGCGGGTTCGCCGAGGTGGGCGAGGGCGAACGCCCGGTAGCCGTGGAACTGTACCTCGGTTCCGGGCCAGGGACGCGGGTCGGCCGCGCGGGCGGCTCGCACGAGCGTAAGGGCGTCGGCGGGGCTGCCGGCCAGGAGGTGGCGCAGGGCGAGGCGGGTGAGGGCGGCCGAGGTGTGGGACCGGCTGCCGGAGGCGGCGGCGGCGCGCAGGGCGGCGAGGACGTGCCGTTCGGCGCGGGTCTCTTCGCCGGCCGCGCTGCTGAGCCAGGCGCAGAGCATGCCGGTGTGGGCGGCCAGCCGGTAGAGGCGGCGGGGTACGGGACGGCTGTGGGGCGTGGCGGTGATCAGGGCGACGGCCTGGCGGTGCTCGGACAGCGCCGCGGCGTAGAGCGCATGGACCGGGACGAAGGTGCCGAACTCCTGCTCCTCCAGGGCCTTGACGCGTGCCTCCATCCACTCCAGGCGTTCGGCGGGCAGCCCGGCCTCGTCCGGGACCGCGCTGTCGGCGGTCTCCGCGAGGCGGGCGAGTGCGCTGCGGATCTGTTTTGACAGGGCCCACCCCTCCAGCAGCAGTACGGGCGGGCGGGGTGCGTGGGGCAGGTGCAGGCTGCTGTCCAGGGCGTGCGCGGCGCCGTCGTCGGTGTAGGGCTCGCCGGCCAGCCCCGCGTCGCCGGTGGCCAGGTACAGCCAGTGCGGCCATCCCAGCCGGCACACCTCGGCGGCCGGGACGTGGTGGATGTGTGCCATGGCCAGCTGCGCCGAGTGTTCGGGTTCGGTGCGGCCCGACTCCCAGCGGGAGACCTTCTCGCGGCGTGCGGCCATTCGGCCGAGGCCGAGGGCGGCGTGCGTCTCGGCGACCAGCCGGGCGTAGGCGGGGTGGGAGAGCCCGGCTGCCGTCCGCAGCTGGGCGAGGGGGTGCAGCATCACGAAGGTGCGGCCTCGGCACATCGGAAGGAGACCGGCTTACCGGCCCGGACCATTCCGATGCTACGGGCGCCGCCGGCGCAGGGCGAACCGCCGAGGCACCCCCCTGGGCACGTCCCTGACCTCGCGGGGCCGGACTGGTGCGTGTGCCCGTCACGACCGGCTTTACTGCGTCACCACACGCTACCGCGTGATTACAACAGGTGCTGCTTCCTTGCCCGGCGGCGCGACTACGGCCCTAAAGAGCGGATCCCCGGGACGCCGCCGAACGCAAGGCGCTCGGTGGCTGATGCCGAGTCGACGCTTCCTGACGGAGCCGGACCCGAGAGGAGGCACCCCCCGAGGCACGGCCCAAGGCCTTCTGCTGAAGGGAGCCTCTTCATACGGTGCATCTCGAACCGGCGGAGGCCTCGACCAGGCGATTCCGCATGAAACACCCCAGGGGAACGAGCAAGTGAAGCATGTGATTTCAGGTCTGACGTCCGCAGCCGTGATGGGAGCCCTTCTCCTTGCGGGCACGGGCACCGCATACGCAACCCTGCAGCCTCCCGCCCCGCGCCGTCCACGGTGCCGTCAGGTGACGAGGGCGGGCAACTGGAGCTGTTCGTGGACCCGCGCCAGGAGCACAACACCGCGAACTGCTACTTCGGAAAGAACAAGGGCAAGGAGAAGTACTGCAAGGCTCTGGCCGGGTCGACCCTCACCCAGAAGCAGAAGGAATGCCTCAAGCGGGCCGGCATCGCGGGAGCCGGCGCCCTTGCCCTGGGCAGGCTCAACAACAAGAAGGCCAGGGAGATAGTGGTGAACGCCACCGGCGGAGCCCTGACCGCTTGCTTCTCGACACTCGTCAGCTGATCTTGAAAGCCAAGATCGGCATCTTTGCCGCCTGGGTGCTGCTCCTCGTACTGGTCAATCGACAGCTTGTCGACGGATCCTGGGGCGAGCTGATCTTCACCGGGGTTTCCGCTGGGCTCATGACCCATGCCCAGCATCTGGTCGATCAGCGCAAGTCGCGCTTGAAGGACTGATCGCTTCTTCGCCTGCCAGGGCGGTGCGGCCGAACGACTCCACCGCCCTGGCCTTCCAGCGGGCACTGGCAGCAAGGGCCGGACAGCCGCCCACGTCAGGGTCTGTCAATCGAACGATTTACAGTCCCCAGAACGGTACTCAGGCGAGGATGCAGGCGCTGCCGACCGCCGGGTTGAGGGCCGCGACGATACCGGTGCTGGTGCCGCAGATTGCGATGGGGGCGCTGACGGGGATCTGGATCTGGTAGTTGGCGAGGACTCCGGGCGCGGTCGTGTATGCGATGGCGCCGTGTGTGGCGCCCGCGCGGTGGCTGGTGCCCGCGGCGTGGGGGACGGGAAGGTTTTCGGCCGTGTGCTGGTCTTCGGCGACGTTGAGGCGGCCGGTGTTCTGGTCGTAGACGACGACGGTCCCGTCGGACTCGTTGCGTACCGAGGCGATGGGCACGTTGCTTCCCGCGGTGAGGCCGATCCAGCGGGCGATGTTGGTGCCCCGGATGAGCATGTAGCCGGTGCCTGTCTCGTTCAGGCCGGTGAAGATTGCCATGGGGTCCTGGTCGGCGAACAGCGTGAGGGCGTTGTTGACGATGACCGCGTCGCCCCAGGCGACGATCGTGCCAGAGGGTGTACTCACGGTGAGGCCCATGTTCCGCAGCTGGGCGGCGATGGCGGCGACGTCCGCCCTGCTGCTCTGGTTGGCGACGGTGTGAGTCCCCGAGGACGCGCCGGCCGGCACGCTGGACGCGTTGGCCGGACCGAGGACGGTGAGCGGCACTACCACCGCGAGAAGTGCGGCGGTGGTCATGGGGACGTAGTGGCGCAGAGCCGCCCTGACGGCGTTCCGGCCGTGCCCGTGCCTGATCATTTCTGTCTCCGATCTGGAGAAGGCGTCCGCGCCAACAGCGATGACGCTCTACTTCCGCATGGCAACGGTTGTGCCTGCTGGTCGCATCACATCGCCCCTGGCCCACACGAGCTCTCACCGCCACGCGAGAACCCTTTCGAACCCACCTAACCGCCCAACCGTCAGGCCGGTTCAGGAACAGGTTGTCACCTGGTGCTTTATGGTCTGATCCGGTCGCGTTCGATGATGCTCTCGGGGCGCCGGACGGTTTTTCCCACGTCGTAGCGGGTGGCGGGCCTCTGGTTCTTCGAGCCGAGTGGGCGGCCGGGACCGGGCCGGGTGGGTTTGGGTGCACGTGCCGGGCAGGGCAGGTGCGGGCGGAGGTTCCTGAACCCGCGGCGGACCCGGGCCGGAGCGAGCCTGTTCGGTTCCGCCGGCTGTTCCCAGGGCCGGCGGACGTCCTCGGCGAGCGGCCGGGCGAGACGGAGCTGGGTGTGCGCAACGATGATCAGCCACGCCCACCGGTCCGCAGCTTCCGGTGTGCGGAGCTTCGGCCGGGTCCAGCCGAGGGTCTGCTTGATCATCCGGAACGTGTGCTTCAGGTCGAAGCGCCGGAGGAACGCCTGCCGGCGCAGATCGACATCGGGGCCGGCCATGCCGGTGGCGGAGGACCACAGCCACAGCGGCAGCGGTTCTCGGCCGCCGGGCAGGTGTTCGACTTCCAGGCGGATCGGCGTCCCCTCGATGATGGGGAGTTCGCTGTCGTGGTCGATCCACGCGGAGCGGGTGGTGAGCCTCGGGTGGATGCGATCCCAGGCCATCTCGCGGGTGGTGCCGTAGCGGTCGGTGACCTGGATGGTCGCCGCGTCGGGCTCGCCCCAGGTCTCGGGCTCGGCGAAACGGAATTCCTTGCCGTGCTTCGGTGGCCGGCCGCCTTGGGGATAGGCCAGGGCGTACTCCAGTTGTGTGGGTGTCGGCCGTCGCATGACACGGTCCGATCGTATGCGCCCCAGGACCTCGACGGGCAGTCCGTTGAGGAGGTGGGCCATGCGCGGGGCGTCGTAGCCGGCGTCGAAGACGACGAGGATGTCCCGATCGCCCTCGCGCCAGCGTCCGCCGGTGATCAGGTCCTCGACCACCCGGCGGACCTGGCGGGCGGTGATTTTGGCGACGTCGTCCTCGGGGCCGAGCCGCACGGCGTCCAGTAGCTGGCACCACGTCAGATGCCTTCCCGGACGACGAGGACGGAGGCGCGGCGCCCGGAGTCGTGCCGGGCGAGGAAATCCTCGGTGGACTCGGCGGGGCGGTCGGGGTCGAGCACGGTCCACGGCAGGCCGAACACGTCGAGCAGGCGGGGCAGTTCACGGCCGATGACGTCGTGTTCGACCGCGTCGTTGCCGTCGTGCCCGCGCCGGCTGACGATCAGCGGCAGGTGGACGTCGTAGATGAGGTTGAAGGAGGTCAGGACGTTCAGCGAGTAGCCGAGCCCGGAGTTCTGCATGAGCAGGACGGGGCGGGCGCCGGCGAGGGCGAGTCCGGAGGCCGTGCCGAGGGCGGTGTCCTCACGGGGTGCGGGCAGATGCGCAGCCGGGCGTTCGGGAGACTCCAGCAGCCGGAAGAGTCCCTTGAGGAGGGAACACGGGACGCCGGTGAAGTGCGTGGCCCCGTGTGAGAGAAGGGTGTCCAGCACCGCTGTGGCGGTGTTCTGCCGTCTGTCGGCAGCGGGGACGGATGCGCTGGGGAGCATGGGTCCGCCTTGAAGGACGGGCGCAGGACGCCGTCGGGAAGAGGAGGTTCTGTCGGCAGTCGCGACAAGAGCGGGAGGAGAGAAGGCCGCGAGACAGGCTGACCTGGCCGTGTCTGCAAGCGGTTGATGCCGATCATCCCTGTGGGGAAGGACTCCCGCAAGGGAGTGTCCGAATATCGGACATCATTGTTCGGCCAGGGAACTTTCGATGTGTGTGCGGGCGCGGACGGCCGCGAGCCGGCCCGCCACGGGCCGTGCCGGCGCACCGGCGAGGGCGAACACCCCGCCCAGCGCCAGCCGGCCCCAGCCGCCCAGGGCGATCACCACACCGGTGAACAGGACCGGTCCGGCGATCCCCTGCGCGCTGAAGCCCAGGTTGCCACGCGCCCCAGCTCCACCGGGCCGACGTCGTACTGGACGCTCTTCGCGGTGATGTGGGAGAACTCGCGCCGGCACGAGTACTCGCAGCCGCTGCGGCCAGCGTATCAGGGCGGCCGGCCGCTCGGCGCCCGCCTCGTCCTGTGTCGGCGCCTCGACCAGTCCGGCCACGCACGTGAAGCCGATGATCCGCTCCCGGCCCCGCCGTGCCCGGACGGTGTCGGGTTCGTCGACGACCGGCACGCTGCGGGCGGGCAGCAGCCTCTCCAGGTCCGCCGGCAGCGCCACGCTCAGGCCCACGGCGACATGCGTGACCGCGGTGGTGTTCGAGGACGCGTACGGCCAATTGTTCAGGGAAGTGTCCGGCATTCTTCCTCCGGTCTGACATCGGGAAGGTCGAAAACTCGAACAGGGCAGGCCAAGCCGGGGCCGATAAAGTCACTGCCGCACTGCGGCCGTCATCATTGCCCATGATTGCGCCTTTTTGGAAATCGAATACAGGGCCCCACGGGCAATCCAGGCATGCATTGCAGATTTCTCGCGGATTACTGCGGGGCGCGCGGGAGGCAGTGGGCGCGGGAGCCTTCCGACGCAGCCTCACGGACGAACCCGCCCACCCCCAGCCCGCGGCCGCACGGCACCCTGGGCCGTAAATCCGGTGGTGATACACGCCACACGCCAAAAATGTTGCTGCTCAGCGGCGATTCATGCAAGATCAAGCCGCGGCGCCTGGTCAGCGTCCAGTCCCTATCGTGCGGCTGGAGACCGGCTACATCCGCCCCAATCCCCACTTCGCGCGCAGCGCGTCCCCGGCGTCTCCGGCCCTGTTCGGCATGCCCGCCCCGCGGCGCTCGCGCGCCCACCTTTTCCCGGCGCGCCCCTCCGGAACTCAAGGTTCGATCTCGGCGCGCCGCCGGGCAGTCATATTCTTCACGGGAAATCCAATGAATGCGCATCATATTCGCACGGCCAAATCCCCGGCTGGACGACCGCTCGGTGGTGTTCGCGGCCTTCGACGGGGACGCCCTGGTGGGCTTCACCCTGTGCTTCGGCTTCGGGCGCGAGCTGACGGTACGCCTGAACGGCCTGGACTACGAGCGGTTGCCGGACGCGGACGTGTACGCCAATCTCACCGTGCACCAGCCCC
>NZ_JBEZIB010000046.1:0-52896 GCF_040650855.1 Streptomyces sp. NPDC048606 | reverse complement strand
TCGTCTGCCGCGCGGACGTGCAGAGCGTCCCGGTCCGGATCGGCGTAGACGGCTACGCTCGCGATCCCGGCATCCCGGCAGGCCCGAGCAACGCGGACAGCGATTTCGCCACGGTTGGCGATGAGCACCTTGCGCACGATGGCTCCCTCCTTGAAACAAGCTGAGTTTAGGGACAGGCAACACGGCCTTTCGACCCTTCCCCGGAGGTGAGCTTGCCCACACAGAGCGTGACACAGGTCCCTCCCGAGTCGGAAAGCCCTTGTGTCGCCCCAGGTCAGGGAGATCCCCGACTGCACAGTAACCCCGTTGCGTATCGAAGGTCTCTGTTCACCGGGTCAGCCGCCCCCGTTGATTCTTTGTCGAGTCCCTACGAACGGCCTATGCATTCTTTGAGTGAGAGCCGTCACGGAGGGCTCCCGTAACGAAGCCGACCGGCCCCCTTGTCCCCGGGATTACTCGTTAGTAGCCTCCAGGCGTCGAACACGCTTGTGGTGTGTGGGGGATGGGGGCGTCGTGCTGCGCAGAATCGTGGCCGGGCTCGGCGCGGCGGCGTGCGTCGCCGAGGCGGCCGTCCTCGTCCTCGTCCACGTGGTCCTGGGCCGGACCACCGCGAACCAGTCGATGTCCATCGCCGGTACGGACCCCGCGCTCGTGTCCACGGCGACCTACGGGCTCGGCGCCGGCACCGGCGCGTTCCTGCTGCTCTGCGCCTTCCTGCTGGCCGTCGTCGCCCTGCGCGACCGCGCGCCCGGGCGTTTCGCGCGCGTCGTGATCATCGCCGCCGCGGCCCTGCACGTCCTGCTCGGGGTGCTCTCCGTCGGGCTCGTCGGCTGGGTCGCCTTCGCGGCGACGATGCTGGTCTTCTGCCTGCTCGTGCTGGTCTTGACGCTCCACGGGCGCGCCGCCGGCCCGGGCGCGGACGCGGGTCCGGGCGCGGACGCGGGTCCGGGCCCGGAGGTGAAGGGGCTCAGGCCCACAAGTCCGTGATGGACACGTCCAGTTCTCCCAGCAGGGACCGCAGCAGCGGCAGCGAGAGGCCGATCACGTTGCCGTGATCGCCGTCGATGCCGTCGATGAACGGCGCGGACAGCCCGTCGAGGGTGAAGGCCCCGGCCACGTGCAGCGGCTCGCCGCTCGCCACGTACGCGGCCACCTCGGCGTCCGACGGCTCGCCGAAGCGGACCGTCGTGGAGGCCGTGGCCGACACCCGGCGCCCGTTCGCGGTGTCGATGACGCAGTGTCCGGTCCGCAGGACGCCCGCCCGCCCGCGCATCGACTTCCAGCGCGCGGTGGCCTCCGCCGAGTCGGCCGGCTTGCCCAGGGCCTCGCCGTCCAGCTCCAGCACCGAGTCACAGCCGATCACCAGCGCGCCCTCGGCCTCCGCGAGGCCCGCCACCACGTCCGCCTTGGCCTCGGCCAGGGCCAGGGCCAGGTCGGCCGGGTTGTCGTGCTCGATCGTGTCCTCGTCGAAGCCGCTGACGATCACGTGCGGGGCGAGTCCGGCCTGGCGCAGCAGGTTGAGCCGGGCGGGCGAGGCGGAGGCGAGGACAACGGTGCGTACGGTCATGCGGGCCATCGTAGGGCGGCCCGCGCGGCGCGGGACCCGTCGGGACCCGTGAGGCCGCTGCCGCGCCCGGGCGGGGGCGCTCGGGGCCAAGGCGGCGCCCGTGCGGGCTAGAAGGGGGCCACGCCCAGGACGTACACGCCCACCACCATCGCCAGGGCGAGCACCAGCAGCAGGCGGCGCAGCATCGCCTGGGCGTCGCGCATGTCCTTCGGCGGCTCGTTCTTCGGGTCTGACCAGAGCATGCCCCGATCCTGTCCCGGGGACGACGGTGGCGCCTGAGTACGGGTACTCAGGCGCCACCGTCGGTTCACGCCATCTTCGGCGCGGGGGTCTCGGCCCCGGCCTCAGCCCTGGCCGGGCCAGTACGTACGGCCCCAGGCGCGCGGTCCCGGCTGGGGCACGCGGCGGCGCGCCACCCGGGCGGGCGAGGCCCACTCGTCCCGGACCCGGGGCGCGGTGCCGGCGGCGCCGGAGGCCAGCGCCGCCGCGCGTGCCTGTACGACCGCCAGTGCGGCGGCCAGCTCCTCGGGGGTCGGGTTGCCCTTGACGACCTTGATGACCACAGAGTCCTCCTGGAGGGCCTAGAGGGGGATGTTGCCGTGCTTCTTCGGCGGCAGCGACTCCCGCTTGGTGCGCAGCTGCCGCAGCCCCTTCACCACGTGCGCCCGGGTCTCGGACGGCAGGACCACCGCGTCGACGTAACCGCGCTCGGCCGCCGTGTAGGGGTTGAGCAGGGTGTCCTCGTACTCGGTGATGAGCCGCGCCCGGGTCTCCTCCACCTCCTCGGGGGCCGCCTCGGCGAGGGTGCGGCGGTGCAGGATGTTGACCGCGCCCTGGGCTCCCATGACCGCGATCTGCGCGGTCGGCCAGGCGAGGTTCAGGTCCGCGCCGAGGTGCTTGGAGCCCATGACGTCGTAGGCGCCGCCGAAGGCCTTGCGGGTGATCACGGTGATGAGGGGGACGGTGGCCTCGGCGTACGCGTAGATCAGCTTCGCACCGCGCCTGATGATTCCGTTGTACTCCTGGTCGGTGCCCGGGAGGAAGCCGGGCACGTCGACGAAGGTCAGGACCGGGACGTTGAAGGCGTCGCAGGTGCGGACGAAGCGCGCGGCCTTCTCGGAGGCGTTGATGTCCAGGCAGCCGGCGAACTGCATCGGCTGGTTCGCGACGATGCCGACCGGGTGGCCCTCGACGCGGCCGAAGCCGGTGAGGATGTTCGGGGCGAAGAGGGACTGGGTCTCCAGGAACTCGCCGTCGTCCAGCACGTGCTCGATCACGGTGTGCATGTCGTACGGCTGGTTCGCGCTGTCGGGGATCAGCGCGTCGAGTTCGAGGTCGAGGTCGGAGACCTCGGTGTCCGCCTCCTCCGGGAAGGCGGGCGGCTCGGAGAGGTTGTTGGACGGCAGGTACGCGAGGAGGGACTTCACGTACTCGATGGCGTCCTTCTCGTCGCCGGCCATGTGATGGGCGACGCCGGACGTGCTGTTGTGCGTGCGGGCCCCGCCCAGCTCCTCGAAGCCGACGTCCTCGCCGGTGACCGTCTTGATGACGTCCGGGCCGGTGATGAACATGTGCGAGGTCTGGTCGACCATGACCGTGAAGTCGGTGATGGCCGGGGAGTACACGGCGCCGCCGGCACAGGGGCCGACGATCAGGCTGATCTGCGGGATCACGCCGGAGGCGTGGACGTTGCGGCGGAAGATCTCGCCGTACATGCCCAGCGCGCTGACGCCCTCCTGGATGCGGGCGCCGCCGGAGTCGTTGATGCCGACGAGGGGGCAGCCGGTCTTCAGGGCGAAGTCCATGACCTTCATGATCTTCTGGCCGTAGACCTCGCCGAGGGCTCCGCCGAAGACGGTGAAGTCCTGCGAGAAGACGGCCACGGGGCGCCCGTCGACCGTGCCGTAGCCGGTGACGACGCCGTCGCCGTAGGGGCGGGTCCGGTCGAGCCCGAAGGCGGTGGAGCGGTGCCGGGCGAACTCGTCCAGCTCTACGAAGGAGCCCTCGTCCAGCAGCAGCGCCACCCGCTCACGTGCCGTCAGCTTGCCTTTGGCGTGCTGCTTCTCGACGGCGCGAGCGGAACCTGCGTGGGTGGCCTCCTCGACGCGGCGCCGCAGGTCCGCGAGCTTGCCCGCGGTCGTGTGCATGTCGATCGGCTCTGAGGGTTGTGACATCGGGGTCGCGGCTCCCTGTGTGGTGTCAACTGCCTGGTCAATTGATTGACTGCTGCTGGCTACTGGTGCGTAGCGTATCGGCGGGCATGGCGCTCGGCAGTGCGGCGTTTGACACACCTAATGTGGCTTGCTTGGCCTGGCCGTCTTCCCTAGGGGAACGGTTTCCCGGCCTCGCGGCCGAGGCTTCCTGCTTCACCGCGGGCCGCCCCGTGCGGGGAGTGCCCGCCCGAGGTCCTACGCCCGCTCCACAGGCGGTGACCGCCGACCCGGCGGCCAGAAGGTTCACGGCGGCGTTGCCGTCCCGGTCGTGAGTCGTCCCGCAGCCCGCACACATCCACGTGCGGACGCCGAGGGGAAGCGGGTCGCCGACGATTCCGCAGGCCGAGCACATGCGGGTGCTGGGGAACCACCTGTCGACGGTGATCAGGTCGCGCCCGTACCAGGCCGCCTTGTATTCCAGCATGCTCCGCAGCGTGTACCAGGAGGCGTCCGAGACGGCCCGGGCCAGTCTGTGGTTGCGCAGCATGTTGCGGATGGCGAGGTCCTCGATCACGAGCGTTTGGTTTTCGCGCACGAGTCGAGTCGTCAGTTTGTGCAAATGGTCCCTGCGGCGATCGGCGATCCGGGCGTGGATCCGGGCCACCCGGGTGCGGGCCTTGGCGTGGTTCCTGCCGCCCACGCTCTTGCGGGACAAGGCGCGTCGGGCACGGGCCAGGAGCTCCCTGTCCCTGCGTTCGTAGCGAGGGTTCGCGACCGTCTCGCCGGTGGACAGGGTGATCAGGGCCGTCAGCCCGACATCGATCCCGACGGCTTTCGTGGTGATCGGTGCGGGGGCGGGGGTGTCTTCGCACAGGAGCGAGACGAACCAGCGGCCGGCCGGGTCCCGGGACACCGTGACGGTGCTCGGTTCCACCCCTTCGGGGAGCGGGCGCGACCAGATGACGGCCAGAGGTTCGGCCATCTTGGCCAGGGTGAGTCGACCGTCGCGGTAGCGGAACGCCGATCGGGTGTACTCGGCACCGGCCCTGGCATTCCGCTTCGATTTGAATCGTGGGTACGCCGACCGCTTGGCCCGGAACGCGACGAACGCGCTCTGGAGGTGGCGCAGCGCCTGCTGGAGGGGCACGCACGACACCTGGGCCAGGTAGGCCAGGTCCTCGCTCCGCTTCCACGCGGTGAGCATCGCCGAGGTCTGCGCGTAGTCCAGCCGCTCACCGCGCGCCCGGGCGTCGGACCGGGCGGACAGGGCCAGGTTGTAGACCTTGCGGACGCAACCGAAGGTCCGTGACAGTTCCGCTGCCTGCGCGTCGTCGGGGTAGAAACAGAACTTGAATGCCCGCTTTACCCGAGAATTCCCCACGCACCCGAAGCTAGGGTCGGTCACGATCCGAACGCAATCCTCGGTCAGAGGGTCACACCCGGCGACAAGAAGGAACCCGATCATGCCATCAGATGCAGCAGCCGGAGCCTCAGCGGGACGCTGGTCGAGCCTGGACCGGCCTCCTCTCAACGTCGCGGGTCTGCGGCGGGCCCTCGTGACCGGGGACGGGCTGTGGACCTCCCTGGAGGTGGTCCCCGCGACCGGCTCCACCAACACCGATCTCGCGGCGCGCACCGCCGGGCTGTCCGAGGGGGCCGTGCTGGTCGCCGAGGAGCAGACCGCCGGGCGCGGACGCCTGGACCGGACCTGGAGCGCGCCCGCCCGGTCCGGACTGTTCTTCTCCGTCCTGTTCAAGCCGGGTCCGGGCGTGCCCGAGGAGCGGTGGGGGTGGCTGACCCTGCTGGCGGGGGTCGCCGCCGCCTCCGGGCTGTCCCGGGCCGCGGGCGTGGACACCCTCCTCAAGTGGCCCAACGACCTGCTGGTCGTCGTGGACGGCGAGGAGCGCAAGACCGGCGGGATCCTCGCGGAGCGGGTCGCGGACGGGGTGGTCGTCGGGATCGGGCTGAACGTCACCCTCACCGAGGACGAGCTGCCCGTGCCGGGCGCCGGCTCGCTCCTGCTGGCCAAGGCGACCGTCACCGACCGGGAGCCGCTGCTCAAGGCCGTGCTGCGGTCCCTGGAGGAGTGGTACGGGAGGTGGCGCGAGGCCGGCGGCGACCCGGCGGCCTGCGGGCTCCAGGAGACGTACGCGGCCGGCTGCTCGACCCTGGGCAAGCACGTGCGGGCGGACCTGCCCGGCGGGCGGGCCCTCACCGGTACGGCCGAAGCGGTCGACGCGGACGGGCGGCTCGTCATCCGTACGGTCGAGGGCGAGCGGGAGGCCGTGGGCGCGGGCGACGTGGTGCACCTGAGGCCCGTGCGCTGACCCCGCCGGGAGCGGTGCGGGGCCCGGGATCGGGTCCGTACGGGCGGCGCGTTCCCCGGCCGCGGGGGATTTCGGGCGCGTACGGACCCCCGCCGGGCCCCCGGGGCCTGCCTCGGGCGATCGGCCCCGGGGAAGGGGAGTGAGCTACGGCACACCTGCCGTATGGTTTAGGCGATCCCGGTCCCGCGGTGATCACCCGGTTCGGCAGTGCGTACGGAATGGACAGGAGGCGGCCCTTGACCGTCGACGACTCGACGTCCAGCCCGTCCGGGTCCGGCTCCGGTGCCGGACCCGGTACCCCGATCGGGCGGGACCAGCACACACCGCTGCACGAGGTCGACCACACGGCGCAGCCGACGGCCGACCCGCTCGCGATCCGCCTGGAGCAGCTGATCCTGGGCGCCGAGCGGCGCTACACCCCCTTCCAGGCCGCCCGGAGCGCCGGCGTGTCGATGGAGCTGGCCTCCCGCTTCTGGCGGGCCATGGGCTTCGCGGACATCGGCCAGGCCAGGGCGCTGACGGAGGCCGACGTGCTGGCGCTGCGCCGGTTGGCCGGTCTGGTGGAGGCGGGGCTGCTGAGCGAGCCGATGGCGGTGCAGGTGGCCCGGTCGACGGGGCAGACCACCGCCCGGCTGGCCGAATGGCAGATCGATTCCTTCCTGGAGGGGCTGACGGAGCCCCCGGAGCCGGGGATGACCCGTACGGAGGTCACGTACCCGCTCGTCGAGCTGCTGCTGCCGGAGCTGGAGGAGTTCCTCGTCTACGTGTGGCGGCGCCAGCTGGCGGCGGCCACGGGGCGCGTCGTGCAGGTGGCGGACGACGAGGAGATGGTCGACCGGCGCCTCGCGGTGGGCTTCGCGGACCTGGTGGGCTTCACGCGGCTCACCCGGCGCCTGGAGGAGGAGGAGCTCGGCGAGCTGGTCGAGGCCTTCGAGACCACGGCGGCGGACCTGGTGGCGGCCCACGGCGGCCGGCTGATCAAGACACTCGGCGACGAGGTGCTCTACTGCGCCGACGACGCCGCCACGGCGGCCGAGATCGCGCTGCGCCTGATCGAGACGATGGAGTCGGACCCGCAGATGCCCGAGCTGCGGGTCGGCATCGCCTTCGGCACGGTGACGACCCGGATGGGCGACGTCTTCGGCACGACGGTGAACCTGGCGAGCCGGCTGACCTCGATAGCCCCCAAGGACGCCGTGTTGGTGGACGGGGCGATGGCCCAGGAGCTGGGGCGCACGGGAGCCGCGCCGGTCTCGGAGAAGGAGGCCGAGACCGAGGAGGGCGGGGGTGCGTACCGCTTCGCGCTCCAGCCGATGTGGCAGCGGCCGGTGCGCGGTCTGGGTGTGGTGGAGCCCTGGTCGCTGACGCGCCGGAAGCCTAAGATCCCCGGGTAACGTTCGTTAACCTGTTTCCGGGGAGAGTGCCGTGGCTGTGGACGAGGTCCGTTTCGGGGAGTTCGTGGCGGTGCGACGGCACGGCGACGAAGGGGTCGTCGCGGAGCTGGTGCTCGACCGCCCCAAGGCCATGAACGCGGTCTCCACGGAGATGGCCCGCTCGATCTCCGCGGCCTGCGCGGCGCTGGCCGCCGACGCGGGGGTGCGGGTCGTCGTCCTGTCGTCCACGCACGAGCGGGCGTTCTGCGTGGGGGCGGACCTCAAGGAGCGCAACTCCTTCTCGGACGCCGAACTGCGCCGGCAGCGGCCGACCACCCGCGGGGCGTACGGGGGCGTGCTGGAGCTGCCCATGCCGACGATCGCGGCGGTGCACGGCTTCGCGCTGGGCGGCGGCTTCGAGCTGGCGCTGTCGTGCGACGTGATCGTGGCCGACGAGAGCGCCGTGGTCGGGCTCCCGGAGGTCTCGGTCGGTGTGATCCCCGGCGGAGGCGGTACGCAGCTGCTGCCGCGCCGCGTCGGGGCGGCGCGGGCCGCCGAGCTGATCTTCACCGCCCGGCGGGTGGAGGCGGTCGAGGCGCTGGAGCTGGGGCTGGTGGACTCGGTGGCCCCGGCGGGCGAGGACCGGGCGCGGGCCCTGGAGCTGGCGGCGGCGATGGCGGCGAACTCGCCGGTGGGGCTGCGGGCGGCCAAGCGGGCGCTGCGGCTGGGGCACGGCAAGGACCTGGCGGCGGGGCTGGAGATCGAGGACGCGGCCTGGCGGACGGTGGCCTTCTCCGGGGACCGGGCGGAGGGCGTCGCGGCGTTCAACGAGAAGCGCAGGCCGAACTGGCCGGGGGAGTAGCCGCCGGGCGGGTGCGCTCCGGGGGTGGCGTGCGCGCGTCACCGTTCGTGATCTTGCGGTCACCGAAAGCCGCGCCAATTGTCACCAAATCGGATAAAACTCCCTAACCTGGGGTGATGGGAGTTGACGGGCGGCTTCGGGCCGTCGTGGGCCTCGCGCAGGCCATGGCGGCGGCGTGCGCGCCACGGGACAGTGTCCGGGCCGCCGCACGCGGCGCGCGGGTGGCGATGGACGGGTCCTTCGCCGCCATCTCCGCCTGGGAACGGGAGCGGGGCCGCCTGCGGGTCCTCGTGAACGAGGGGGAGCGGCGGCCGGGCGAGGAGGAGTTCCCCGAGGACGAGTCCTACCCCGTGCACGACTTCCCCGAGATCACCGAGTTCCTGCACGAGCGGTGGGCCGGCGGCGGCGGACCGCACGCGTGGGTGGAGAGCGCCGCGGACGGGCGGCCGGGTCGCCGGGGCGAGGTCCTCAGGCGGCGCGGCCGCGGCTCGTGCGTGGTCGCGCCGATCGTCCTCAGCGGGCGGGCCTGGGGCGAGCTCTACATCGCCCGGGACGAGGGGCTGCCCGACTTCGACGGGGAGGACGCCGAGTTCGCGGCGGTGCTGGCGGCCGTGGTCGCGGCCGGGCTCGCGCAGAACGAACGGCTGGAGGAGGCCCGCCGCCTCGCCTTCACCGACCCGCTGACCGGCCTCGCGAACCGGCGCGCCGTGGACATGCGGCTCGACGAGGCGCTGGAGGAGCACCGGCGCACCGGGGTGGTGGTGAGCCTGGTCGTGTGCGACCTGAACGGCCTCAAGAAGGTCAACGACACCCTGGGGCACGCCACCGGCGACCGGTTGTTGGAGCGGTTCGGGACGGTGCTCGGCCTGTGCGGGGCGATGCTCCCGGGGGCCCTGGTGGCGCGGTTGGGCGGCGACGAGTTCTGCCTGGTGAGCGTGGGGCCGGTGGCCGACCGGGTGGTCGAGGTCACCGAGGAGGTGTGCGTACGGGCCGCCGCGCTGGAGTGGGGCGAGGGCGTGGCCTGTGGGGTCGCCTCCACCGGGGACCCGATCGGCCCGGTCAAGTCCTCGCGCCGGCTCTTTCGGCTCGCGGACGCCGCGCAGTACAAGGCCAAGGCGGCGCGCGCGGCGAAGCCGGTGGTCGCGGGGCGCGACACGGCGGTGGTCCGACTGGCCGACGCCGCCGCCCGGGAGGGCGCCGGCGAACGCCGCCGCTTCCGCGGCCGCCAGTAGGGCCGCCGCTGTCGGGCCGGGCGCGCGGTCCGGACCGCGCCGGTCGCGCCGGGTCGGCGTACGCCTCGGGCCGCGCCGGGCGTTTCGGGCCGGGCGTGCCTGCGGCGTGGGCGTCCCGCCGCGACGGTGCGCGATGCGTCGGGCACCGGGCGCCACGCGGGGTCGGGGCCGGTCGGCGTAAGGGGTGGTGGGGCGGCTCGATCGTGACAAAGCCGGCTAGTGACATGAAGGGATTCAATCCGTAGGGTGCTGAATATGGATATGCACACTGTCGTGGTGGGAACGTCCGGGACCACCGCCGAGGACGTCATCGCCGTCGCCCGCGGCAACGCGCGGATCGAGCTGTCCGCCGAAGCGCTGGAAGCGCTCGGCCGCGCTCGTGAGATCGTCGACGCGCTCGCCGCCAAGCCCGAGCCCGTCTACGGGGTCTCCACCGGTTTCGGCGCCCTCGCCTCCCGGCACATCAGCCCCGAGCTGCGCGCCCAGCTCCAGCGCAACATCGTCCGCTCGCACGCCGCCGGCATGGGCCCGCGCGTCGAGCGGGAGGTCGTGCGCGCCCTGATGTTCCTGCGCCTGAAGACGGTCGCCTCCGGCCACACCGGCGTCCGCCCCTCCGTCGCGCAGACCATGGCCGACGTGCTGAACGCCGGGATCACCCCCGTCGTCCACGAGTACGGCTCCCTCGGCTGCTCCGGCGACCTCGCGCCGCTCTCCCACTGCGCCCTCGCGCTCATGGGCGAGGGTGACGCGGAAGGCCCCGACGGCGTCGTGCGCCCCGCCGGCGAGCTCCTCGCCGAGCACGGCATCGAGCCCGTCGAACTGCGCGAGAAGGAGGGCCTCGCCCTCCTCAACGGCACCGACGGCATGCTCGGCATGCTGGTCATGGCCCTCGCCGACCTCGACACCCTCTACAAGTCCGCCGACATCACCGCCGCCCTCACCCTGGAGGCGCTGCTCGGCACCGAGAAGGTCCTCCAGCCCGAGCTGCACGCCATCCGCCCGCACCCCGGCCAGGGCGCCTCCGCCGCCAACATGGCCGCCGTGCTGAAGGGTTCCGGGCTCACCGGGCACTTCCAGGAGGAGTCCGCGCCGCGCGTGCAGGACGCCTACTCCGTGCGCTGCGCCCCGCAGGTCGCCGGCGCGGGCCGCGACACCATGGCCCACGCCGCCCTGGTGGCCTCCCGCGAGCTGGCCGCCGCCGTCGACAACCCGGTGGTGCTGCCCGACGGACGCGTGGAGTCCAACGGCAACTTCCACGGCGCCCCGGTCGCCTACGTCCTGGACTTCCTGGCCATCGCCGCCGCCGACCTCGGCTCCATCGCCGAGCGCCGCACGGACCGCCTCCTGGACAAGAACCGCAGCCACGGCCTGCCGCCGTTCCTCGCGGACGACGCCGGCGTGGACTCCGGCCTGATGATCGCCCAGTACACGCAGGCCGCCCTGGTCAGCGAGATGAAGCGGCTCGCCGTCCCGGCCTCCGCCGACTCGATCCCCTCCTCCGCCATGCAGGAGGACCACGTCTCGATGGGCTGGTCGGCGGCGCGCAAGCTCCGTACGGCCGTCGACAACCTGACGCGGATCATCGCCATCGAGCTCTACGCGGCCACCCGCGCCATCGAGCTGCGCCACGGCCTCACCCCCGCGCCGGCCAGCCAGGCCGCCATCGCCGCGACCCGTGCGGCGGGCGTCCAGGGCCCCGGGCCGGACCGTTTCCTCGCCCCCGACCTGGCCGCCGCCGACGCGTTCGTCCGCGCGGGCGCCCTGGTGGCGGCGGTGGAGCCGGTGACGGGTCCGCTCGCCTGACTGGCGCCTCCCACGACGGCACAGGGCCGCACCCCGCGAGGGGTGCGGCCCTGTGCCGTTCCCGGCGGGGGTGCCCCGGCGCTACCCCTCGCGGGAGCGGCGGACGGAGAAGGCGACGAAGCCGGCCCCGAGGCCCAGGCAGAGCGTGCCGCCCAGCACGTACGGGGTGGTGTCGATGCCGCCGGTGTCGGCGAGCGAGAGCGCGACGGCGGCCGAGCCGTCGGCCGATCCGGCGTCCGGACCGACGGCCGAACCGTCGGCGGATCCGGCGCCCGAACCGGAATCCGAACCGGAAGCCGAGGCGAAGGTGGCGTCGGTATCGGCGCCGGAGCCGGTGGCGCCGCCGTCGCCGGCATCGAACTCCGCCGTCGCGCCGGACGCGCCGGAGGCGTCGCTGACGGTGCCGGTGTTGGCGGAGGCGGGCGCTCCGGACCTGCCGGACGCGCCCACCGGAGCCTGTGGCGCGGTCGCGTTGGCGGAGGGGACGAACCAGAGGGCGGCGAGGAGGGTCGTCGCCCCGAGCGAGGTGAGCAGTGGTCGACGTGCGGACACGGAGCGATCCCCCTTGTGGCAGCAGCGAATTGGCCGTGTGGGCAGATGCTAGTGAAAGGGGCGGGTCGCGGGAAAGTCGGGGCCGTCGCGGGCTTACGCTCCGTCGTATGAACCCTTCTGACACATCACGATACGTACGGCTTCGGGTGGATTTGGTGCTGGAGGTGACGGATGCCGAAGCGCTCATCGGCGCCGCACTCGCCCACATCAAGGCCGACGAGTTCATGCCGGACGAGGAGCGCGGGCACGCCGAATCGGCCGTACGGGAAGACGAATCGGAGGCGCTGGCCTACCTGGTGGACCCCACCGACCTGGTCGTGGAGCTGCCCGGCGTCGAGCTCGCGCAGGCCTCGTGGAGCAGCGAACCGGTCGAATACGACCCCGAGTCCCTGGAGTGGGACATCGACGAGGAAGATGGTGTCTACGAGGAAGAGGCCGACAACGCCTGACCGTGGGGTTGCACACATTCGAACGGAGTGTGGAACCGTTCCGCGCCGTTAACGCGTTGTCAGGACGAGCAGGGGGGTGATCCCCCCTGCCCGGCCCGATCCCGGGAATGCAGCCTCGGGGTTTCCGGCAACGATGGAGTGACGTGTGAGGACGTACAGCATGCGGCGGAGAAGGTCCCTTGTGGCCGTGTCCGCCGTGCTCGGTGGCGTACTGATGCTTTCGGCCTGCAATGACGGGGGCGCCGACAAGCCGCAGGGGAGCGCGGAGGCGGGCAAGTCGCAGGCGGACGTGGACGCCGCCGCGGCGAAGGACGCATCCAAGGCGAAGATCGTGATCGCGCCGAAGGACGGGTCGAGCAACGTGGCCCTGAACGACGGGGCGAACGTCACCGTCAGCGACGGAACGCTCACCAAGGTCGAGTTGAAGTCGGTGGAGGGCGCCGCGGTCGCGGGCAAGATATCCGCCGACGGCAAGAGCTGGAAGCCCGACGCGGCCCTGAAGCGCTCCACCAAGTACGCCCTGGCGGCGACCGCGAAGGACGAGTCCGGTCGCGAGGCCCACGAGAACGCCTCCTTCACCACCCTCTCGCCGGAGAACAGCTTCATCGGCTCCTTCGTCCCGGACGAGGGCCAGACCGTCGGCGTCGGCATGCCGGTCTCGATCACCTTCAACAAGCCGATCAAGGACCAGAAGGCGGTCCAGGCGGCCATCACCGTCAGCTCCAGCAGCGGCCAGGAGGTCGTCGGCCACTGGTTCGGCAACCAGCGCCTGGACTTCCGCCCGGAGCAGTACTGGCAGGCCAACTCCACGATCACCCTGAAGCTCGCGCTCCAGGGCGTGCAGGGCGCCCCCGGCATCCTCGGCGCGCAGAACAAGACCGTCACCTTCAAGGTCGGCCGGAGCCAGGTCTCCACCGTCGACGTGAAGGCCAAGACGATGACGGTCACCCGTGACGGTCAGGTCCTCAAGACCATCCCGATCTCGGCCGGTTCCCCCGAGAACCCCACGTACAACGGCCAGATGGTGATCTCCGAGAAGTTCAAGGAGACCCGGATGGACGGCGCCACCGTCGGCTTCAAGGGCAACGACGGCAAGGGCGAGTACGACATCAAGGACGTCCCGCACGCGATGCGCCTGTCGACGTCCGGCACCTTCATCCACGGCAACTACTGGGGCGCCGACTCGATCTTCGGCAAGGTCAACACCAGCCACGGCTGCGTCGGCCTGAACGACGCCAAGGGCGCGAACGACCCCGACCAGCCCGGTGCCTGGTTCTTCGACAACTCGCTCATCGGCGACGTCGTCACCGTGGTGAACTCCCCGGACAAGACCATCAAGCCGGACAACGGCCTCAACGGCTGGAACATGCCGTGGGCCGAGTGGAAGGCCGGCCCGTCGGCCTGACGCCTCCCCGGCGCGCTCCGCGCGCCCTGTGACACCCGCGGACGGCGGGGAGCCCACGGGCTCCCCGCCGTCCGTCGTCACAGCTCCCGGCGGCCCGTGGTCACAGGCCGAGGGCCTCGGAGGCCAGGGCCGTGCCCCGCACCCGGGCCTCGATCTTGGCGAAGGCCACCTCGCGCGAGGTCGAGGTGTCGTCCGCGAACGGCGAGAAGCCGCAGTCGTCACACGTGCCCAGCCGGTCCACCGGGATGTGCCGCGCGGCGGCCAGCACCCGGTCGCGCACCTCCTCGGCCGTCTCGACGCGCGGGTCGACCGGGTCGGTCACCCCGACGAACACGCGCGCGTCGGCCGGCAGGTGGTCGCCGATGACGCCCAGCACCCGCTCGGGGTCCGCCTCGCCGGCGAGCTGCACGTAGAAGTTCCCGACCCGCAGCTCGAACAGCTTCGGCAGCAACTGCGCGTAGTCGACGTCCGCGCTGTGCGTGGAGTCCTGGTCGCCTCCCGGGCAGGTGTGCACGCCCAGGCGGGCCCGCTCCCGCGCGTCGAACCGGTCTAGGACCTCGTTGTTGAGGGCGACGAAGTCGGCGAGCAGCCCGCCGCTGGGGTCGAGCTTGAGGGAGAGCCGGCCCTCGGTGAAGTCCAACTGCACCACGTGGGCGCCCGCCTCCAGGCAGCGCCGGATGTCGGCCTCGGCGCCGTCCTTGAGGTCGTTCAGGAACTCCTCGCGCGGGTAGCCCTCGATGCCGTCGGCCGGGTACAGCAGGCTCAGCGCGGACGGGGCGATGACCGCCTGCTTGATCGGGAGGTCGGTGTGCCGGCGGGCGTCGCGCAGGTACGCGTCCGCGTGGACCTGGTAGCGGAACGGACCCGCCGTCAGCCGGGGCAGCTGCCGGGTGTGGCCGTCGGCGAAGGGGATCACGGCGCCGTCGGGAGCCAGGGTGGTCAGGCCGGTGAGGGGATAGGTCGCGAAGCTGGGCTTGGCCTGCTCGCCGTCGACCAGGACGGGGGAGCCGAGCCGCTCCAGCCGCTCCAGGGTCTCGGCCGTCGCCTGCTCCTGAAGCTTCGTCAACTCGTCGGCTGACAGGCGCCCTTCGGCGTGGTCGGCGAGGGCCGACAGGAGGGCGGGCGGGCGCGGGATGCTGCCGATGGCCTCGGTGGGGATGCTCATGGCCGGACCCTAGGAAGCGCCGTCCGCGCGGGCAACCGGTCTCCGGCCCGCGCCGGCCGGGACCCGTCGCCCCCGCCGGCGAGAACCTTCCCCACCCCCTGATGATCGCCGCAGGTCACCGTCCCGCCCGCACAGCTCTGGCCAGGGCTTTTACGGATACCCGGGGCGTCCCGGGCCGGCAACGACTTTGGCGGGTTCACCGATCCGGGCGACGCCGCCCCCCGCGGTTGACCGATTCCCGCCGCCGGCCCCCGCCCGCGCGTCGCCTACTCCCCGGGAGCCCCGGCGATGCCGACGGGGCAGGAGACGCCCGTGCCGCCGATGCCGCAGTAGCCCGCCGGATTCTTGTCGAGGTACTGCTGGTGGTAGGCCTCCGCGGGCCAGAAGGGGCGGTCTTCGGCCGGGAGGACCGCGGTGGTGATCTCGCCGTACCCCGAGCCCGTCAGGACCTTCCCGTAGGCCTCGCGGGAGGCCTCCGCCGCCGCCTGGTGGGCGGGGGAGTGGGTGTAGACCGCCGAGCGGTACTGGGTGCCGACGTCGTTGCCCTGGCGGAAGCCCTGGGTGGGGTCGTGGGACTCCCAGAACAGCTTCAGGAGGGTCTCGTAGGAGACCAGCGACGGGTCGAAGACCACGCGGACGACCTCCGTGTGGCCGGTCTGGCCCGAGCACACCTCGTCGTACGTCGGGTTCTGCGTGTAGCCGCCCTGGTAGCCGGCGAGGGTGGTCCACACCCCCGGGGTCTGCCAGAACTTGCGCTCCGCGCCCCAGAAGCAGCCCAGACCGAAGTCGGCCACCTCCAGGTGCGCGGGATAGGGGCCGGCGAGCGGGTTGCCGAGGACCGTGTGGCGCTCCGGCAGCGAGAACTGCGCCTGCGGGCGGCCCTTCAGGGCCTCCTCGCGGGTGGGGAGCTCGGGCGTGCGACGGTACGAGAACATGGGGATTCCCTCCTTGTGGGAGTGTCAACGGGTGACGGCCGCGCAGGATTCCCGCGCGGCCGCCCGGCCTCCCCGGTGTCAGATGGCCGGCGTGGACACGTCCACGGCCCAGTCGCGGGCGTACGTGTACCGCTTGCGCGGGTCTTCCGCGTACGTCCACGGCATCGAGCCGATGTACCCGTCGATGTGCCGGAACTGCTCGACGGCCTGCGCGTCCCGGTCCTGCCAGAACAGGAAGAACGCCAGCATGTGCCGCACCCACACCACGCCCGGGCGCAGCGGGTCGGCGTCGGCCAGGTCCTGGAGGGCCGCGTCGGTGGCGGCGACGATCTCCGGCTGCTTGTACCAGGTCTCGATCTCGATGTCGGTCGTGTCGTACTCCTGCTCGAAGTACGCGATCAGCGGCAGCAGCGTCAGCAGCTCGCCGGGCGCCCCGAGGGCGGCCGACCCGCGGGCGAATTCGAGGGCCAGCTCGTGCGAGCCGCGCCACTTGCGGCACCAGTACTGGAGCGCGGCGGTGTGCGCGAACAGCAGGCGCGGGGCGCGGTCGGTGATCTCCGCCCACAGGGCGCGGTAGCGCTCGTGCGAGTAGCCCAGACCCATCGCGATGGCCTGCTCGACCATGTACGGCAGGGGGTCCGCCGGGTCGGCGAGCCGCTGGGCCTCCTGGGCGGCGCGCTGGGCGGTGCCCAGGAGCTGGTGGAAGAGGCGGAACTGTTCCTGGCTGGTGTGGGAGGCCCGCGCGCTGCCGCGCACGTTCCAGGCGACCTGGACGGCGGTCTCGGCGGCGACGACGGCGGCCGTCGGGTCGGTGGGGCGGGCGGCGCGCCAGGCCAGGAGCCAGGCGTCGTCCTCGTCGCAGGCGGACCGGGACAGCAGGAGGACGCGCTGCCAGCGCTCCTCCCAGTCGTCGCCGGTCAGCTCGACGAACTGCGCTGCGGTCTCCCAGTGACCGGCGCGCACGGCGTCGAGGACCTGGAGCTGTTCGGCGGACAGCGCCCGGGGGCGGTCCACGTTCAGGTCCTCGGGGGCGGCGAAGCCCAGGGCGCGGGCCGCCTCGCCCTTGGCGTCCCGCGCCGTCGCGGCGTCGGCCTCGGTCTGCTCGGTGAGCCGGGCGGTCTCGGCCTCGTGGGCCTCGGCGCGGGCGGTGAGCCGCTTCGCCTTGCCGATGAGGTAGAAGCCGCGGGCGACGTACAGGGCGCCCGTGAGCGCCAGGGTGGCGAGGACGAGAAGGAAGACCATCACGGGGCGAGTACCAGCTTCCGCAGGGGTTCGGTGTCGGGGGAGTCGGCGACGGCGGCGTCCAAGGCGGCCTCCAGGCGTTCCTCGAAGCCGTCGCCCGGGTAGCGCAGGCTCGTGTCCTCGGACCAGGACAGCTGCCAGCGGGCGGTGCCCTCGGCCGTCAGGTCGGCCTTGACCAGTACCTCCAGGACCCGGCGCTGGGCGGCGCGGGCATATTCGCGGGCCGCGCGGCCGGTGGCGGTACGGGCCCCCTCGGACCGCGGGAGGCGCTCGGTCAGGCGGGCGCGCAGCCCGGGGTCGCGGTCGAGGGCGTCGAGCAGGCCGGCCGGGGTGGGCTCGACGCCTTCGGCGGCGACCGCCTCGCGGGCGCGCCGGGCCTCGGAGCCGGTGAAGTAGATCATGCTCGCGTGGACGAGGTCCTCCCAGTCCACCCGTGCCAGTTCGAGGGCCTGGGGGGTGAGCGTGACCGGCTCCAGCGCGACCGCCACCGCGTCGGCGTCGGCGAGCAGCGCCAGGGCGGGGCGGGCGGCCCGGCCGCCGAGGCCGTCGTCGGGCAGGGCCTCGACGCGGGCCACGCGTTCGGCGAGCGCGGGGTGGGAGTCGTAGGGGGAGGTGGGTTCCGTCGACAGTTCGGTGCGCCGCTCGTCCAGTCCGGCGGAGCGGGCGTCGAGGAAGGGGCGGAACCCGCCGATGAACTGCCCGGCGGGGGGCAGGACGCCGGCGCCGACGCCGAGGGTGGCGTAGGCGTTCAGGTAGAACCGGTACGCCGGCCCCAGGGCGTTCAGCTCGCGCAGCGCGGAGGCGGTGGCGTCGCGGCCCGCGACGCGTACGGCGGCCAGGTCGGCGGCGAGCTCCTGGCGGCGGGATCCGGCGAGGCCGGCCCGCAGGTAGAGCTTGGCGTAGGCGGTGTAGACGGAGGCCATGATCCGGTACGAGAAGCCCTCGCCCTCGGTGTCGACCTCCTTGGCCTTCTTGCCCTTGGCGACGCGCTTCGCGGCCCGCTTCTCCTGCCGGGCGCGTTCCTTGGCCTCCTTGGCGTCCGCGCGGTCGTGGAAGTGCTCGATGGTGCGCGTCAGCTGGACGTGGCCGCGCCGCAGGAGCGGGGTGAGGCGGGTGTCGAAGTTGGCGTAGTGGCCCATCTCGTGGGCGAGGACGGAGCGCAGCTGGAACTCGTCGAGGCCCGTCATCAGGGGCAGGCCGAGGTGCAGGCGGCGGGTGCCGGGGAGCAGGCCGAGCAGTCGGGAGTCCTCGGCGACGGACGCGTTGACCTCGTCGGTCAGCACGATCTCGTCGGGGGCGCGGGTGCCGACCTGCGCGGCGGTCTCCCGTACGACCTGCCACAGGGCGGGTTCGTGTTCCTCGGTGGCGAGGACGCCGGGCTCGGGCCCCGCCTTGGGGGTGCGGAGCATGAAGACGCCGCGCACGATCGGGACGGCGAGGACGATCGAGCCGATGATGATCTTGCCGCCGATGTAGGCGGGCAGCCAGCTGTGGGCGGCCCAGTCCATCAGGCCCAGGAGGGCCAGGAGGACGAAGCTCAGCAGGTAGAACCCGCAGAGCAGGACGAGAGTGCGCAGCGTGCGCAGTGAGGCGCCCATCAGGACGGTTCCCCCCGGGGAAGAAGAAAAGGGTGCGGGTGGTGCGGGGCGTACGGGTGGTGCGGGGCGTGCGGGGCGGGGTCGCCGGGTGGCCCTACCGCTCCTTGCGGGCGCCGTGGGCCGCGAGGCCCCGGGCGCGGTCGAAGGCGGCGGTCGGGCCGGCCGGGTCGGAGGCCCAGGGTTCGGCCCCGCAGTGGGGGCCGATCAGCCGGAACTGTTCGAGGGCGGCCCCGTGCAGACCGGCCTCGCCGAGGCGGTGCGCGAGCAGGTGGCGCAGCCGGGGCAGTTTTTTTCCTCGTGCCCGGGCGCTACGGTACCCAGCCGCGCGGCGACGTCCGCCAGCACGGTCCGGTTGCGCGCGGAGCGGGCGCCGGCGGCCTTGTCGGACAGCTCGGCCAACGCGTGGAGGTACACGCCGGGCAGGAGGCTGCCGGGCGGGGCCGTGGCCACGGCCCGCTCCGCGAACTCGATCATCAGCTCCGCGGAGCCGTGCCACTTGGCGCACCAGAACTGCAGGGCCTGCCAGTGCGCGCCGGCGTGGTGCGGGGCCCGGCGCACGAGGTTGCGCCACAGGTCGGCGAACTCGCTGTGCGAGTACGACATGGCCCGGGCGGCGGTGATCATGACCACCCAGGGGCCGGGGTCGGCGGGGGCCAGGTCGGCGGCGCGCTGGGCCGCGGCCATCGCGGCGGGCAGGCGCGCGAGGAACTGGTCCATGTCCGCGTCGGGGACGTCGCGCGCGTAGGCGGAGCCGCGCACCGCCCACGCCTGGCGCACGAGCAGGGAGGCGTGGACCGTCGCGGCGTCCGCGTCGGCGGGTTCCGCGGTGCGCCAGTCGGCGAGCCAGCGGTCGTCGCCCTCGGCGATGCGCACCAGGAGCTCCACCCGGGTCCAGCGGGCGTCCCAGTCGTCGCCGGCGGCCCGTACGTGGGCCGCCGGTGCGCGCCAGTCGCCCTCGAAGGCCGCGTCGGCCACCCGGCGGCGCTCCGCGCGGTGGGCCGGGTCGGTCGCGGGACCGGCGGCGCGGGGGTCGAGCTCCGCGGTGGGGACGAGGCCGAAGGCGGCCGGGTCGAAGCGGGTGCGGACCCAGCGGGCGGCGAGCGCGCGGGAGGTGCGGTTGACGATCACGGGCGGATCATGCGCCCTCGACCTCACTTACGGCAACTTTATTGGCCAACGGTTTTCGGCCAGGAGGCTCCCGTCGCCCCGGCCCGTCGCCCCGGCGGTGTCCCCGGCCGGTGTCCGCGCCCCGTCAGCGCGGCAGCGTTGCCGGGGAGCCGCCGTTCGCCTCGTAGCCGGCCACGGCCAGCGCCCGGTACACCGCGTACGTCGCCGCCGGTTCGGCCCCCGCCGACCACGGCAGGGCGCCGACGTAGCCGTCGACGAAGCGCACCTGCTCCATCGCCTCCGCCCAGCGTTCCATGTTCACCAGGTACGCCAGCAGCAGGTGCCGTACGTGCGGCAGCATCGGGTCGTCCGGACGGGCCTGGTGCACCGCGTAGAGGGCGCCGCCGACCGCGCGCGTGACGACCTCGCTCTGCCAGAAGCTGTTGACCAGGTTCACCTCGGGCAGGTGCTCGTGCACCGCGAACAGCGGCAGCGCCGCCAGCAGCGAGCCCTGCGGCGCGCGGGCCGCCGCCGCGTGCGCGAACGCGTCGGCCTGCTCCCGCGAGCCGTGCCACTTCTCGCACCAGTACTGCAGGGCCGCCAGGTGCGCGCCCATGTGGTCGGGGGCCAGGTCCATCACCTTCGCCCAGAGCATGTCGAACTCCGCCTCCGGGTAGTGCAGCGCCCGGGCGATGGCCAGCTCGGTGATGAACGGCACCGGGTCGCCCGGCGCCAGCAGCGCCGCCTTGCGGCAGGCCTCCAGTGCCTCCTCGACGATGATCCGGTGGTCGGTCGCACCGACCCCGCCCGACGCCCGCCAGGCCTGCTGGACCAGCAGCTCCGCGTGCACCTGCGCGCCGCCCGCGTCCTTCTCCGCCTCCAGCCGCCAGGCCTTCAGCCACCCGGCCCCGGCCCCGGGCTCACGGGCGAGCTCCAGCGCGGCCGCGCCGCCGAAGCACTGCACGCGCTGCCAGCGCAGCTCGCCCTCCTTCGGGGTCCCGGCCAGCAGGGCGGAGGCCGCCTTCCAATGACCGCTGCGCTGGACGCTGCCGAGCGCGTCCACGAAGTCCTGGTCCGGGCCGGGGAGCCGGACGTCCAGCTCCTCCTCCCGTATGAACCCGTAGTTCGCCGGGTCCGCGGCGTCGGGGCTGTCGGGCATGACCCGACGGACGCCGCCCCCGCGTCTGGCGCGTACGTAGAGGGCGATCGCGACCGCGACCACGCCGAGCCCCGTCAGGACCGAAAGAATCTCCATACCGCCAAGCGAACCAGACGCGGCGGGGGAAAGGCCAATGGCCGAGCCGGCCGCCGCCGACCTGCCCGTATCGCCGCCGGCGTCCGGCCGCGGGAGGAACCCGGCGCTGACGGGGCATAGCATCTGCCCATGAGCGACGACAGCCACGAGCACCAGAGCTTCGAGACCCGCGCGATCCACGCGGGCAACACCGCGGACCCGCTGACCGGAGCGGTCGTCCCCCCGATCTACCAGGTGTCCACCTACAAGCAGGACGGCGTGGGAGGCCTGCGCGGCGGCTACGAGTACAGCCGCAGCGCCAACCCCACCCGCACCGCGCTGGAGGAGAACCTCGCGGCGCTGGAGGGCGGCCGCCGCGGCCTCGCCTTCGCGTCCGGGCTCGCCGCCGAGGACTGCCTGCTGCGCACGCTGCTCTCCCCGGGCGACCACGTGGTCATCCCGAACGACGCCTACGGCGGCACCTTCCGCCTCTTCGCGAAGGTCGTCTCCCGCTGGGGCGTCGAGTGGTCGGTGGCCGACACCTCCGACGCCGACTCCGTGCGGGCCGCCCTCACCCCCAAGACCAAGGTGATCTGGGTCGAGACCCCCTCGAACCCGCTCCTCGGCATCACCGACATCGCCGTGGTCGCCGACATCGCCCGCACCGCCGGCGCGAAGCTCGTCGTCGACAACACCTTCGCGTCCCCCTACCTCCAGCAGCCGCTGGCGCTCGGCGCGGACGTGGTCGTGCACTCGCTGACCAAGTACATGGGCGGCCACTCCGACGTCGTCGGCGGCGCCCTGGTCACCGCCGACGAGGCCCTCGGCGAGGAGCTCGCCTACCACCAGAACGCGATGGGCGCCGTCGCCGGCCCCTTCGACTCCTGGGTCGTGCTGCGCGGCATCAAGACCCTCGCCGTGCGCATGGACCGGCACGCCGAGAACGCCGCGAAGATCGTGGAGGTGCTCCAGCGCCACCCGAAGGTCACCAAGGTCCTCTACCCGGGCCTGCCCGAGCACCCGGGCCACGAGGTCGCCGCCAAGCAGATGCGCAACTTCGGCGGCATGGTCTCCTTCCAGGTCGCCGGCGGCGAGGAGGAGGCCGTCGCGGTCTGCGCCCGCACCAAGGTCTTCACCCTCGCCGAGTCCCTCGGCGGCGTCGAGTCCCTCATCGAGCACCCGGGCCGCATGACCCACGCCTCGGTGGCCGGTTCGGCCCTGGAGGTCCCCGCGGACCTGATCCGCGTCTCGGTGGGCATCGAGAACGTCGACGACCTGATCGCGGACCTCACCCAGGCCCTCGGCTAGTCACGGCCCTCGGCTAGTCACGGCCCTCGGCTGGTCACGGCCCTCGGCCGGTCACGGCGCCCGGCGTACCGCGCCCCTCTCCCCGTCCCCGCAAGGGCTACCAGCCCTCCAGGGGCGGGGAGACGTCGCTCGGCGGCACGACCCAGGGTCGGGTCATCGCCGCCCACACCGTGAAGGCCACCGCCGCCGCCCACAGCAGGCTCCAGCCGAACCGGCGCAGGGCCCGGCGGCGGCGCAGCAGACGCCGCCCGTGCGTGGCCGCCGCCGCCGCGAGATCGGCCGGCACCGCCGGGTACGGACCCTCCAGCAGCTCCCTGACCTGCGCTTCCTTACGGTCGTACGGGCTCATGCGGCACCCCGCCGGACAGTCGGCCCCGAGCCGCCCGACCCGCCCGAGGCCTCCGTGGCGCCCGCGGAAGCGGCGCGCAGCGCCCGTAGCGTCGCCACGGCCCGGTTGCACACCGCCTCGACCCGCTCCGGCGGCAACCCGAGCTGCGCGGCGGTGACCTCCTCCGCGACCCCCTCGTGGATCCGCATCACCAGCACCAGCCGTTCCAGCGGGCTCAGCGGTGCCAGCACCCCCGTCCCGGCGGGCAGCCGCCACGCACCCCGCGCGTACGCGGCGCACAGCTCCTGGCGGGTGCGGTCGTAGGGATCGTCCCCGCGCGAGCGCGTCCAGTGCGCGTAGGTCCGCGCCAGCGCGCCCGCGAGGATCCGGCGCGCGACGGGCGCCCGGTCCGCGGGCTCGGCCGTCAGCAGCACCGCGACGTACAGCAGCCGCCCCGCCGCACCCGCGACGAAGGCCTCGAACTCCGGGTCTCGCCCCGAACGCCGGTCCACGGCACCCATGGTGCGGCCGGGGCCACCACCCGGGTCAAGGGGTCGGACGGGCCGGGATCCGCCGGGCCGCGATCCGCCCGCTCAGGAAGCGGGGCCGCCCTCGGCGGCGGCCGCCATCAGCTCCGACAGCGAGAGGTTGAACCGGGTCAGCAGGGTGGTGAACGCCGTGCGCTCCTGTTCGTCCCACCCCTCCGTCACCCGCGCCATCAGCTCGCGCCGGGAGGAGCGGACCTCCTCCAGACGGGCCAGCCCGCGCGGGGACAGCGCGAGGACCACGGCGCGCCCGTCCTCGGGGTGCGAGGTGCGCTTGACGAGGCCGGAGTCCACGAGCGGGGCGACCTGACGGGTCACCGTGGAGGAGTCGATGCCCATGCCGCCCGCCAGCGCCTTCACGCCCATCGGGCCTTCCAGGTCGAGGCGGTTCAGCAGCAGGTACGCGGCGCGGTCCATCGAGTTGCGGGCCTGACCGACACCGCCCAGGCGGGTCTGCTCGGCGCGCCGGGCGAACACCGCCACCTGGTGCTGGAGCGCGTCGAGGAGGCCGGGGCCGGCGGGCGCTTCGGCCGCCGTGGGCAGGTCGGAACTGGCCGGGATGGAGGGCATGGCCGTGGGCTCTCTTCACATGGGGTCGACAAGGTTGGGGGACAGAGTACGCGGACGCACGGCGGCTCGTACGCCGCGTTTGAGAACTGATACGACCCGTCCGCCGGGCCGTGCCGGACCCGTCCGGCATGGCGGGATTTCGCCCATGCGCCGCGGTCCCCGGAGGCTGCGAGACTGGCCGCATGAACTACCGCGTGCCCCAGCCCGTCCCCTCGGTCATCCTCGACGACGTCCGCGGCGCCCAGAAGATGCTGTCGGGCGTCTCACGGGTGACCCCCATGGAGGGCAGCAGGCACCTCACGGCCCTCACCGGCTCCCCGGTGCACCTCAAGTGCGAGAACCTCCAGCGGACGGGCTCCTTCAAGCTGCGCGGCGCCTACGTGCGCATCGCGGGCCTGCGCCCCGAACAGCGCGCCGCCGGCGTCGTGGCGGCGAGCGCCGGCAACCACGCGCAGGGCGTGGCCCTGGCCTCCTCGCTGCTCGGGGTCCGCTCCACCGTGTTCATGCCGGTCGGGGCGCCGCTGCCGAAGGTGGCCGCCACCGAGGAGTACGGCGCCGAGGTGCGGATGTACGGGGACGTCGTCGACGAGACCCTGGCCGCCGCCCAGGAGTACGCCGACCGGACCGGCGCGGTGTTCATCCACCCCTTCGACCACCGCGACGTCATCGCCGGCCAGGGCACCGTGGGCCTGGAGATCCTGGAGCAGTGCCCCGAGGTGCGCACGATCCTCGTCGGCATCGGTGGCGGCGGTCTCGCGGCCGGGGTCGCCGTGGCCGTGAAGGCGCTGCGCCCGGACGTGAAGGTCATCGGGGTGCAGGCGGCGGGCGCGGCCGCCTACCCGCCCTCGCTGCGGGTCGGGCACCCGGTGTCCGTCGACAACCCGACCACGATGGCCGACGGCATCAAGGTCGGTCGCCCCGGGGACGTCCCGTTCGCGATCATCGGGGAGCTGCTGGACGACGTGCGGACGGTTTCCGAGGACGCCCTGTCCTCCGCGCTGCTGCTCTGCCTGGAGCGGGCCAAGCTGGTCGTCGAGCCCGCCGGGTGCAGCCCGGTGGCCGCCCTGCTGAGCGAGCCCGAGCTGTACGGGGGCGGCCCGGTGGTCGCCGTCCTGTCCGGCGGCAACGTCGACCCGCTGCTGCTCCAGCGGATCCTGCGGCACGGCATGGCGGCGGCGGGCCGCTACCTGTCCCTGCGGTTGCGCGTGGCCGACCGGCCGGGGGCGCTGGCCGGGCTGCTGGGGGTGCTGTCGGTGGTGGACGCGAACGTGCTGGACGTCAGCCACGTGCGCACCGATCCGCGGCTCGGGCTCACCGAGGTCGAGGTCGAGCTGCAGCTGGAGACCAAGGGCCCGGAGCACTGCGCCCAGGTGGCGCGCTCGCTGCACGGCGCGGGGTACCGGGTGACGAGCTCGTAGGGAGGGCCTCGCTCCCGCCGCGGAGGAACACGTTCGAGGCATGGCGTGACGCGATATGACGCGATACTGTCCTGGTCCGGTCCGATACCGCCGGGCGAGGCCCGCCCGGCGCCCCTAGGATTTGCGCAGGAACATCCCCCATTCAGTCGATTCGCTTCGCATCGCACACGGGAGAATCCAAATGCCAGGCGCCATCTACGCCGAAGGTCTGGTCAAGACCTTCGGCGACGTACGGGCACTGGACGGCGTGGACCTCGATGTCCCCGAAGGCACCGTGCTGGGCCTCCTCGGCCCCAACGGCGCGGGAAAGACCACGACCGTACGCGTCCTGACCACCCTCCTTCGACCCGACAGCGGCAAGGCCCTCGTCGCCGGCATCGACGTCCTCGCCCGCCCCAACGACGTCCGCCGCTCCATAGGCCTCTCCGGCCAGTTCGCCGCCGTCGACGAGTACCTCACCGGCCGCGAGAACCTCCGCATGGTCGGCCGGCTCTACCAGATGTCCGGCAAGGAGGCCAAGGCCCGCGCGGACGAGCTGCTGGAGCGCTTCCACCTCGCCGACGCCGCCGACCGCACCGCCAAGACCTACTCCGGCGGCATGCGCAGACGCCTCGACCTCGCCGCCGCCCTCGTCGTCCGCCCTCCCGTGATGTTCATGGACGAGCCCACCACCGGCCTCGACCCCCGCAACCGACAGGCCCTGTGGGACGTGATCGAGGAACTCGTCGCGGGCGGCACCACCCTGCTGCTCACCACCCAGTACCTGGAGGAGGCCGACCGCCTCGCCCACGACATCTGCGTGGTCGACCAGGGCCGGGTCATCGCCCGGGGCACCTCGGACCGGCTCAAGGCCCGCACGGGCGGCGAGCGCGTCGAGGTCGTCGTCCACGAACGCGAGCACATCGCCGAGGCCCGCACGGTGCTCGCCGGCTTCGGCAAGGGCGAGACCACCGTCGAGGAGCACACCCGCAAGCTCACCGTCCCGGTGGCCGGCGGGGCCAGGCTGCTCGCCGAGGTCATCCGGGAGCTGGACGGCCGGGGCATCGAGATCGACGACATCGGCCTGCGCCGCCCCACCCTCGACGACGTGTTCATCTCGCTCACCGGGCACGCCGCCGAACGCGCGACCGACGAGGACGCGGAAGGCGGCGCGGACCCCAAGGGCCGCGGGTCCGCGCGCGGGTCCGGATCCAGGACGAAGGAGGCGGCGAAGTGACCGTCACCGACCCGGCGGCGCCGGGACCGGCCGCCCCCCGACCGGCCGCCCCCCGACCGCGCGGCGGGCTCGTCCAGGGCGTCACGGACTCCCTCGTCATCGCCCAGCGCAACCTCATCAGGATGTCCCGCATCCCCGAGATGATCATCTTCGGCGTGATCCAGCCGGTGATGTTCGTCGTCCTGTTCAGCTACGTCTTCGGCGGCTCCATCAGCGTCGGCGGCAACACCTCGCCGGCGGCCTACCGCGAGTTCCTGATGGCCGGCATCTTCGCCCAGACCGTCACCTTCGCCACCGCCGGCGCGGGCGCCGGCATCGCCGACGACATGCACAAGGGCCTGATCGACCGCTTCCGCTCCCTGCCCATGGCGCGCGGCGCGGTCCTCACCGGGCGCACCCTGGCGGACCTCGTCCAGACCACCCTGACCCTGATCGTCCTCGCGATCGTCGCCCTCCTCGTCGGCTGGCGCACCCACACCAGCCTCGGCGAGGTGCTCGGCGGCTTCGCCCTGCTCCTCCTGCTCGGCTACGCCTTCTCCTGGATCGGCGCCCTGATCGGCCTGTCGGTGCGCACCCCGGAGGCGGCCACCTCGGGCGGGCTGATCTGGCTGTTCCCGCTCACTTTCATCTCGAACGCGTTCGTCCCGTCCGAGAACATGCCGACCTTCCTGCGGCACATCGCGGAGTGGAACCCCTTCAGCGCCACCGTCCAGGCGGCCCGCGAGCTCTTCGGCAACCTGCCGCCCGGCTACCCCGTCCCGGAGGCCTGGCCGATGCAGCACCCGGTGCTCGCGTCCGTCCTGTGGTCCCTGCTGATCATCGTGGTGTTCCGCAGCCTGGCGGTCCGCAAGTACCGCTCGGCCACCGCCTGACCCGCCGCCCGACCCGCGCCGCACACGCGAAGACCCCCGCCGGAACCCGGTTCCGGCGGGGGTCCTTACGTGTTCGGGAGTGATCAGCCGGTGAACGGCTTGACGGCCAGGATCCTGACCGTGGCCTTCTTGCCGTTCGGCAGCTCGTACTGGGCGTCCTCGCCGACCTTCTTGCCGCTCACGCCGCTGCCCAGCGGGGACTGCGGGGAGTAGGTCTCGAAGTCCGAGGAGGCGTACTCGCGGGAGGCCAGCAGGAACTCCAGCGTGTCGTCCTCGTCGCCGTCGAAGGCGATCGTCACGAGGGTGCCGGGGGCGACCACGCCATCGGACGCGGGCGCGGTGCCGACCTTCGCGTTCTCCAGGAGCTGGGTGAGCTGGCGCACCCGGAGCTCCTGCTTGCCCTGCTCCTCCTTGGCCGCGTGGTAACCGCCGTTCTCACGCAGGTCGCCCTCCTCGCGGGCGGCTGCGATCTTCATGGCGATCTCCGTGCGTGCGGGACCAGAGAGGTAGTCCAGCTCGGCCTTCAGCTGGTCGTACGCCGCCTGGGTAAGCCAGGTGACGCTCTCGCTCGTCTGGGTCACGGGTGCTCCTCGTCGGTACAGGGGACTTCAAAACCGCCAGCGGCGGGCGAAACCACGAGCCTAACAATTCGGGAAGAAAAGGGGGAGGACACCATGTGTATGAAGTGTGTCATCGTGCCTCCGCCGGGCTCGTGGGGCCCGAATGAACCGCGTGACGACGTCAGCGCTCGAAATTCGTGAGGACACAGCCCTCGACGAGCGACTTCTCCAGGCGGTAACCGGCCGGGGCGTTGAATCCCGGCTCGCAGTTCAGGTACAGGAACTGCAATTGGTACAGACCATGGCGGATGGACGGGCTGTTCGTCTCCACCGCCACGTTCGTTCCCACCATCAGCTTGCTCCCGGTCGCCATGAGCCGGCCGTCGTCCTTCAGATCGGCCAGCTGCGCCGCCTTCGCCCTGGTCTGGAGCGTGCGCATGTCGGAGACCACGTCCAGCCAGTTCAGGTTGTGCGCGCGCCGCTCCCCGGCGAGGTCGCCGCACACCGCGCGCTCCTTGACGCCCCAGGCGCGCGGGTCGCCCTCGATCACCGGCTTGTAGTCGATCGACCGGACGGCGGCGTCCTGTGTCGACATGTTCGTGCAGTCGACGGAGTGCGGGTGGACGAGCTTCTTCAGTTCGGCCAGGCTGCCGGCGGAGGGCAGTCCGAGGCTGCCGGTGGCGGGCTGACCGGGCTTCTCCGGCCCCTCCGTGGACGGGTCGCGCGGAACCTCCAGGTTCCGGCTGCCCTCACCGTCCGTGCTGTTGACGAAGTCGCCGAGCGAGCAGCCCTCGACCAACGCCTTCTCCCGGTGGTAGCCGTCCGGCGGGAAGTAGGACGGATGGCAGGTCAGGACGCGCAGGTCCGAGTCCACGAGGGCCACCGCCGTCTTCGTCCGCGTCGGCGTGACGACGAAGTCCTTGCCGACGATCACCCGGCTGAACAGGCCGTAGTCCGTCTCGCCCGCACCGCGCCGCGCCTCGCTGTGGTCCTTGTAGGCCTGCTGGAAGGCCTTCATGTCCGGGGTGGCGTAGACGACGATCTCTCCGTGCCCGGTCTTGTCCGAGCACACGCCGCGCTCGGTCACGCCCCACTTCCCGACGTTCGTGAACTCGGCCGAGGGTAGCCGGGGGTCCTTGGGGTCCGTGCTCATGTCCTCACAGGACGCGAACTTCTGTACGTGCTTCTGCGCCCGCGCCAGCGCGGACTCCGAGCCCGGGGCGGAGGCGGACGCCGAAGCGCCGGAGGGGGCCGTCGCGGCGGGGCCGGCGGCGGGCGTGTCGGGCTTGGCGGAGTCCTGACAGGCGGTGGCGAGGGTGCCGAGCGCGGCGAGTGCCGCTGCCGCGGCGAGGGTCCGACGGATGCGGAGGCGCATGGGTGGCTTTCGTGAGCGGGACGGATCGGGACGGTACGCCGTGGGGGATGGCATGCGCATGCTAGACGCACGTGATCATCGCCCCGGTTCCGTGCCGCGCCCCGGTTCCGTGCCCGGTTCCGCGCCGCGTCCCCGTTCGCCGTCCCCGTTCCGCCTCCCGTCCCGGTGCCGGCCGCGTCGTCCGTCGCGGGGCGGAGGACCCGGAGGTCAGCGCGCGGTGCCCGCCGCCTGACAGCCGACCAGCTCGATCATGGTCGCGCGGCCGGTGGTCTTCAGGGTGACCAGCTCGTCCACCCGCTTCGCCCGCTCGTCGATGACGAAGTCCGCCCGACCCACCTCGCCGTGCCCCTCGTCCTGGGAGCTGAGCGTGCACACGCCCTTCACCGAGGCCTCCTTGCGGACCTCCAGGTGCACCTGGACCTCGCGGTCGGAGACGATCTGGAACTTGATGACCTCGGCGCTGACGGTCTGACCGCCCACGTAGTCCCAGCCGATCCACCCGACCACGGCCAGCAGCCCGACGCCCAGCACCGAGCCGACGACCTTCAGCTTGCGGTCCGCACGCTCGTCCGCGGAGCGGCCGTAGCGGCCCTCGGGGAGCCCTTCGCGTACCGCGCTCATGATCGTTCCTCTCTGCGGGGCCGGGGGCTTTCCCCACCGGTCCGGTATCCAGGTAACCGGAGCATGTCACGGCGCCCCGGGCGGGGAGGAATCGGGCCGGCCTCCGGGCCTCCCGCGTCCCGCTCGGGAGGGGCACGAGGGGCGCACGAAGGGCGCTGGAGGGCGGGGACAGCGGGCGGGGAATCCCCTTCGTCGTTTGCCCCGGGGAGGCGTCACTATAGAAGCCGACCGTCGCGCCCGATTCGCAGAGGATCCTGTCTTGACCGAGCAGCTTCGACTGATGGCCGTCCACGCCCACCCCGACGATGAGTCGAGCAAGGGCGCGGCCACCATGGCCAAGTACGTGTCCGAGGGGGTGCCCGTGCTCGTCGTCACCTGCACCGGCGGTGAGCGCGGCTCCGTCCTGAACCCCAAGCTCCAGGGCGACAAGTACATCGAGGAGAACATCCACGAGGTCCGCGCCAAGGAGATGGACGAGGCCCGCGAGATCCTCGGCATCGAGCAGGAATGGCTCGGCTACGTCGACTCCGGCCTGCCCGAGGGTGACCCGCTGCCCCCGCTGCCCGAGGGCTGCTTCGCCCTCGCGGACGTGGACGAGGCCGCCGGCGAGCTGGTGAAGAAGATCCGCGCCTTCAAGCCGCAGGTCGTCACCACCTACGACGAGAACGGCGGCTACCCGCACCCCGACCACATCATGACCCACAAGATCACGATGGTGGCCTTCGACGGCGCGGCCGACACCGACAAGTTCCCGGAGGCCGAGTTCGGCCCGGCGTACCGGCCGCAGAAGCTCTACTACAACCAGGGCTTCAACAAGCCGCGCACCATCGCCCTGCACGAGGCGCTCCTCGCCCGCGGCCTGGAGTCCCCCTACGGCGAGTGGCTGGAGCGGTGGAAGGAGTTCGAGCGCAAGGAGCGGACCCTGACCACCCACGTGCCGTGCGCCGACTTCTTCGAGATCCGTGACAAGGCCCTCATCGCGCACGCCACGCAGATCGACCCCGACGGCGGCTGGTTCCGCGTCCCGATGGAGATCCAGAAGGAGGTCTGGCCGACGGAGGAGTACGAGCTCGCGAAGTCGCTCGTCGACACTTCCCTCCCCGAGTCCGACCTCTTCGCGGGCATCCGGGAGAATGCTTAGCCATGAGCGCTACGCAGGCAGCAATCACCCAGTTCCTTCCGCTGGCCGCCGACACCTTCGACAAGAACAAGGTGACCCCCGGAATCCTGGGGTTCCTCGTGTTCGCGGCCCTCGCCCTCGGCGTCTGGGGCCTGATGAAGTCGATGAACCGGCACATGGGCCGGGTGGACTTCCAGGAAGCCCCCGAACCGGCCGCCGGTGCGGCGGGCAAGAGCACCCCGAAGTCGTAGGCCGGCGGGCCCCGGCGCGCGGCCCCCGAGGCCGTACGCCGCCCCGGGCCCGCCCGTCACGGCCGCCGGCCGGCGCCCGCCCCGGGCGCCCGGCCGCGAGCAGCCGTACGCCCGCCGTGCCCGGCCCCGGCCGCCGCACGCGGGCCCGCTCGGCGTACCCCGGCGGCGCCCACCGGCCCCGGCCGACCGCAACGGCCCCGCCCGGGTCCGGTGTACCCGGCCGGTCCTGCGGACCCGTCCGGGCCCGGCAGGGCCGTTCGCGTCAGGCCCTGACCGGCGTCGCCCCGGCCGTCGACCCCGCCCGCCCGGGCCGGCACGCGCGTCGGGGCTGACCGGCTCCGTTCCGGCCGTGACCGCCGGCCCCGGCCGGCGGCGTCCCGGGCGCCCGGCACCGCCGGCCCGGCGTCCGGTCAGGGTGCGGGCGGTGGGACCGGGACCCCCATCAGCTCCTGCGAGCGCAGGTTCGGGACCAGCCCCAGCCGCCACGCCTGCCAGCCCTCCGCCGGATCCACACCCCGGGCCAGGACCACCCCGTACGTCTCCAGGCAGTCCTCCAGCCGGCCGTCGCGCAGCGGATGCCCGGCCGCCGCCAGCGCCGCCAGCTCCGCACGCGCCCCCTCCACGCCCACCGGCACGCTCACGGCCGGGGCGTCGACGTACGGCAGCAGCGTGCACCGCAGGAACCGCGCCCAGTCCTCCCCGCGCCGGTCCCGGTACGAACCGAACAGCCGGACCGCCTCCTCGCACAGGCCCGCCGCCTGCGCCGACCGCCCGTTGCCTGCCTCCACGACCGCCAGCTCCAGACAGGTCCAGGCCTCCCCGTGGGCCAACCCGATCCGCCGGAAGTCCGCCCGCGCGTCCGTCAGCAACTGCCGGGCGAAGCCGGAATTGCGCAGGTTCCCCGTCCGCGCCGCGTTGAGGTCGCGCGTGACCCGACCCGAATGGTGGCGGGCGTGCGCCAGCCCGTACACGTCCCGCATCCGCGAGAACATCGTCCGGGCCCGCTCCAGCTCCCGTACCGCCTTGTCCGGCTCGCCGTTCTCCTCCAGCGCATGCCCCAGGTGGTACAGCGTCCACGCCTCACCGCGCGCGTCCTCCGCCAACCGGTGCCGCCCGAGCGCCTCCCGCAGCCGCTCCAGGGCCCCCGCCGGATCACCGTCCACCACCCGCGCCCGGCCCGACTGGGTCAACGCCCACGCCTCGCCGCGGTCGTCACGGGTCCGCCCGTACAGCTCCAGCGCCCGCCCCAGCTCCGCCTCCGCCCGCGCCACCTCGCCCGTCCGCAGGTACACCTGCCCCAGCTGGAAGTGCGCCCACGCCTCACCGTGCACGCTCTCGCTCTCCCGGTGCAGCGCCAACGACTCCTCCAGCAGCGCCATCGCCTCCGCCAGGTGCGCCCGGTCCCGCTCCACCGCCGCCAACGCGTGCAATCCCCACGCCCGGTCGCCCGCCAGCTCCGGCGGCTCCTGCAACACCAGCGCCTCGCGGATCCGCGCCGCCGCCTCCGGCAGGTTCCCCTGGTGGTGCAGCGTGATCCCCAGCGAGATCAGCGCCATGCCCGCCCCCGCGTCCTGCTCGGCCTCCCGGTACTGGTCGACCACCGACGCCAGCGTGGTGCGGGCCTTGTCGAGATCGCCCAACTGACGGGCGGCGATACCCGTACGCCACTGCACCGACCGGTTCAGCCGCCCCTGGTCCACCGCCCGCGCCAGCTCGTTGATCTCACCCAGCCGGTACAGGTCCCCGCGCAGCAGGCAGAAGTCGCACAACGCCCCCAACAGGTCCAGCACCGCCTGCTGGTCCACCCCCTCCGAATGCCGCAGCGCCGCCGTGATGAAGCTCGACTCGTCGTCCAACCACCGCAGCGCCGCGTCGAGCGAGGCGAACCCGTGCCCCCCGAAGTGGTTCGCCCGCGTCGACATCTTCCCGTCGACCATCCGGATCACCGAGTCCGCGAGCTGCGCGTAGTCACGGATCAGCCGCTCGTGGGCCGCCGCCGACTCCGCCCGGTCCTCGTCCGCCGCCAGCCGCGCCGCCGCGTACGCCCGCACCGCGTCGTGCATCCGGTACCGCTCCCCGCGTACGAGGTCCAGCAGCCCCGCCTGCGCCAACTCGCGCAGCAGCCGCCCGGCCTCCACCCGGTCCGCGCCCGTCAGCGCGGCGGCCGCCGACGCGCCCAACGAGGCCCGCCCCGCCAGCGTCAGCCGGCGCAGCAACCGGCGCCGCTCCTCCGGCAACCGCGCGTACGCCAGGTCCAAGGCGTGCTCCAGCGAAGCCCGCCCGTCCCCGTCCGAGGCCCGCGCGGCCCCCAACGGCGCCAGCACCCGCAGCGCCAACGGCAACCCCGCCCCCAACGCCGACAACCCGGCCCGCGCCCCCGCACCGGCCCCGCCGCCCGCACCCGCGGCGTCCTCGCCCGCGGCCCGCGCCCCGGCCCCCAACACCTCGGCCGCGTCCCGCTCCGACAACCGCCCCACCGGCAGCCGGTACACCCAGGCCCCCAGGTCCTCCGGCAGCTCCAGCGGCTCCCGCGCCGTCACCAGCACCAGGCTCTCCGAACGCTCCGGCACCAGCGCCCGCACCTGCTCCACGTCCACCGCGTCGTCCAGCACCACCGTCACCGGCAACCCCGCCAGGTGCTGGTGGTACAGCTCTCCGAGCCGCCTCACCTGCTGCTCCGCCGAGGCCCCCTCCCGGAACAACAACTGCTCCCGCGGCGCCCCCAACCGGTTGAGCAGGTGCAACAACGCCTCCCGGGTGGACAGCGGGGACTCCCCGGGAGCCGTGCCGCCCCGCAGGTCCACCAGACACGCGCCCCGGAACTGGTCCCGCAGCGCGTGCGCCGCCCGCAGCGCCAGGGCCGTGCGCCCCACCCCGGGCTCGCCGTGCAGCACCACGACCACCGGCCGCGTCTGCGTACTGGCACGCGCGCCGTGCACCCACTGGGCGATCCGCGCCAGCTCCGCCTGCCGCCCCGCGAACAGCGGCCCCGCGTCCGGGAGCTGCCCGAACGACTGCTCCAGCATGCTGCGCCGGCGGGCCTCCGCGCTGCGGTCGTTGCCGCGCAGCGGGGCGAGCGGGCCCGGGGACTGCTTGCCGAGGACGGTTCCGCCGCCCCCGGCCGCACCGGAGCCGCCGCCCGATCCGCCCGCCCCGCCGGCGACCCCGCCGTTCACTCCCGCGCGGCCGCGCACGGGTCCCCGTACCGCCGTCGCCACCAGCCGCTGCTGCTCCAGGAACGGCCGGACCCCGCGCACCTCCAGCGCCGTCAGCCACTGCAGGCGCAACTGCTCCGCCCCGCCGGGACGGCCCGCCACCCCCGCCCGCCGGTTCGCCGCCGGGACGTGGGAGGCCGTCACCTTCACCACCGTCGCGACCGCCCCCGCGACGCCCACGACCACCCCCGCGCTGATCGCCGTGCCCGCGTCGACGCCGAAGGCCAGGTCCGCGCCGACCGCGGCCGCCGCCGCGACCGCCGTCGCCCACAGGGCCGCCCCGTTGTCGCCCCGCCGGAACGCCTCCCCGAGCGACTGCTCCCCGGCGGCGGCCTCGTCCAGGGCCGACACGTACGCCGCGTACTCCTCGGCCGCCGCGGCGGCCATCCCGTCCAGGGCCTCACGGCCGCGCGCCAGCAACGCCCCCCGGTCCACGGCCCCGCCGCCGGACGCCCTGCGGGCCTCCTCCTCGACGGCCCGGACCAGAAGTCGCTCGGCCTCGACACGATGACTGTCCCGCATCGGCGTCCTCCTCGGAGAGTTCCGTGCACCGCGCACCGTGCGCCAAGTGTCCTGCGGGACGGACCCCAGCGCGAGGGAATCTGAGCTGGTTCAGAGGTAGTTGACGCCCCGACGGTCACCCGTGCCGTCCCCGCGCACCACGTTCCGTGGCCGCGCGGACCCTGCGCACCCGTCCCACCACCGCCCGCCACGACCGCCGGCGTTCGAGTCCCCCCGGCCCCGGTGCGCGAGGATGGGGGCATGCCCAACCGACTCGCGCACGCCACGTCCCCGTACCTGCTCCAGCACGCGGACAACCCCGTCGACTGGTGGCAGTGGGAGCCCGCCGCCTTCGAGGAGGCGCGCCGGCGCGGCGTGCCCGTCTTCCTGAGCGTCGGGTACAGCAGCTGCCACTGGTGCCACGTCCTCGCGCACGAGTCCTTCGAGGACGAGCTGACCGCCGCCTACATGAACGAACACTTCGTCAACATCAAGGTCGACCGCGAGGAACGCCCCGACGTCGACGCCGTCTACATGGAGGCCGTGCAGGCGGCCACCGGGCAGGGCGGCTGGCCCATGTCCGTGTTCATGACGGCCGACGCCGAGCCCTTCTACTTCGGCACCTACTTCCCGCCGGAGCCCCGCCAGGGCATGCCCTCCTTCATGCAGGTCCTCGAAGGGGTGCGCACCGCCTGGGTCGGCCGGCCGGAGGAGGTCGCCGAGGTCGCGCAGCGGATCGTACGGGACCTCGCCGGGCGGCAGCTCGACTACGGCAAGGCCGGCACCCCCGGCCCCGAGGAGCTGGCCGGGGCCCTGCTCGGCCTCACCCGCGAGTACGACGCCGCGCGCGGCGGCTTCGGCGGCGCCCCCAAGTTCCCGCCGTCCATGGTGCTGGAGTTCCTCCTGCGCCACCACGCCCGCACCGGCTCGGAGGGCGCCCTCCAGATGGCCGGCGACACCTGCGAGGCGATGGCCCGGGGCGGGATCTACGACCAGCTCGGCGGTGGCTTCGCCCGGTACGCGGTCGACCGCGAGTGGGTGGTGCCGCACTTCGAGAAGATGTTGTACGACAACGCCCTCCTGTGCCGCGTCTACGCGCACCTGTGGCGTTCCACCGGCTCCGGACTCGCGCGGCGCGTGGCGTTGGAGACGGCCGACTTCATGGTGCGGGAACTGCGCACCGAGCAGGGTGGGTTCGCCTCCGCGCTCGACGCCGACAGCGAGGAGCCGGGCAGCGGCCGACACGTGGAGGGCGCCTACTACGCCTGGACGCCGGGCCAGTTGGTCGACGTGCTCGGCGAGGAGGACGCCGCCGTGGCCCGGGCCTGCTTCGCGGTCACCGACGAGGGCACCTTCGAGCACGGCAAGTCCGTCCTCCAACTCCCGCAGGACGGGCCCGTCGTGGACGCCGACCGGCTCGCCGACATCAAGGCGCGCCTCCTCGCCGCGCGTGCCGAACGCCCCGCGCCCGGCCGGGACGACAAGGTCGTCGCCGCCTGGAACGGGCTCGCCATCGCCGCGCTCGCCGAGTGCGGGGCCTACTTCGAGCGGCCGGACCTGGTCGAGCGGGCCATCGAGGCCGCCGACCTGCTGGTGCGGGTGCACATGGACGGGCGGGCCCGGCTGGCGCGGACCAGCAAGGACGGCCAGGTAGGGGCGAACGCCGGGGTGCTGGAGGACTACGGCGACGTGGCCGAGGGCTTCCTGACGCTGGCCGCCGTGACCGGCGAGGGGGTGTGGCTGGAGTTCGCCGGGTTCCTCGTCGACCTGATCATGGCCCGCTTCACCGCCGAGGACGGCTCCCTCTACGACACCGCGCACGACGCCGAGCGGCTCATCCGGCGCCCCCAGGACCCCACCGACACGGCCGCGCCCTCCGGCTGGACGGCCGCGGCGGGCGCGCTCCTGTCGTACGCCGCGCACACCGGCTCCGAGGCGCACCGCACCGCGGCGGAGCGGGCCCTGGGCGTGGTGCACTCCCTCGGGCCGCGCGTGCCGCGGTTCATCGGGCACGGGCTGGCGGTCGCGGAGGCGCTGGTGGACGGGCCGCGCGAGGTGGCCGTCGTGGGGCATCCGGACGATCCGGCGCGTGCCGCGCTGCACCGGACGGCGTTGCTGGGGACCGCTCCCGGGGCGGTGGTGGCGGTCGGGATGCCGCGTACGGCGGACGGCGCGGGCGGGGAGTTCCCCCTTCTTGACGAGCGCACACTCGTTCGCGACCTTCCGACGGCGTATGTGTGTCGACATTTCGTCTGCGCGCGGCCTACGACAGAACCGGTCGAGCTGGCGCAGCAGTTGGGGGCGGTTCGTCCCTGATTCGTGAGGAGTACCGTCAATTCCGGTTGTCGTACATCAACTCGGAAACGTGGTTTTTATCCAGGGAGCGCCTGAGCTTCACGTTCCCTGCCTAGTCTCAGGTCGTTCGGGTCCACCGAGACGGCGCACTGGGGGGTGCGCGCAAGGGGGGAGCGGAGGCGGCGGGCCGGGGGGCCCGCGTCACGCCTCCGGGGGGTTCGTCGATCGCCGCCTGGGGTTGCGGCACGTCTGTGGGGGACAGATTGTTCACCTCTGTACTGATATCCGCCATTTCGCTTGCGCTCTTCTGGATGGCCGCCTTCACCCTGTGGTGGCAGATGCACGCGTGGCGCACGCCCGAGACGCTCGCCTCGACGCGCTTCGACCGCCCCGATGGCGGCGGCAGGCTGGCGTTCTCGTTGTTGCTCCCCGCCCGCCACGAGCAGGCCGTCCTGCGCCACACCATCGACCGGTTGCTCGAATCGACGCACACCGACTACGAGATCATCGTCATCGTCGGCCACGACGACCCCGAGACGGCGGCCGTCGCCGAGGGCGCCGCCGCCGGGGCGCCCGACCGGGTCCGGGTGGTCGTCGACCACCACGAGACCAAGAACAAGCCCAAGGCCCTCAACACCGCCCTGCCGCACTGCCGGGGCGACATCGTGGGCGTCTTCGACGCCGAGGACCAGGTCCACCCGGAACTGCTGGCCCACGTCGACCACGCCTTCCGCGCGACCGAGGCGGACGTGGTCCAGGGCGGGGTCCAGCTCATCAACTTCCACTCCAGCTGGTACAGCCTGCGCAACTGCCTGGAGTACTTCTTCTGGTTCCGCTCCCGCCTGCACCTGCACGCAGAGAAGGGGTTCATCCCGCTCGGCGGCAACACCGTCTTCGTCCGCACGGACGTGCTGCGCGAGGCCGGCGGCTGGGACCAGAACTGCCTCGCGGAGGACTGCGACCTCGGCGTGCGGCTGTCCTCCGTCGGCAAGAAGGTCGTCGTCGCCTACGACTCGGACATGGTCACCCGCGAGGAGACGCCGGGCTCGCTGATGAGCCTGCTCAAGCAGCGCACCCGCTGGAACCAGGGCTTCCTCCAGGTCTACCGGAAGAAGGACTGGCAGCAGCTGCCGGGTCGCGGCCAGCGCTGGCTGGCCCGCTACACGCTGATGACCCCCTTCATGCAGGCCGCGTCCGGGGTGATCATCCCGCTGAACTTCGCCGTCGCCGTCTTCCTCGACGTCCCCGTCGGCATCGCGATCATCACCTTCCTCCCCCTGATCACGGCGATGGTGACGTTCGTCTTCGAGATCGTCGGCCTGCACGACTTCGGCCGTCAGTACGGACTGCGCGTGCGCTTCACGCACTACCTCAAGCTCGTCGTCGGCGGCCCGTTCTACCAGGTCATGCTGGCCGGCGCCGCGATCCGCGCGGTCTGGCGCGAGCAGCGCGGCCAGGGCGAGTGGGAGTTGACCAGCCACACCGGAGCCCACCTCACCGGGGCGACGGCCACCACCGCGATCCGAGAGGACAGCCACCAGTGACCGCCACCCTGCCCACGGCCACTGATCCCCAACCGGGCGCGACGAACGACTCGGGCGCCGGTACGCAGCTCCTTCCCGTCCGGCCCCTGCCCGGCACCGAGACCGGGCCCGCCCCCCGGGCCGCGACCGACACCGTCACGGACCCCGCCGCCGACGTCGCCACCGCCACCGCCGCCGGTTCCGGCGTCCGCGGCGGACTAGGCGTGCGCCCGCCCGCGCCGGCCCGCCCCTTCGTCCGCTTCCGCTCCTCGCGCCCCGACCTGCTGCTCTGTGGGGTCCTGCTGCTGGTGATCGTCCTCGTGCAGGGCTGGAACATCACCAACTTCCCCACCCTGAGCGACGACGAGGGCACCTACCTGGCCCAGGCCTGGGCCGTCCAGCAGGGCGAGGGCCTCGCGCACTACACGTACTGGTACGACCACCCGCCGCTCGGCTGGATCCAGGTCGCCGCCCTGACGTACCTGCCGTCGCTGTTCGTGCCCGAGTCGATGACCGTCGCCCCGATGCGGTTCGCGATGCTCGCCGTCTCCGCCGTCAGCGCCGTGCTCATCTACGTCCTCGCCCGCCGCCTGTGGCTGCCGCGGTGGGCCGCCGGCCTCGCGATGGGTCTGTTCGGGCTGTCCCCGCTGTCCGTGGTCCTCCAGCGGGAGATCTTCCTCGACAACCTCGCCGTGATGTGGATGCTGCTGGCGTTCTGCCTCGCCGCGTCCCCCAGCCGCCACCTGTGGCACCACTTCGGTTCGGGCCTGGCGGCCGCCACCGCCGTCCTGACCAAGGAGACGATGCTGGTGGTGCTGCCGGCGCTGCTGGTGACCATGTGGCGCCACAGCCACCGCGACACCCGCAAGTTCGCCGTCACCGGAGCCATCACCGCCTGCGCCCTGATCGGCCTCTCGTACCCCCTGTTCGCCCTCCTCAACGGAGAGCTGCTGCCCGGCGCCGGGCACGTGTCCCTCATCGACGGCATCACCTACCAGATGGGCCGCCCCGGCTCCGGTTTCATCCTCGATCCCGGCTCCGGCTCCCACGGCGTCTTCCGGTCCTGGCTGTACTACGACACCGTCCTGCCGCTCGGCGGCCTCGCCGGCGCCGTCCTGCTGCTGGTCACCTTCCGCTGGTCGGTGACGGCGAGGGCGCTCGCCGGCCCCGCCCTGGCCGCCGTGATCCTCGCCGTCGTCGCCATGCGGCCCTCCGGCTACCTCCCCGCCATGTACGTGATCCAGGCCCTGCCCTTCCTGGCCCTGGTCCTGGCGGCGGCCGCCGCCGGCGTCACCCACGCCGTCCTGCGCCGCCGGCGGGCGCCGGGGGAGCGCCGGGGGCTCGTGTACGGCCGCCGCGCGCTGGTCGGCGTACTCGCCGTCTGCGCCGCCGCGTACGTCCTGCCGCGCTGGTACGAGGGCAACCGCACCGCGCTGACCGTCGACGCCAACGGCCCCTACCGGCAGGCCGCGTCCTGGCTCGGCTCGGAGGTCGCCGACCCGGCGAACACCCGCGTCCTCGTCGACGACGCGCTCTGGTTGGACGCCGTTCACCGCGGCTTCGCACCCGGCCTGGGCGCCATCTGGTTCTACAAGGCGGACCTCGACCCGGCCGTCACGAAGACGTTGCCGCGCGGTTGGCGGGACATCGACTACGTCGTCTCCTCGCCCACCGTGCGTCGTGACGCGGCGAACCTGCCCAACGTGAAGGCTGCACTCGAACATTCGACGGTGGTGGCCGTCTTCGGCGCGGGCGAGGACCGCATCGAGATCCGCCGCACCGACCGCGAGAGTGGAGCTGAACCACGATGAGCGAGGACCTGTGGCCCCCGCGTTCCCTGGACGACCCGCGGGGCCCGGAGGTCGACGCCCCGCCGGTCTCCGCCCCCGCCGGCATCACCCTGATCATCCCGACCTTCAACGAGGCGGACAACGTGGGGGAGTTGCTGCGCCGGCTCGCCGCCGCCCTGCCCGCCGACCCGCCCTGTGAGGTGCTGTTCGTCGACGACTCCACCGACGACACCCCCGCGGCGATCGAGAAGGCCGGAGCCGACTGCCCCTTCCCGGTGGCCGTCCTGCACCGGGAGCGGGCCGTCGGCGGGCTCGGCGGGGCCGTCGTCGAGGGGATGGCGCGGGCCGGGTACGAGTGGATCGTCGTCATGGACGCCGACCTCCAACACCCGCCCCACCTGGTCCCCGAACTCGTCGGCGAGGGCATCCGCACCGGCGCCGACCTGGTCGTCGCCTCCCGCCACCTGCCAGGCGGCAGCCGGGCGGGGCTCGCCGGCGGATACCGCGTCGCGGTCTCCCGGGCCGCGACCCTGCTGGCCAAGGGGCTCTTCCCGCGCGCCCTGCGCGGGGTCGGCGACCCCATGAGCGGCTTCTTCGCCATCCGCCGCGGCGCCGTCACCGGGGCGGCCCTCGCCCCCCTCGGCTACAAGATCCTGCTGGAGCTGGCCGTCCGCTGCCGGCCGCGCACCATCGCCGAGGTCCCGTACGTCTTCGAGGACCGTCACGCCGGCGCCTCGAAGTCCACGCCCCGCGAGGGGCTGCGCTTCCTCGCCCACCTGGCCGCCCTGCGCTGTGCGAACCCGCTCGCCCGGATGATCGGCTTCGGCCTCGTCGGGCTCTCCGGGTTCGTCCCCAACCTGGCCGCGCTCTGGCTGCTGACCCACGTCGGCGTCCAGTACCTGGTGGCCGAGGTCATCGCGAACCAGGCCGGGGTCCTGTGGAACTTCTGGCTCATCGAGACGCTGGTCTTCCGCGACCGGCGCCACCACCGCCGGCGCCTCGACCGCCTCGGCCGTTTCGCGCTCCTGGCCAACGCCGACCTGCTCCTGCGGATCCCGCTCATCGCGCTGTTCGTGGGCCGCCTCGACATGGACGTCCTGCCGGCCACCGCCCTCGCGCTCGTCACCACCTTCGTCCTGCGCTTCGTCGCCACCGAAGCCCTCGTCTACCTGCCGCGCGGGCCACGTGCGGCAACCACCACCAGGAGTTGAGCCGCACCGAAAGGACAGCCCGTATGCGAAGGAAGATCCGACGGAGGGCCGGGCGCCGGGCCGCCCTGACCGCCGTCGGGGCGATGACCGCCGCCCTGCTGCTCAGCGCGCCGCAGCCGGCCTCGGCCGGACCGCCCAACCTGCTGACCAACCCCGGTTTCGAGACCGCCGGAGCCCCCGGCTCGGACATGCCCCACTGCTGGTCGAAATCCGGCTGGGGAGACAACGACTTCACCTTCGCCACCGTCTCCGACGCCCACAGCGGCTCCAAGGCCATGCGCGTCTCCCTGACCCGCCGCGTCGACGGCGACCGCAAGGCCCTGGTCACCGAGAACACCACCTGCGCCCCGACCGTCACGCCGGGCAAGCAGTACGACCTGTCCGCCTGGTACAAGTCGAACACCCCGGACGTGTCCGTCACCGTCTTCCGCCACGACACCACCGCCGGCTGGCAGTACTGGACCGACCTCCAGAACCCGCCGGTCAGCGCCGCGTGGGCGCGTACGGAGGTCCGTACGCCCGCCGTCCCGCCGAACACCGACAAGATCGCCTGGGGGCTGTCCGTCTACGGCGTCGGGACCCTCACCACCGACGACTACGCCCTGGAGGAGGTCGGCGCCCCGCCGCCGCAACCCGCCTGCACCGGCACCGCCGAACAGTGCGCCAAGGGCAAGTGGGAGGTGATCCCCGCGCAGAACCCGGTGCGCTCCATGCACGCCGTGGTCCTGAGGAACGGCAAGGTGCTGCTCATCGCGGGATCCGGCAACGACATCGCGCAGTTCAACGCGGGCACCTTCACCTCCGCCGTCTACGACCCGGCGAACGGCACCTTCAGGACGATCCCCACGCCCGTGGACATGTTCTGCTCCGGTCACGTGCAGCTGTCCGACGGCCGGGTGCTCGTGATGAGCGGCAACAAGGGCTACCCGTCGGCCGACGGCAAGATCGGCTACCAGGGCCTGAAGGACAGCTACGTCTTCGACCCGACCACCGAGACGTACACGAAGACCAACGACATGAACGGCGGCCACTGGTACCCGTCCGCCACCATCCTCGGCAACGGCGACGTGATCTCCTTCGGCGGGCTGAAGGAGGACTCCACGGGCAACGTCACCGCGGAGAGGTTCTCGGCGGCGCAGAACAAGTGGCTGCCGATGAACGAGGTCAACCAGACCTGGTCCTACTGGGGTCTGTACCCGTCGATGATCCTCATGCAGGACGGCCGCCTCTTCTACTCCGGCAGCCACACCTTCGGCAACGGCACGCCCGGCACCGGCGCCTCGGTCTACGACTACGACGCCAACACCATCACCGACGTGCCCGGGCTGCGCAACAAGGACCAGCGCGACGAGTCGGCGAGCGTCCTGCTGCCCCCGGCCCAGGACCAGCGGGTCCTGACGATCGGCGGCGGCAACAACGAGACCAACCCGGCGGCCAACCGGCTCACCGACATCATCGACCTGAAGCAGCCGAGCCCCGCCTACACGGCCGGCCCCGACCTGCCGCAGGGCCTCGTCGACACCGGCACGGGCAAGCGCCCGCAGACCGGAGCCGAGGGCAAGATGTACGTCTCCGCGGTGCTGCTGCCCGACGGCAAGGTGCTGGAGACCGGCGGCGGGCTGCACGACCGGGCCGACCCGGTCTTCGAGGCCTCCTTCTTCGACCCGACGAGCAACACCTACCAGCCGGGTCTGGCCACCGACCCGATCCCGCGCACGTACCACTCGGCTTCGTTCCTGCTGCCCGACGGCCGCGTCATGTCCGTCGGCGACAACCCGGGCAACGGCACGTACAACCACGCCGTGTCGATCTACACCCCGCCCTACCTCTTCAAGGGTCCGCGCCCGCAGCTCACCTCGGTGATCGACACCGACTGGATCTACGGGGACACCCAGCGGATCACCGTGAACCGGCCCATCGCCAAGGCCGAGCTGATCCGCCCGGCCGCCGTCACCCACTCCTCGGACCCCAACCAGCGGTTCGTGGACCTGCCGATGACGGTCGTCAACAACACCACCATCGACCTCAACGTCACCACCAACCCCAACCTGGCGCCGCCCGGCTGGTACATGCTCTTCGGCGTCGACGCGGCGGGCGTCCCCTCCCTCGCCACCTGGGTCCACCTGGGCGGAGCCCCCGCCCTCAAGGCGACCGAGGAGCGGCCCTCGGCCCACGAGCACACCTTCGCGAGCGACCTGGCCGCGCCCAAGCCGAACCCGGCCCGCCGGGACTCGGCGCCCGTCGCGCCCACCGTCGCCGGTTGCGACCGGCACTACGGGACGGCGACGGTGTGCGTCCCGACGAACTTCCCCGCGGAGGTGAAGAAGACCACCCAGGCCCGCTGCGAGTGGCTGGCCGCGCACAGGTTCCCGAAGCGGATGAAGGTCAACGGCAGCGATCCGCTGCGCCTGGACGCCGACAAGGACGGCTACACGTGCTGAGGTACTGACGTGCCGAGGTACTGACGTACCGACGCCGCGGGTGCCCGGCCGACCCCGGCCGGGCACCCGCGCGCCGTCGCCGGTCCGCCTCAGTGGCGGTAGGCGGCCAGGGAGATGCCGACGTAGTGGGCGACGAAGGCCGCCAGCGTCAGCGAGTGGAAGACCTCGTGGAAGCCGAAGAAGCGGGGGGAGGGGTTGGGGCGCTTGATGCCGTAGATCACCCCGCCGACGCTGTAGAGCAGTCCGCCGACGACCACCAGCACGAGAACGGCGATCCCGCCGGCGCGCAGGAAGTCGGGCAGGAAGAACACCGCGGCCCAGCCCATGGCGATGTAGCAGGGGGTGTACAGCCAGCGGGGCGCGCCGACCCAGAACACCCGGAAGGCGATGCCGGCCGCGGCGGCGATCCACACCGCCCACAGCAGGGTCCGCCCGGTGGAGGCGGGCAGCAGCAGGACGGTCAGCGGGGTGTAGGTGCCCGCGATGATCAGGAAGATGTTGGCGTGGTCGAGGCGCCGCAGGATGGCCTCGCCGCGCGGTCCCCACGTGCCGCGGTGGTAGACGGCGCTGATTCCGAACAGCAGGCAGGCCGTGAGGATGTAGACCCCGCAGGCCACACGGGCCTTCGTCGAGTCGGTGAAGGCCATCAGCGCCAGACCCGCGACGACCACCGCCGGGAACATCCCGGTGTGCAGCCATCCGCGCATGAGCGGTTTGACCTCGGACTCCGCCTGTGGGGCTGCCGGCGTGGCCGCGACGACGGCGGCGGCGTCTGAACTCATGGCGACATGCTACCTACGGGTCCGTAGGTTTCCGTTAGTGCTCTTTACGGAAGATTGACGGACGTGGCGATGCTCACGTGAGAGGCCCCCTGGACATATGCGCATACGCACCGGATGATCAGATGAGTGCGGTCGGCACCGGATGAGCGGAGCGCGAAGCGTCCGGGTCGCAGCCCCCACGGGGCATACACCAAACAAACCCCTCAACAAGGAGCAATCGTGGCGCGCGACAACGCGGCTCCCACTTCCATCCCGACGACCCACCAGGAGCTGATCTCCTGGGTGGACGAGATCGCGGCCCTGACCCAGCCGGACCGCGTCGTCTGGTGCGACGGTTCCGAGTCCGAGTACGAGCGCCTGTGCGCGGAGCTCGTCGCCAAGGGCACGTTCAAGAAGCTGGACGAGGCCAAGCGCCCGAACTCCTACTACGCCGCCTCCGACCCGTCCGACGTCGCGCGCGTCGAGGACCGGACCTTCATCTGCTCCGAGAAGGAAGAGGACGCGGGCCCGACGAACCACTGGAAGGCCCCCTCCGAGATGAGGGAGATCTTCGCCGGGCAGGAAGGTATCTTCCGCGGCTCCATGAAGGGCCGCACGATGTACGTCGTGCCCTTCTGCATGGGCCCCCTCGGCTCCGAGCTCTCCGCGATCGGCGTCGAGATCACCGACTCCGCCTACGTCGCGGTCGCCATGCGCACCATGACCCGCATGGGCAAGGCCGTCCTCGACGAGCTCGGCACCGACGGCTTCTTCGTCAAGGCCGTCCACACCCTCGGCGCCCCGCTCGCCGAAGGCCAGGCCGACGTCCCGTGGCCCTGCAACACCACCAAGTACATCTCCCACTTCCCCGAGAGCCGCGAGATCTGGTCCTACGGATCCGGCTACGGCGGCAACGCCCTCCTGGGCAAGAAGTGCTACGCGCTGCGCATCGCCTCCGTCATGGCGCGTGACGAGGGCTGGCTCGCCGAGCACATGCTCATCCTGAAGCTCACCCCGCCGGCCGGCGAGGGCGAGACGAAGTACGTCGCGGCCGCGTTCCCGTCCGCCTGCGGCAAGACCAACCTGGCCATGCTGGAGCCCACGATCCCCGGCTGGACCGTCGAGACCATCGGCGACGACATCGCCTGGATGCGCTTCGGCGAGGACGGTCGCCTCTACGCGATCAACCCCGAGGCCGGCTTCTTCGGCGTCGCCCCCGGCACCGGCGAGCACACCAACGCCAACGCCATGAAGACCATGTACGCCAACACCGTCTTCACCAACGTCGCGCTCACCCCGGACGGCTCCGACGTCTGGTGGGAGGGCATGACGGAGGAGGCCCCGGCCGAGCTCATCGACTGGAAGGGCAACCCCTGGACCCCGGAGTCCGAGACCCCGGCGGCCCACCCCAACGCCCGCTTCGCCGTCCCCGCCTCCCAGTGCCCCACGATCGCCCCCGAGTGGGAGGACCCCAAGGGCGTCCCGATCTCCGCGATCCTCTTCGGCGGCCGGCGCGCCTCCGCCGTCCCGCTGGTCACCGAGTCCTTCGACTGGAACCACGGCGTCTTCATCGGCTCGAACATCGCCTCCGAGAAGACCGCCGCCGCCGAGGGCAAGGTCGGCGAGCTGCGCCGCGACCCCTTCGCCATGCTGCCGTTCTGCGGCTACAACATGGGCGACTACATGGCCCACTGGGTCAAGGTCGGCGCCGGCGCCGACGCCGCGAAGCTCCCGAAGATCTACTACGTGAACTGGTTCCGCAAGAACGACGCGGGCAAGTTCGTGTGGCCCGGCTTCGGCGAGAACAGCCGCGTCCTGAAGTGGATCGTCGGCCGCCTCGACGGCACCGCCGAAGGCGTCGAGACCCCCATCGGCTTCCTGCCGACCCGCGACTCCCTCGACCTGGACGGCCTGGAGCTGCCCGCCGAGGACCTCGACTTCCTCCTCACCGTCGACAAGGAGGTCTGGCGCGAGGAGGCCGCCCTGGTCCCCGAGCACCTGAACACCTACGGCGACCACACTCCCAAGGAGCTGTGGGACCAGTACCACGCACTGGTCGAGCGCCTGGGCTGAGCCCGGCGCACCCCCGAAGACCGCGGCCGGCTGTCCCCGACCGCAGGGCTGACGCGGGAGTCCCCGACCTAGGACTCTCTGCGACCTTCCAAATAGGTCGTGTGCGTCTGCTGACGGCGGGCCTCCGTTTCACGGAGGTCCGCCGTCACGCGTTCCGCCTCCTCGGACAGCACCGACAGCTGCCGCTCCAGGTGCCGTTCGGGGGACTCGCCCCCCGGGTTCAGCCGCGTCCACCACCGCGCCCGGTTGTACGCGTCCACCGCCTCCGGCACGTCCAGCCGGATCGCCCGCGACAGCGCGTGCACCGCCTCCGGCTCCCCGGCCAGCACCTCCGCCGGCCACCCCGGCTCCAGCAGCGCCGCGTACACGTCCAGCAGCTCGCCCAGCTTGCCCTCGGCGGCCGGCGGCAGCTCCACCTCCCCGACGTACTCCCGCAACCGGTCCAGGTCCTCGCGCACGCCCCCCAACCGCCGCGCCGGGTCCGGGAAGCACGGCGTGACGATCCGCGCCGGCGGGGCGATCAGCGCCCCCGCCCCGTACAGCCCCGCGACCACCACCGGCCAGTAGGCGCCCGCCACGCCCGCCCACGTCAGGCCCAGCCCGACGAGCCCGCACGCGCCGCCCGCCAGGTTCTTGGTCGACTCCAGGTACGCGAGCACCCGCCCGACCGGCGTCCTCCTACTGGTAACCACGGATCTCCTCGAAGGCCCCGTCGAGGGAACCGTTGCCCTCGGTCGCGTCGAACAGCCGCCCACCCGTCAGCTCGGTGATGTGCGTCAGCTCCTCGCGGTCCGAGTCCCCGAACAGCACCGCGAACACCGGCGTGTGCCGGCGCGCCTCGGGCAGCGCCGCGTAGAAGGCGTCGAAGTCCTTCGCCTTGTCGCCGCTCTGCCCGTCGGTCATCAGCACGATCGAGGTGAACGCGTCGCTCTCGCCCCGCCCCAGGTGCTCGTACGCCGCCTTCAGGCTCCCGTACACGGCCGTGCCGCCCTCCGGACGCAGCCCCTTCACGTCCCCGCGGATCGCGTCCAGCGCCGGCCCCGGGTTCCCCGGCTCGACGACGTGCGTGAGCACCTTCTTCACCCGGTCCCCGAACGGCAGCAACGTCACCTCCTCCCGGTCCCGGAACCGCTCGCCCGGACCCGAACTCCCCGTCCCCGTCAGGTCCGTCAGCGCCGCGCGCAACCGCCCGATCCGGTCCTCGTCCGCCATGGAACCCGAGGTGTCCAGCACGTACACCGTCCGCGAGGGGCGCCGCAGCTCGTTCTCGTACGAGGCCAGCAGCCCGTCCGCCACCGACCGCGAGCCCGGGAACGGCAGCTCGCGCCGCTTCTCCCCGTCGAGACCGGCCGCCGGGGCCACCCCGGCCGCCACCGGCCGCCGCTTCGTCCCGTCCGTGATCGACTTCTGGGCCGCGTCGCCGCGCAGCCAGTCCGTCAGCAGCCGGCCCGAATCGCGCGCCCCGGCCGGCGCCGACGCCAACAGCGTCAGCGGATAGTGCGCGGTGACCACCCCGTCCTTGGGGCGGATCACCGTCAGCGGGGACTTGGCCCGGTCGTTCATCGACAGCAGCACCGACTCGTAGTTCACGAGCGCGTCGACGTCGTCCCTCTTCCGGTAAGCCGTCGCCAGCCAGCCCGAGGAACCCGACGTCAGCCTCTGCCCGTCGAAGAACCCCTTCAGTCGGGGCCGCGCCTTGTCCACGTCCGCGTCCGTCAGCGCCGCCTGCGCCCCCGACAGCCCCGAGGCCACCGAGACCAGCGCGGAGAAGCCGGAGTTGGACCGCACCGGGTCCGTCATCCCGTACGTCAGCCTCCCGGCCGCCACGGCCTCCTCGACCGCCGCCCAGGTCACCTCCGCGGGCTTCCAGCCCAACCGCGCCAAGGCCTCCGGCTTCACCCCGACCGCCACCGGCGAGGACATCACCGGCGTCTCCGTGCCGAGCTTCGCCGCGGCCTCGGGACGCAGCCTCAGGTAGTCGTTGGAGGACAGCCAGATCGCGTCGTAGCGCCCGTCCGCCTTCCCGGAGGCCACCTGGTCCGCCGCGTCCAGCGTCCCCGACCAGGTGAAGTCGACGGAGACCCCCGTCGCCGCCTTCGCCGCCTTCAGCACCGGCTCCATGTCCGCCAGCTCGCTGGACGCCAGCACCCGCAGCCGGCCCTCCTTGTACTCCTGCGGCTTCGAGGAACCGCCGCCGGAAGAGCCCGAGGAGCCCGAGCCGCCCGAGGCGCCCGCCGTGGTCGCGGGAGCCTCCGAAGTGCAGGCCGCCGTCCCCAGCAGGGCGACCGCCAGGGCGACCGCCAGGGCCACCGACGCCGCCCCCCGTGCCGTCCGTACCGCTCGCACCACGCGTCCCGTACGCCCGTTCATCGCTCCCCGCCTTCCGACGCGTCCGCGGTCCGCGTCCGGGCCAGCCGCTCCGAGGCGGCCCGCAGCTCGTCCGTCAGGGACTCCACCGTCACCGCCATGTTCTCCGTGGCCCGCGCCTTGAACGTGTCGATCGCGTCCAGCGTCCGGAAGATCTCCCCGAACGCCTCCCGCAGCGTCTGCGCCCCCACCGCCGGGTCCGCCGCGATCCGCTGGACCTCCCCGCTCTGCGAGGCCAGCAGTCGGGCGTTGCCCCGGATCAGCTCCTCCGTCGTACCCCGCAGGGCGTTCACCTGCTCGACCACCTTGCGCTGGTCGTCCAGGGCCGACGCCAACATGACCGCGATCCGCAACGCCGACACCGTCGTCGTCGCCGCCCGGTCCACCCCCTTGATCAGCTCCTCGTTGTTGCGGCGCACCACGTCCATCGCCAGATAGCCCTGCGCGCACACCGCCAACTGCGTCAAAAGGTCCTGGTGCTTCTGGCGCACCGGGAACAGCAGGTCCGCCCGCAGCGCGTCCGCCCGCCCCGGATCGGTGCGCTCCGCCTCGGCGATCCGCGAGGCGACCGCAGCGTCCAGGGCCTGCGTCAACACCGCGCACTCCTGGAGCCGGCCCATCGTTTCCCACAGGGCCGCGCGCTCCGTGTGCAGCGCCGCGTTGTCGCGCCGCAGCTCGTCCTGCCCGCCGCGCAGCGCGCCCACGATCCGGTCCAGCGTCGTCTGCGAGGAGGCGTACTTCGCCACGTGGTCCCGCATCCGGTTCCCGCCCGGCAGCCGCGCCAGCAGCCGGCGCGCCCCCTTCGCCGGCGCGTCCCGCGGTTCGAGGTCCTCCACGGTGCGCCGCAGCTCGACCAGCGAACCGGCCACCCGGGCCTGCGCGTCCGCGCCCCCGTCCGCGCCCAGGGAGCGCACCGCCCGCTCCAGCATCCGGTTCGACTGCCGGTCGGCGCCGCGCATCTCGGCGGCGCCGAGGGCGGCGATCTCCCCGATCCGGGTGGCGAACTCCGGCGACCGGGCGTCGATCCCGGCGAGCCCGCCCACGAACTCGTCGGCCCGGCGGGCCATCTCGTCGTGGACCCCGTCCCCGAGCGGGACCAGGCCGCCGGCCCGGTCCGGCCCGATCGGGGCCACGGGCCCCGGCGCGGTGAGCACGAACGGGCCCTCCTCGGCAGGTGTCGTCGTCACGGCGTGTCCCCCTGTCCCTTGGCCCGGGCGGCCAGCGCCATCAGGACCTTGACGGTCGGCGCGCCCACCTGCCGGATTCCGGTCAGCCCCGGGTTGAGGTGGCCGGCGAACGGCGCGGTGGCGGCGGTGAACTCGGCGAGACCGTCCTGCGGGCGGAATCCGTGCCGCAGGGCCAGCTCGCGCAGCTTCGGGTCCTCGGCGAGCAGCCGGCCCAGCTCCCTGGCCTCCTCGGTGAGGGGCACGAAGGTGTGCGGGGAGTTGACCGTGGTGTCCGGGTAGAGCACCACCATGTCCCCGAGCTGCGCCGGAGTCTGCTTCTTCATCAGGAGCGAGGCCACCTGGGACTCGTAGGCCAGGATCAGCGGCTCTCCGCTGCCGCTGATGAACGCGCGGAACGGGTCGTCCGTGCTCGGCGCGAGCGCGCCCTGCACCGAGGTCAGCTTGCGCATCAGGGGCGCCGTCCGGGCGATCCCGGCGTCGTCGGAGACCACGGTGTCGCCGTTGGCGACGTTGGAGGTGGCGGCGACGAACAGCGCGCCCGAGTTGGAGGTCGCCGGGTCGGTGGTCTTGATGAACACCGTGCCGGTCAGCTCGCCGTGGGGGGCGGAGCCGGGCAGCTGCTGCCAGGTCCGGTCCTCGCCGGCCGCCTTCAGGTACGGGCCCATCAGGAGGGTGCCGGAGTTCGTGCCGGTCATCCTCACCAGCCCGTTGTCGGCCAGCACCTTCGTGGCGTTGGCGCGGGCGACGACGACGAGCGGGGAGAAGAACGGCCTGGTGGTCTGCGCGCCCTTCACCCCCGCCGCGGCCTCGATCTCCTGCGCGGGCTCGCTGCTGCTGGGGAAGGCGAAGTCGTACTCCTTGAGGGGGAGTTGGTCCATCGCCCAGGAGCCGGAGGTCTCCGGCTTCACGGTGTAGCCCTTGTCCTTGAGGGCCTCGACGACATCGGGGTCGCGGAAGAAGTCGGACTTCTCCGATCCGATGACGCCGCGCACGGTCTTCGTTGCCGTGCCTTCCGGCTTCTCGCTCCCGATGACGATGGCGCCGATCACGCCGCCGATCAGGAGGATCGCCAGAGCGATTCCGAGGATGCGTCTCACGGGTGCAGCGTGCTCGCGGAAACCCACATTCCGCGCGGAGTCGAATGAACGCGAGGTGTCCAGGCGGTCCCACTTCGAAATGCTGTCCGGTCCCGCGGGTGCTGGTGGGCGGGGCGGGCTCCCGGGAGGATCGGGGCATGGCCGTGAGCGCGTTGAAGTGGCAGGGCCGGACGGTCGCCCTGACGGGACTGGCCGGCCTGCTGGTGTTCGCCCCGCTGGGGCTCTACGTGTGGGCCGGCGACGCCGGCGGGGAATCCGCGGCCCCGCCGGCGCCGGCGCCCGAGGTGCGGGTCACGGCCTGCCGGATCGACCCGGCGAGCCGGCGCGTCCTGGCCGCCGTCGAGGCGCGGGGGAGCGGGTCCTACGTGGTCACCGTGGAGTTCCGTGACGCGGAACGCCCCGGCCCCGGAGCCCGCGCGGCCCAGGCCCTGGTCCGCGTCCCGGGCCTCACCCCGGGCACTCCGGAGCGGGCGGAGGCAGTCGGCCCGGTCTGGCCGCCGGACACCGCCCCGTGGTGCGGCGTCGCGGGGGTCGCCCCGCAGCCCACGCCGGGCGCGACCGGCTGAGCGGGGAGGGGGCATGGCACCCGGTCCGGAGCCTCCGCGGCCCCGGACCGGGGCCGTCAGTGGGCGCCGGCCAGGTCGACGGAGTCGAGGGCGGCGGCGTGGGCGTCCATCCGCTCGGCGGCGAGGATCGCCGCGGCGGTGTCGGCGCGGGAGGCGGCGACGAGCAGGGCGCGGGCGGCGAGGTCGTGGGCGCGACGGTGCAGGGCGACGCCGTCACCGGCGGCCCGGGGGTGCGCGACCCGCGCGGGGCGGGCCCCGCGCAGCCGCGCGACCTGCTCGGCGATGCGCGCGGCGCCCTCGTCGAGTCCGAGCTCGTCGGTGACCGCGAGGAGCGCGGCCAGGTGCCCGGCGAGCTGGGTGTCGAGGGCCTCGGCGCGGCTGCTGTGGGGGTAGTCGGCCTTGCCGTCCACGCGGTGGACGACCGACTTGGAGCGGATCGGCTCGTACATGAGGAGGCCTCCTGCGTGGTCAGGAGACCATCCTACATTGGATCCGTTCTAAAGTTGAGTTGAATCCGGAAGGAGGGCCGCCGGAGGGCGGCCCGGCCCGGTGGACCCGTCCGGTCCTAGGGCCTGTCGTCAAACTCCCGTCGTCGCCCGTAGGGCGGCCCCGCGGCGGCTGGTGCGTGCTCTCGGCGTGCCGGGCGGAAGCCCTTGTACTGGACGTACTCGGTCTTCCGCC
>NZ_JBEZIB010000045.1:0-56706 GCF_040650855.1 Streptomyces sp. NPDC048606 | reverse complement strand
GGGAGATCAGCAACGCCACCGACCTTGCGCTGGTCGGCGGGTACCGCGTCCTTGCCGAGTGCCGCCCGGGCCCGGGCGGCGCGCCCCGACCCTCCGTACGTGCGTGTCCGCCTCGCCGCCACGACGCCCCCTCGACCCGGTCCGGTTCGCTTCGGTCGCCGCTGGGACGGGGGCCGCGCGGCGGCGGTTCCCGTTCCGCTCGCGCGGGGCGCGCGGGGACCCGTACGCCCGTCGGAGCGGCTACGCCTCCGGCGTCGGCGCGCCGCCGAGCTCCCCCGCGATCCGCCGCATGCCCTCGGTGAACTCCTCGGCGGTGGCGGCGCTCTCGGGGTCGAAGAGCCACTGGATCATCAGGCCGTTGAGGAGTGCCTGGTAGACGGCGCCGACCGTCCGCTCCTCGCGCTCGGTGATCTGCTCCTCCGGGGTCCCGGTCACCATGGAGACGAGGCCCCGGCGGCCCTCGGACTGCGAGGCGGCGAGCATGGCCCGCAGCTCGGGGCGGGTGTCCCGGCCCAGCGCCACCTCCAGGCTGGCCGACCAGACGGGGCTGGACGCCTCGTGCCGGGCGAGGACGCCCTCCCAGACGGAACGGAACCGCTCCAGGGTGCCCGGCTCCCCCGCCAGGCCGGCCTGGAAGCCGTCGCCCCACTCCTCCATCAGCGCGATGAACGCCTGCGTGAGCAGGGCGTCCTTGGAGCCGTAGTGGTAGCCGATCGAGGCGAGGTTCGTACCGGACGCGCTGACGATGTCGCGCGCGGTGGTCCGCACGAACCCCTTCTCGGCCAGGCACTTCTTGGCGCCTTCGAGCAGGTCTTCACGATGTCCCATGCCGCCACGGTAGCAAGACAACCGTCTCAGACAGAAGTTCCATACGTTCGTCACAGACAAGCGTTCATGCCCCTGTGGGGCGGCGGGCACGCGAAAGGGCCCGGGGTCCACGCCCCGGGCCCTTCCCACGTCGCGCGGCGCTCGCGGCGCCGCGATCAGCCCAGGTTGACCGTACGGGCCGAAGCGGCGCCGATCTCGGCCGAGATGGCCGCGAGGACGTCGACCGGAACCTCCGCGTCGACGGTGAGGACGACGAGCGCCTCGCCACCCTCCTCGGCGCGGGCGACCTGCATGCCGGCGATGTTGAGGCCGGCCTCGCCGAGCAGGTGGCCGACCTTGCCGACCACGCCCGGACGGTCGGTGTAGCGGAGCACGATCATGTGGTCGGCCAGGGCCAGGTCCACGTCGTACTCGCCGACGCCCACGATCTTCTGAAGGTGCTTCGGGCCCGCCAGGGTGCCGGAGACCGACACCTCCTGACCGTCCGACAGGGTGCCGCGCACGGTCACCACGTTGCGGTGGTCCGGGGACTCCGAGCTGGTGGTCAGCCGCACCTCGACGCCGCGCTCCTGCGCGAACAGGGGGGCGTTGACGTAGGAGACCGTCTCGTCGACGACGTCCTCGAAGACGCCCTTGAGGGCGGAGAGTTCGAGCACCTTCACGTCGTGCTGGGTGATCTCGCCGCAGACCTCGACGTCGAGACGGACCGCGACCTCGCCCGCGAGGGCGGTGAAGATGCGGCCGAGCTTCTCGGCGAGGGGCAGACCGGGACGGACGTCCTCGGCGATGACGCCGCCCTGGACGTTGACCGCGTCCGGCACGAGCTCACCGGCGAGGGCCAGGCGCACCGACTTGGCGACGGCGATGCCGGCCTTCTCCTGTGCCTCGTCCGTGGAGGCGCCGAGGTGCGGGGTGCACACGACCTGGTCGAGCTCGAAGAGCGGGGAGTCCGTGCAGGGCTCCTTCGCGTACACGTCGAGGCCGGCGCCGGCGACGCGGCCCTCCTTGATCGCCGAGTACAGCGCGGCCTCGTCCACGATCCCGCCGCGGGCGGCGTTGACGATGCGGACGGACGGCTTGACCTTGTGCAGGGCCTCGTCACCGATGAGACCGAGGGTCTCGGGGGTCTTGGGCAGGTGCACGGTGATGAAGTCCGCGACCTCCAGCAGCTCGTCCAGCGTGAGCATCTTGACGCCCATCTGGGCGGCGCGCGCGGGCTGCACGTAGGGGTCGTACGCGACGATCTTCATGCCGAAGGCCGACATGCGCTGGGCGACCAGGACGCCGATGCGGCCGAGGCCGACGACGCCGAGGGTCTTCTCGCTCAGCTCGACGCCCGTGTACTTGTTCCGCTTCCACTCGCCGTTCTTCAGGGCGGTGTTGGCCTGCGGGATGTTGCGGGCGGTGGCGACGAGCAGGCCGCAGGCGAGCTCGGCGGCGGTGACGATGTTGGAGGTCGGGGCGTTCACGACCATCACGCCGGCCTTGGTGGCGGCGGACACGTCGACGTTGTCGAGGCCGACACCGGCGCGCGCGACGACCTTGAGCTTCTTGGCGGCGGCGATCGCCTCGGCGTCCACCTTGGTGGCGGAGCGGACGAGGATGGCGTCCACGTCGACGATCGCGGGCAGCAGCTCCGCGCGGTCGGCTCCGTTGACGTGCCGGATCTCGAAGTCCGGACCGAGTGCGTCCACCGTGGCGGGCGACAGCTCTTCGGCGATGAGTACGACAGGTTTCGAGCTCACGTGGGTCCTCACAAGTCCAGTGCGGACGGCCGTCCCGACGGCCGCAGGCGGTGGAGGGGGTAGCCGCGTGGAAGACGCACGACACTGTGGGCCTGACGCGTTGTGTTGAGCAGTGTAGTGGCGGATCCGGAACGGAATTCCGCCTGTACGGAAGGATCACCCGTCCGTGATTGGCCGGGGTGGACAATCCGCACTACGGGACGTCTACATTCCGGCCGACTCGGGCCCGGGCGACCGCCCGGTGGGGCTGCGGCGCGCACGCCGCGGCCCCACCGTCCGCGCGATCAGCTCTCGTCGTTGTCGACCCAGCTCATCAGCTTGCGCAGCTTCTTGCCGGTGGTCTCCAGCAGGTGCTCGGAGTCGGCCTTCTTGTACTCGTTGTACTTCGGCAGACCGGCCTTGTACTCGGCCATCCAGGTGTTGGCGAACTCGCCGCTCTGGATCTCGGCCAGGACCTTCTTCATCTCGGCCTTGGTGGCGTCGGTGATGACGCGGGGGCCGGTGATGTAGTCGCCCCACTCGGCGGTCTCGGAGACCGACCAGCGCATCTTCTCCAGGCCACCCTCGTACATGAGGTCGACGATGAGCTTCAGCTCGTGCAGGCACTCGAAGTAGGCGATCTCCGGCTGGTAGCCGGCCTCGGTCAGGGTCTCGAAACCGGCCTTGACCAAGGCGGAGGCGCCACCGCAGAGGACGGCCTGCTCACCGAACAGGTCGGTCTCGGTCTCCTCGGTGAAGGTGGTCTTGATGACGCCGGCGCGGGTGCCGCCGATGCCGGCCGCGTAGGACAGCGCGAGGTCGAAGGCGCTGCCGGTGGAGTCCTGCTCGACGGCGGCGATGCAGGGCACGCCGCGGCCTTCCTCGTACTGGCGGCGGACCAGGTGGCCCGGGCCCTTCGGGGCGACGAGGGCGACGTCCACGTTGGCCGGGGGCTTGATGAAGCCGTAGCGGACGTTGAAGCCGTGGCCGAAGAAGAGCGCGTCGCCCTCCTTGAGGTGGTCCTTGATGGACTCCTCGTAGATCTCGGCCTGGAGCGGGTCCGGGGTCAGGATCATGATGACGTTCGCCCACTCGGCGGCCTCCGAGACGGAGACGACCTTCAGACCCTGCTCCTCGGCCTTGGCCTTGGACTTCGAGCCCTCCTTCAGACCGACGACGACGTCGACGCCCGAGTCACGGAGCGACAGCGCGTGGGCGTGGCCCTGGCTGCCGTAGCCGATGACCGCGACCTTGCGGCCCTGGATGATGGACAGGTCGGCGTCGTTCTCGTAGAACAGCTCGGCCACTGGGATATCTCCTTGGTGCGCTGGTGTTGCTCCCACCGTACGGCGGGGAACGGAAGATGGGTTTCCCGGTCTCGCTATGCGAACCGGCGTGTCAGGCGCTGCGGTCGAGCGAGCGCAGGCTGCGGTCCGTGATGGACCGTCCGCCACGCCCTATGGCGATCGTGCCGGACTGCACGAGCTCCTTGATGCCGAACGGCTCCAGCATCTTGAGCATGGCGCCGAGCTTGTCGCTGCCGCCGGTGGCCTCGATGGTGACGGCCTCCGGGGAGACGTCGACCGTCTTGGCGCGGAAGAGCTGGACGATCTCGACGATCTGGGAGCGCGTCTCGTTGTCGGCGCGGACCTTCACGAGGACGAGCTCGCGCTCGATGGCGTTGTGCGGCTCCAGCTCGACGATCTTGAGGACGTTGACCAGCTTGTTGAGCTGCTTGGTCACCTGCTCCAGCGGGAGGTCCTCGACGTTCACGACGATGGTGATGCGGGAGATGTCGGGGTGCTCGGTGACGCCGACCGCGAGGGAGTCGATGTTGAACCCGCGGCGGGAGAACAGCGCGGCGATCCGGGCGAGGATGCCGGGCGTGTTCTCGACCAGGACGGAGAGCGTGTGCTTGGACATGTGAGTCGTTCTCTCTCTTCGGCTCTCTCGGCTCAGTCGTCTTCGTTGTCGCCGAAGTCGGGGCGGACGCCCCGGGCTGCCATGACCTCGTCGTTGGAGGTGCCGGCGGCGACCATCGGCCACACCATGGCGTCCTCGTGGACGATGAAGTCGACCACGACGGTGCGGTCGTTGATCGCGTTGGCCTCTGCGATGACCTTGTCCAGGTCCGCCGGGTCCTCGCAGCGCAGCGCGACGCAGCCCATGGCCTCGGACAGCTTGACGAAGTCCGGGACGCGGGTGCCCTGGCGGGGGGCGCTGGACTCGCCGAGCTGGGAGCCCACCGTGTCGTGACCGGTCTCGTCGGCGTGCAGCACGGTGTTGGAGTAGCGCTGGTTGTAGAACAGGGTCTGCCACTGGCGGACCATGCCCAGGGCGCCGTTGTTGATGATCGCGACCTTGATCGGGATGTTGTTGAGCGCGCAGGTGGCCAGTTCCTGATTGGTCATCTGGAAGCAGCCGTCGCCGTCGATCGCCCAGACGGGGCGGTCCGGCATGCCGACCTTGGCGCCCATCGCGGCGGGGACCGCGTAGCCCATGGTTCCGGCGCCGCCGGAGTTCAGCCAGGTGCGGGGCTCCTCGTACTTGACGAAGTGGGAGGCCCACATCTGGTGCTGGCCGACGCCGGCCGTGAAGATCGTGCCCTGCGGCGCGAGCTCGCCGATGCGCTCGATGACCTGCTGCGGGGAGAGCGAACCGTCCTCGGGCAGGTCGTAGCCCAGGGGGTAGGTCTCGCGCCAGCGGTTGAGGTCGTTCCACCAGGCGCTGTAGTCGCCGGCGTTGCCGTCGTTGTGCTCCGCCTGGATGGCCTGGATCAGGTCGGCGATGACCTCGCGGGCGTCACCGACGATCGGGACGTCGACCTCGCGGTTCTTGCCGATCTCCGCCGGGTCGATGTCCGCGTGGATGACCTTGGCGAAGGGGGCGAAGCTGTCGAGCTTGCCGGTGACGCGGTCGTCGAAGCGGGTGCCGAGGGCGATCAGCAGGTCCGACTTCTGGAGCGCGGTGACGCCGGTGACGCTGCCGTGCATGCCCGGCATGCCGACGTGCAGCGGGTGGCTGTCGGGGAAGGAACCCAGGGCCATCAGGGTGGTACAGACGGGGACGCCGGTCAGCTCGGCGAGGACCTTCAGCTCGGCCGTGGCGCCGGACTTCATGACGCCGCCGCCGACGTACAGGACCGGGCGCTTGGCCGCGGCGATGAGCTTGGCGGCCTCGCGGATCTGCTTGGCGTGCGGCTTGGTGACCGGCCGGTAGCCCGGCAGGTCCATGGCCGGCGGCCAGGAGAACGTCGTCTTCGACTGGAGGGCGTCCTTGGCGATGTCGACGAGGACCGGGCCGGGGCGGCCGCTGGCCGCGATGTGGAAGGCCTCGGCGATGGTCTTCGCGATGTCCTCGGCCTTGGTGACCAGGAAGTTGTGCTTGGTGATCGGCATGGTGATGCCGACGATGTCCGCCTCCTGGAAGGCGTCCGTGCCGATCGCCTTGGAGGAGACCTGGCCGGTGATGGCGACCAGCGGGACGGAGTCCATGTGCGCGTCGGCGATCGGCGTGACCAGGTTGGTGGCACCCGGGCCGGAGGTGGCCATGCAGACGCCGACCTTGCCGGTCGCCTGGGCGTAGCCGGTGGCGGCGTGTCCGGCTCCCTGCTCGTGGCGGACGAGGATGTGACGGACCTTCTTGCTGTCCATCATCGGGTCGTACGCGGGGAGGATGCAGCCGCCGGGGATGCCGAAGACGGTGTCGCACCCCACCTCTTCGAGAGAGCGGATGAGGGACTGCGCACCCGTGACGTGCTCAACTGCGGTGGGCTGCTGCCCACCCGTACGGGGCCGCGGCTGCGGATGGTGGGCCCCGGAGGCCTGCTCGGTCATCGGCATTCTCTTCTCGAAGCTGAGGGTTTTACGAGGAGCGGGGGTGTCCCGGTTCAGGGCCCGGGGCGTGTGCCAGTGCAACAAAAAACCCCTCGTGCCAGGTGGCAAGCGAGGGGAGCGCGTCGGTGGTGTCGAGCGGGGACGTGTGGGTCCCAGCTTCAGCCGACGCGCTTTCCAAGTACGAGAATTCGGGTGCGCATGGCACTGACCCTCCCTCCGGCGGGAGGTGGATGTCAAGCGGGTGGGACGGGCGTCTCATTATTTGAGCCCCTACGGAGGACCATCGAGCCGCCGGACGCGCCTCCCGCCAAGGCGGGCAGGGCGGAACCGCCCGGTACTGGGAACGTACCGCGCACGAGCGTGCGCCGCAGCCTGTATTCGTCGAGGGGGCCGGAAAACGCCATTCCCTGGCCGTGCGTGCAGCCCATGGCGCGCAGGGCGAGGACCTGCTCGGGCAGATCCACCCCCTCGGCGACGGACTGCATGCCCAAATCATTTGCGATGCGCAACAATCCTGCGGTGATCTTGCGGAGTCTGGCCGACTCGACCAGGCCCTCCACCAGCCCCCGGTCCAGCTTGAGCAGGTCGACGGGGAGCCGCCGGAGGGCGCTGATGGCCGCGTAGCCGCTGCCGAAGCCGTCGAGGGCGATCCGCACGCCGAGGCGGTGCAGGGCCGTCAGGCGGCGCTCCAGGTCGTCGAAGGGCACTCTGGGGTCGGAGGCGGAGATCTCCAGCACCAGGCTCCCGGAGGGCAGTCCCAGGCCGTTCAGGAGCGCCTCCACGGACCCGCTCGGCAGGGAGCGGTCCAACAGTCTCTGGGCGGTCATCCGCACGGCCACCGGTACCTCGTGTCCGGCGCGCAGGCGCTCGGCGGCCTGCTCCAGGGCCTCTTCGAGGAGCCAACGGCCCGGTTCGGCGGCGCGCGCGGCGTCCTGCCGGGACGGGCCGCCCTCGCCGTGCTCGGCCACCCGCAGGAACTCGGCGGGGGTGAAGAGGATGCCCTGGGCGGAGCGCCAGCGGGGCTGCGCGGCGACCGCCGTGACCTCCCCGCCCTCCAGGGACACCACGGGCTGGTGGAGCAGGACGAACTCGCCCTCCTGGAGCGCGGTGCGCGGCCGGCCCCCGGGCTCGGCCTTGCGGGCCGTCGCCGCGGCCTGCATCCGGGGGTCGTACAGCTCGACGCGGTCCTTGCCGCCGGCCTTGGCCCGGTACATGGCGAGATCGGCGTTGCGCATCAGGTCCGAGGGGGTGATGCCGGAGTCGGCGAAGGCGACGCCGATGCTGGCGGCCACGCGGACGTCGCCGCCGGCGATGCGGTAGGGCCGGGAGAGCGTGGTGCGCAGCCGCTCGGCGATCTCGTGCACCTGGTACTCGCGGGCGCTGCGGTCCCGGCTGCCGTCGCCCGTGATCAGGGCCGCGAACTCGTCGCCGCCGAGCCGGGCGGCGGTGTCGCCCGCGCGGACGGCCTCCTGGAGGCGTCGGGCGGCCTCGACGAGCAGCTCGTCGCCGGCCTGGTGGCCGATGGTGTCGTTGACCGCCTTGAAGCCGTCGAGGTCGATGAAGAGCACGGCGGTGCTGTGGTCGCCCGCCCGGCGGCCGGTCAGGGCCTGGCGGACCCGGCGGGTGAACAGGGCCCGGTTGGGCAGGTCCGTGAGGGGGTCGTGTTCGGCGCTGTGCTGGAGCTGGGCCTGGAGGCGCACTCGCTCGGTGACGTCGCGGCTGTTGAGGATGAGGCCGCCCTGGTGGCGGTTGACGGTGGACTCCACGTTGAGCCACTCGCCGCCGCCGGACTGGAAGCGGCATTCGATCCGGGTGGTGGGCTCCTCGGCGGGTGGCGCGGCGAGGAACCTGCGCACTTCGTGGACCACGCGGCCGAGGTCGTCCGGATGGATGAGGGCGGCCAGTTCGGTGCCCACCAGTTCCTCGGCGTCGCGACCGTAGACCCCGGCGGCGGCGGGGCTGACGTAGCGCAGGGTGCCGGTGGGGGCCGCGATCATGATCACGTCGCTGGAGCCCTGGACCAGGGAGCGGAAGTGGTTCTCCTTCTGGGCCAGTTCCTGGGTCAGCGCGATGTTGTCGAGCAGCATGATGCCCTGCCGGATGACCAGGGCGAGCACGACCGTGCACCCGGTGAAGACGACCATCCGGTCGACCTTCCTGCCGTCCACGACGTTGTAGAGGATCCCGAGGGTGCAGACGGCGGCGGCGAGGTACGGGGTGAGGGCGGGCAGCGAGCCGGTGATGGGGCGGCTGTGCGGCCGTTCGACGCGCGGGGGCGCGGCTCTGCCGTCGGGGTCGGCGCGCAGGGCGCCCCAGGGGGCGTAGGCGAGCAGGAGCGAGCCGGCGAACCAGCCGGCGTCGAGGATCTCCCCCGAGCGGTAGGTGGTGTTGAGCAGCGGGGAGGTGAAGAGGGCGTCGCTCAGGACGGTCAGGGCGAGGGCGGCGATGGCGGTGTTGACGGCCGAGCGGTTGTTCGCCGAGCGGCGGAAGTGCAGCACGAGCACCATCGAGACGAGCGCGATGTCGAGGAGCGGGTAGGCGAGCGAGAGGGCCGTGCGCGGGACGCTGCCGGTGGCGCCCGACTGGGCGGTGCGGGCGGCGTTGGCGAGGGCCAGGCTCCACGAGAGGGTGAGCAGGGAGCCGCCGATGAGCCAGGAGTCGAGCCCGAGGCAGACCCAACCCGCCCGCGTGACGGGCCGTTTGGCGAGGACGAGCAGGCCAACGATGGCGGGCGGGGCGAAGCAGAGGAAGGTGAAGTCGGCGAGCGAGGGCTCCGGGACGTCCTGGTCGAGGACGACCTCGTACCATCCCCAGATCGCGTTGCCGAGGGCCCCCATGAGCGAGGAGAACGCGAACATCAGCCAGGCGGGACGTTCGCGCCGGTCGATCGTGCGGGCGTAGTGGTAGCAGGAGACGGCGGCCAGCAATCCGGCCGCGCTGAGTCCGAAGTCGCCCATCACCTCGGCGAGTTCCTCGGAACCCCAGCCGAGGGCCGCCCCGACGGCGTACCCGCCGCTCACCACCGCGAGGAGGAGCTGCGCCGCCAGACCCCTGCCGCCGCCGGAGGACGGCGACCGGGTCAGGAGCGCCGCCCCCGGGGCACTCACCGGTCCCCCTCGCCGGCTCGTTCCGGCGCACTCCACCGTCGCCTGCGGCGGCTTCGCCGCTTCGGGTCCTTCGTCCATTGGCCGTGCATCGCCCGTCGCCCCCCAAAGTGTCCGATCACCCCAGCGCCAGACGTACGTGGCGCAGCCCCTTCTTCCGGACGATACACCACTTTCGTCACTCAGCGACATAGCATCTCTACGCTCCGTCACCACGGAAGGGGGCGGGGCGACTGTTCGCGTACGCGCCGTCGCACAGTGTGCGCGCCCCCGTGTCAGCCGGTGACGAGCACCGTGTTCTCCACCGGCTCCCCTGCGGCGAAACGGGTGAGTTGGCGGGCCACCAGGCGCTTGGCCCGCGGGGCGAACGCCGAGCTGCTGCCGCCCACATGGGGCGTGACGAGGACGTTCGGAGCGTGCCAGAGGGGATGGCCGGCGGGCAGCGGTTCGGGGTCGGTGACGTCCAGCGCGGCGTGCAGCCGGCCCGAGTCCAGTTCCGTCAGCAGGGCGGGCGTGTCGACGACGGGGCCGCGGGCGACGTTCACGAGGAGGGCGCCGTCCTTCATCCGGCCGAGGAAGTCCGCCCCGACGAGCCCCCGGGTGTCCTCGGTGAGCGGGGTGCACAGGACGACCACGTCGGCCTCCGGGAGGAGCCCGGGCAGGTCGGCGAGGGCGTGCACGGGGCCGTGGGGGGCGGTGCGCGCGGAGCGGGCGACGCGGGTGATCCGCCCGCACTCGAAGGGGACGAGCCTGTCCTCGACGGCCGCGCCGATCGATCCGTAGCCGACGATCAGGACGGAGCGGTCGGCGAGGGCCTCGTAGAAGCCGCCGTGCCACTCCTCGCGGTCCTGGCCGCGGACCATGCGCGGGATGCCGCGCAGGGAGGCGAGGGTCAGGGTGAGGGCGAGTTCGGCGGTGCTGGCCTCGTGGACGCCCCGGGCGTTGCACAGGCGGACGCCGGGGGCCAGGTCGGCGAGGCCGCCGAGGACGTGGTCGATGCCCGCGGTGAGGGTCTGGACGATGCGCAGGGCCGGCATCTTCGGGAGCGGGCGGACGGTCACCGCGGGGGACTTCATGTACGGCGTGACGTAGAAGACGCAGTCGGCCGGATCGGCCGGGAAGGCGTCCTCGCCGTCCCACTGCCGGTAGCGGAAGGAGTCGGGGAGGCCGTCGATCTCCGCGGCGGGGAAGGGGAGCCACACGTCCCCGGTCGTTGCAGTCATGATCACGAGGCTATGCGAAGGGATGCCGGGGGAACCGGATCAAGCCGTTAGTTTGAGGGCCGGAGCGGAAGGGGGACGCAGGGGTGGAGCGCAGGTCTATCGGGTCGGGACCGCTGACGGTGGGTGCCATAGGGCTCGGCTGCATGCCGATGAGCTGGGCCTACGCACCGTCCCGCCGCCGGGGCGAGGAGTCGCTGCGCACCCTGCACCGGGCGCTGGACCTGGGGTCGAACCTGCTGGACACGGCCGATCTGTACGGACCCTTCACCAACGAGCTGATGGTGGGGCGGGTGCTGCGGGAGCGGCGCTCCGAGGCCTTCGTCTGCGCCAAGGTGGGGCTGCGGGCCGGGGAGCAGCACGTGGTGGCCGACGGGCGTCCGGGGTACGTGCGGCGGGCCTGTGACGCCTCGCTGCGGCGGCTGCGGACCGATGTGATCGACCTGTACCAGTTGCACCGGGTCGATCCGGACGTGCCGGTGGAGGAGACCTGGGGGGCGATGGCGGAGCTGGTGGGCGCGGGGAAGGTGCGGGCGCTCGGGTTCTGCACGCTGGGCGCGGGGGCCGGGCCGGGGGCGGGGCGGCGGGGTGACCGGGCGTACCGGTCGACGTTGCGGCAGCTGGAGCGGGTCCAGCAGGTGTTCCCGGTGACGGCGGTGCAGGCGGAGCTGTCGGTGTGGTCCCCGCAGGCGGCGTGGCAGCTGCTGCCGTGGTGCGCGGCGCGGGGGGTGGGGGTGCTGGCGGCGATGCCGCTCGGCAGCGGCTTCCTGACCGGGACCCTGACTCCGGGGCAGGGGTTCGAGGACGCCGACGTACGGGCGCGCCACCCCCGGTTCACGGCGGACGCGATGGCCTCCCACCAGGTGCTGCCGGCGGGGCTGCGCCGGGTGGCGCGGCGGCACGGGCCGCGGGTCACGGCGGCGCAGGTGGCGCTGGCGTGGGTGCTGGCGCAGGGTCCGCACGTGGTGCCGGTGCCGGGGGCGGAGCGGGCGTGCTGGGCGGAGGAGAACGCCCGGGCGGCGGAGGTGCGGCTGTCGGCGGCGGAGCTGGCCGAGATAGCGGAGTTGCGGTCGGCGGTGGGAGCCTGGGACTGAGCCCGACAACCACTCGATCGAGTGTACGAGCGGTGGAACTCGGTGAGGGTCCCGGACTGTTGATCCGGGTGAAGGCGGGCATCGGAGGATCGACGGATCGGACGGGGGAAGAGGGCGATGGGGTACGAACGGCAGTACGGGTTCCGCGGGGCCGGGGAGCGGCCGGCCGGCGGGCAGGCGGCGGAGCGCGGTCGCGGGCGCGGGCGGTACGGGTCCCGGGTGCGCGGCGGGCCGGCGGTGCTCGCGCTCGTGGGGTGCTGGGCCCTGTTGGCGACGGGGTGCTCGGCCGGGGCCGGGGCCGGCTCGGGGGCGTCCCCGCCGGGTTCGTCACCCCCGGGCGCGGCCTCCCCGACGGCTTCGGGGACGGCGGGTGCCGGGGCGTCGGCGGCTCCCGCGAAGGGGTCGGTCACGGTGGCCGGGGAGCCGGCCAAGGGGCTGAAGTCCCCGTGGGGTGTCGCCGTCCTGCCGGGCGGGGACCTGCTGGTCGCCTCCCGGGACGAGGGAAGCGTCAGTCGGGTCGCGGCGGGCTCCGGCGCGGTGACGCGGATCGGCGACGTGCCCGGGGTGGCGCCGGGCGGTGAGGGCGGTCTGCTCGGCCTGGCCCTCTCGCCGAACTTCGCCTCGGACCGCCTGGTGTACGCGTACTTCACGACCGAGTCCGACAACCGCGTCGCCCGGCTGCGCTACGACGAGCAGCGGGCCGCCGGACAGCAACTGGGCGCCCCCGACACGGTGTTGCGGGGCATCCCGAAGGGGCTGATCCACAACGGCGGCCGGATCGCCTTCGGCCCCGACCGGATGCTCTACGTCGGGACGGGCGAGACCGGTGACACCGCTCTGGCCCAGGACCCGAAGTCCCTGGGCGGGAAGATCCTGCGGATGACCCCCGACGGCCGGCCGGTGCACGGCAATCCCGAGGCGGACTCCGTCGTCTACTCGACGGGGCACCGCAATGTGCAGGGTCTGGCCTGGGACAAGGACAAGCGGCTCTGGGCGGCCGAGTTCGGGCAGAACACCTGGGACGAGCTGAACCTGATCGAGCCCGGCGGGAACTACGGCTGGCCGGAGGTGGAGGGCAAGGCCGGCAGAGCCGGGTTCCGTGATCCGGTCGCGGTCTGGAGACCGGACGAGGCCTCGCCCAGCGGGATCGCCTGGGCGCAGGGGTCGATCTGGGTGGCCGGGCTGAAGGGTGAGCGGCTGTGGCGGGTCCCGCTGAACGGGGCGGTGCCCGCAGCGGAGCCGGAGGCCTTCCTGGAGGGGAAGTACGGGCGGCTGCGCACGGTGGTCCCGCTCGGTGGTGACCGGATGTTGCTGGTCACGAGCGAGACGGACGGGCGCGGCTCCGCGCAGGCGGACGACGACAGGATCCTGACCCTGACCGTGCGGTGACGGCGATCGGTGACGGGCGACGCCCCGCGAGGGGACGAGAGGCAGGGTGGACGCGGTGTTCAACATGATCGACGAGCTGTTCAACCCGGGAAGCAAGCACACCGCCGAGGAGAAGAAGCGGCTGGAGCTGTCCCGGACCGACGTCAACGACGGCGATCCGGGACGCGGGCCGATAGACCTGGACTCCGGCAGGGTCCTCATACGCCCCGCCGAGGCCCCCGAGGACGACTCCGCCGGCTAACCCCTGCGGGCCGTCCGAGGCGCGGCGGGGCCGGGGGTACCCGCGGGTGCGAGGGCCGCGGCGGCCTGGGGCGGGAGGGGGACGAACAGGCGCAGGCGGTGGGCGAGGGCGGCGGCCTCGCCCCGTCCGGCCACGCCCAGCTTGGCCAGGATGTTCGAGACGTGCACGCTGGCGGTCTTCGGGGAGATGAAGAGTTCCTCCGCGATCTGGCGGTTGGTGCTGCCGGCCGCGACCAGGCAGAGGACCTCCCGCTCGCGACCGGTCAGGCCCAGGGATTCGGCGGGGTCGCTCTCCGCCGCCGGGGCGTCCGCGCGATCGGCCTCCGGGACCAGGGGGATCCGGGCGCGTTGGGCGAGCAGGGCGAGGTCCTCGCGCAGCCGGCGGGCGCCGAGTCGGTCCGCGGTGGCGTGGGCGTCGCGGAGCAGGCGGGCCGCCGCGTCCCGGTCGCCACCGGCGGCGAGCAGGGCCTCGGCCAGCCGGTGGCGGGCCCGGGCCAGCAGGTAGGGGCGGTCCAGGGGGCGCACGGCGGCCTCGACCGAGGTCCAGTCGGCGATGGTGTCGCGGGCCTCGGCGCGCAGCAGCTCGGCCCGTAGGTACTCGGCGTGGGCCGCCCACACCGGGAGCGGCGCCGACAGGCCGCGGGCCGCGGCACGGAGCACCTCCAGGGCGGCGTCGCGTCCCGCGTCGGCGGCCGGCAGGCCTCGGGCGTCCGCCTCGGCGGAGGCCGCGGCGAGCAGGAGGGGCCAGGCGTAACGGTGTTGGCCGAGGGCGAAGCCGTAGGCGACGGCGTCGGCGGTCTCGGTGCGGACGTCCGCGATGCGGCCCTCTCCCTCGGCGACGCCGATGGCGAGTCGGAACAGCGGCAGGCGGTGCTGGGGCTGGCTGTCGTGGTTGCCGAAGTGGTCGTGGGCGGCGGCGAGTTGCTGAGCGGCCTCGGCGAGTTCGCCGCGGGCCAGGGCCAGGTAGGCCAGGCGTGCGGCGGCGGCTCCCCGGGGCGCCGCGCTCTGGCCGACGCGCAGGGTGCGGCGGGCCGCTTCGGCGGCTTCGTCCCAGCGGCCGAGGCTGTAGAGGCTCTCGGCCATGTTGCCCCGGATCCAGGCCTCGGTGTCCAGCAGCCGGGCCTCACAGACGAGATCGGCCCCGTGTCCGGCCGCTTCGACGGCCTCGTGGGACCGGCCCGTTCCTTCGAGTTGAGAGCTGAGGTTGATGTGTGCGCGTCCCGCGATCACGACGAGTCCGAGTTCGGTGGCCCGTTCGCTCACGGCACGGAGTTCGGCGAAGCCGGCTTCCGGGGTCCCGGCGTCGGACATGAGGCAGGCGACGGTGATCCTGGCGTTGAGTTCGGTCTCCTCGGCGCCGACCATCCGCGCGTAGGCGACGGCGCGTTGGGCGGCGGCCATGTTGTCGGGGCCGGGTTCGTGGAGCATCCCCCAGCCGGCGGCGCGGACGAGGACGTCGGCGTGCACCTGGGACGGGGGCAGCCCCTTGACCAGTTCCTGCGCGGTGGCGATCTCCTGCCAGCCGTCGCCGCGCCCGAGGCCGGCGACGAGCCGGGAGCGCTCGATCCAGAACCAGGCCGCGCGCAGCGGGTCCCCGCCGTCGTCGTCGAGCAGGCGCAGGGCGAGTTTGGTGAGCTTGAGGGCGCGTTCGCGTTCGCCGCCGAAGCGGGCGGCGACGGTGGCCTCGGCGAGCAGGTCGAGGCGGTGCAGCGGGGTGGTCGTGGGATCGCAGCCGCAGGGCGGGTAGGCCTCGGTGTAGTCCGCCGGGCGCAGGCCCTCGCGCACGCCGTCGGGGACCGCGTCCCACAGTTCCATGGCCCGTTCCAGCAGGCTCAGCTGTTCGGAGTAGGCGTGCCGGCGCCGGGCGGTCACGGACGCGGCGAGGACGGCGGGCAGGGCCTTGGCGGGGTCGTTGGCGGCGTACCAGTAGTTGGCCAGTCGGATGACCCGTTCCTCGGCGCGGACGAGGGTCCCGTCCTCCTCCATGGCCTCGGCGTAGCGGCGGTTGACGCGGGCGCGTTCGCCGGGCAGGAGGTCGTCGCTGACGGCCTCGCGGACGAGGGAGTGGCGGAAGCGGTAGCCGTCGCCGTCCGCGGTGGCGAGGAGGATGTTGGCGCCGACGGCGGCGCGCAGCGCCTCGATGAGTTCGTCCTCGCCGAGCCGGCCGACGGCGCGCAGCAGTGGGTACTCGACGGTGGAGCCGCCCTCGGCGACGATGCGCACGACGCGCTGGGCGGCGTCGGGGAGGACCTCGACGCGGACGAGGAGCAGGTCGCGCAGGGATTCGGTGAGGCCGGTGCGGCAGCCGTTCTCGCGGGAGGCGACGAGTTCCTCGACGAAGAAGGCGTTGCCGTCGGAGCGGTCGAAGACGGAGTCGACGAAGGACTCCTCGGGCTGCGAGGCGAGGATACCGACGAGTTGGCGGCGGACCTCGGCGCGGTTGAAGCGGGGCAGTTCGATGCGCCGGACGGTGCGCAGGCGGTCGAGTTCGGCGAGCAGGGGGCGCAGCGGGTGGCGTCGGTGGACGTCGTCGGCGCGGTAGGTGGCCACGACGACCAGGCGCCCGCCGGCGAGGGTGCGGAAGAGGTAGGCGAGCAGGTGCCGGGTGGAGGTGTCCGCCCAGTGGAGGTCTTCGAGGACGAGGACGACGGTGCGGTCGGCGGCGAGCCGTTCCAGCATCCGGGCCGTCAGCTCGAAGAGGCGGGCGGTGCTCTCCTCGTCGTGCGGACCGCGCGGGGTCTCGCCGAGTTCGGGGAGGATCCGGGCGAGTTCGCCCTCCTGCCCGGCGGCGGCAGCGGCGAGTTCGTCGGGGAGCCGGCGGAGCAGGCTGCGCAGGGCCGTGGAGAAGGGGGCGAAGGGAAGTCCCTCCGCCCCGATCTCCACACAGCCTCCGACGACCACGACGGCGCCGCGGCGGTCGGCCTCGCCGAGGAACTCCTCGGTGAGGCGGGTCTTGCCGACCCCTGCCTCTCCCCCGATGAGCAGGGCCTGCGGTTCCCCGGCCTCGGCGCGGGTCAGTGCGTCGACGAGTACGGCCAGTTCGTCGGCTCGGCCGACGAACACCGGGCTGACAGATCTGGTTTCCACGTCGCCGAGCATCGCACAGGGGTGCGCCCCGGCGGCACTCGTTATCGCTGCGCTCCTCATCACGCGTCAGTCGCCGGGCGCGACGGGGCGGGTCACGCGGCCCGGGCGAAGCGGCCGCGGTTCCCTCTCACCGCGCTTTCGGGTTCCTGTCCGCGAGGGGTGGCGCGGCGGGCCTTGCGGGCCTCGCGGATCATCCGGTACCGGTCGGCCTCGCGGATGAGGTCGGCGCGGCGGGCGGTGGCCATCTCGTACTCGAACATCTCGTACTCCCTGGTGGTGTTTCTCGGGCACCTCGTTCGGTGTGATCCAAGATTCGCTTCCCAGAGGGGTCCGCCACATCGGGCGCATGCCGCATGTCCGCGGGCCGGGGGTCCTTAGGCGGGGCCCGCGGTCCCCGCCCGAGGACCGGATCGGTCTAAGGCGGTGCCTACTCGGCGGCCGTCGGGAGGGGGACGAGGAGGTCGAAGTACATGAGGCCGAAGACCAGGACGCCGAGGAGGCCGAGCGCCACGCCGGCCCAGGAGACGGCGCGGACCCAGGTGGGCAGGGTCCGGCCGGGGGCGCCGAAGGCGGGGCGGGCCAGGACGAAGACGGCGATGAGGAGGGCGACGGTGGAGACGACTCCGTTGACCAGGGCGGTCATGTGCCAGGCGTCGCCGTACAGGGCGGCGATCTTCTCCTTGGCGGTGGTGGCGCTGACGGACTCGATCTGGCCGATGAGCGTCTGGCGTTCGGCGATCACCCGGGACACCCAGGTACCGCTCAGGGCGACGAGGCCCAGGCCGGCGGAGACGACGGCGGCGGCGCCGGATCCCACGCCCGAACCCGACGCGGCGGCGTCGAGGTCCTCGTCGGCGTCCCCGTCGGCGTCCTCTTCGAGGTCGTCGGCGGAGACGGCGTCGGCGTCGGCTTTCGCCGCGCCCGCTCCCTCGGCCGGGGCGGCCGGGGCGGCCGGGGCGCTCTCGTCGGTCGCGGCGGACCCTTCGGTCACGGCGGTCTCGGCGGTCTCGGCGGCGGGTGCGGCGGCCGACGCGTCCTCGACGCCGTCCGCCTCGGGGGCGGTCGGGGCGAGGGTCTTCTTGGTGTCCATGCGGGGCACCGTAGGCGGCGTTTCTGAGAGGTTCCTGAGAGCCCGCGCGGCGGGCGCGCGGTGGTGGCTCACCGGTCCGGGCCGGCGCCCGCGAAGCGGCGGGTCACCGCGGCAGCGGGGCCGGTTCCGGCTGGTCGGCGGCGGGTCGGGGCGCCGGGAGGGTGGGGCGGGTGCGGCACTCGGGGGGCTCGATGCTGATGCGGGGCAGTCTGCGGTCCAGCCAGCGGGGTATCCACCAGTTCGCGCCGCCGAGCAGGTGCATGAGGGCGGGCACGAGCAGGGTCCGCAGGACGAAGGCGTCGAGGGCCACGGCGACGGCGAGCGCGATCCCGAACATCGCGATGAGCCGGTCTCCGCTGAGGACGAAGGCCAGGAAGACGGAGATCATGATGACCGCCGCCGAGTTGATCACGCGGCTGGTCTCGGCGAGGCCGACGCGTACGGCCCGCTTGTTGTCGCCCGTCTCCAACCACTCCTCGTACATCCGACTGACCAGGAAGACCTGGTAGTCCATGGAGAGCCCGAAGAGGACCGAGACCATGATGACCGGGAGGAAGGGTTCGATCGGGCCGGCGCTGCCCAGCCCCAGGGGCTCGCTCCCCCAGCCCCACTGGAAGACGGCGACGATCACTCCGAAGGAGGAGGCGACGGCGGCGACGTTCATGGCGGCGGCCTTGACGGGGATGCCTATGGAGCGGAAGGCCAACAGCAGCAGGACGCAGCCCAGGGCGATGACCACGCCGACGAACAGGGGCAGCTTCCCGACGATCACCTCGGCGAAGTCGTCGTAGCCGGCCGTCACCCCGCCGACGTGGACCTGCTCGGGGCCGCCCCGGGTGGCGGCCGGGATGACCTCCTCGCGCAGCCGGTCGACGAGTTCGCTGGTGGCCCGGGACTGCGGCGAGGACTCGGGGACGACGGTCAGGACGGCGGTGTCCCCGCCCCCGTTGAGGACGGCGGGACCGGCCGAGGCGACGCCGTCGGTGGTGCGCAGCGTTGCGGCGAGCCGGTCGAGGGCGGCGCGGTCGCCGGCGCCGTCGAGGCGGGCCACGACGGTGAGGGGGCCGTTCATGCCGGGGCCGAAGCCGTCGGCGAGGAGGTCGTAGGCCTTGCGGGTGGTGGAACCGGCCGGGTTGTTGCCCTGGTCGGAGGTGCCGAGGTGGAGGAAGAAGGTGGGCAGGGCGAGGACGACCATGACCGCGGTGGCGAGGAGGCCGAGCAGCTTGGGGCGTCGTTCGACGAAGGCCGACCAGCGTGCGGCGAACCCGGTCGGCGTCTCGGGGCGGGGTCCCTCGGCGGCGAGCCGGCGGCGCTCGCGGCGCGAGAGGGCGCGCGTGCCGATGTAGGCGAGGAGGGCCGGGAGGAGGGTGACCGAGGCGGCCACGGTGAGGACGACGGTGAGGGAGGCGGCTATCGCGACGCCGTTCAGGAAGTTCAGGCGCAGCACGAGCATGCCGAGCAGGGCGATGCAGACCGTGGCGCCGGCGAAGACGACGGCCCGCCCGGTGGTGGCGACGGCGTTCTCGGCGGCCTCCTCGACCGTCAGGCCCCGGGCCAGGCCCTTGCGGTGCCGGGTGACGATGAAGAGGGCGTAGTCGATGCCGACGCCCAGGCCGACGAGGGTGCCGAGCATGGGGGCGAAGTCGGCGACGGGCATGGCGTGCCCGAGGAGGGTGATGCCGAAGTAGGCGCTGCCGACGCTGACGAGCGCGGTCGCGATGGGCAGCAGGCTCGCGGCGAGCGAGCCGAAGGCGAGGAAGAGGACGAGCGCGGCGATGGCGACGCCGATGACCTCGGCGAGGTGGGCGCTGGGCGCCTCCGTCAGGCCGATGGCGCGTCCGCCGAGTTCGACCTGGAGGTCGTCGGTCAGGGTGGCGGGGTTGCGTGCCGCGTCGACCACGGCCTTGGCCCGGTCCTTGGGGACCGCGTCGGCCGGGCGGTCGAAGGTGACGACGGCGTAGGCGGTGCGGCCGTCGCGGCTGATCTGCGCGGCGGCCGCGGGGCCGGGCTCGTAGGGGCTCCTGACGGATCCCACGCCGGGGAGGGCGGCGACCTCTTCCAGCGCGCGGGTCATGCGTCGTTCCACGTCGGGCGTGCGGGCGCTCTGGTGGTCCGGGGTCCGCCACACGATGGTGTCGGTGTCGCCGCCCTGGCCGTGGAAGCCTTCGCGCAGCAGGGCGTGGGCCTTGGCCGACTCGGTGCCGGGGACCTCGTAGTCGTTGGAGAAGGCGTTGCCGGCGGCCGTGGCCGCCGCGGCCGTGCCGAAGAGGGCGAGCAGCCAGATCAGGACGGTGACGAGTCGATGCCGCATGCACCACCGTGCGATTGCTGCCAACGGACGTGCTCCCTGGTGGTTCGGATCTTCACCGGGGATGGCCCGACGCAAAGAACGCTTGAACGCTTGACGCTTGACGCTTGCTCGTGAACTCGTGGTCCCGGGTGGGGGTGTGGCCCGGGAGGTCATGGAGCGGCCCGGGCCGGTCTACACCTCAATGACACGATCTCAGCGTTTCGTGATCGTTGGCGGCTTTCGTGGGGATCGTCACACGGGCTCGTCGGCCCGGTAGCCGGGGAGCGAGGGCCAGCGGACGGTGAGGACCACCGTGTCCTCCTCGGCGTGCCAGGAGTGGTCGACGCCCCGCCCCCAGACCACGTAGTCGCCCTGTTCGGCGAGGATCACGGTGCGGTCGCGGAACTCCAGCCGGAAGCGCCCGCTGATGAGCACCTGGAGCGCGGTGCGGTCCTCTCCGGTCACCCACCGCTCGCGTTCCTCGCCCTTCGGGTGGACGCCCCACTTGATCTCCACGTCCTCGCTGTGCCGGGGGTCGCCGGGCTCCTTGAAGTGGCCGAGCAGCCAGCCCCGGTCGGCGGCGGCGTCGGGGGTGGCCCTGCCGGTGTGGATGATCGGTTCGTCGCTCACGGCACGAGGCTAATCCAGTTGTGGGGGGCCTCGGCGGGCTGGTGAGCTGCGGGCCATGACGATGGATCTTGACGAACTCCTGAAGGTGCGCGACCGCTACGACGCCGAGATGCGCCGGGACGCGGTGCCCGACGCGCCGAACGCCCGCGTGGAGCGGGTCGGTCGGGTGGTACGGCAGACCGTGCCCGGTCTCGGCTGGAACGGCGTGCTCTGGTCGGACCTCGACGCCGGGACGGCGGACGCGGAGATCGCCGCGCAGGTGGCGTACTTCGGCGCGCGCGAGGACGACGGGGACGGCGCGGAGTTCGAGTGGAAGCTCTACTCCCACGACCGCCCCGCGGACCTCGGGGACCGGCTGCGCGCGGCGGGCTTCGTACCGGAGGCGCCCGAGACGCTGCTGGTCGCGCGGACGGAGGACCTCGCCGCCCTGTCGGTGGAGCCGCCGGAGGGGATCACCCTGCGGGTGGTCCGCGACGAGGCCGGGGTGGACCTGATGATGGACGTGCACCACCGCGCCTTCGGCACCGAGCGGCCCCGGATCAGGGAGCAGATGCTCACCCTGCTGCGCGACGAGCCGGGGACCATCGAGGCCGTGGTGGCGATGGCCGGTGACGAGCCGGTGAGCGCGGCCCGGATGGAGATGCGGCCGGGCAGCGCCTTCGCCGGACTGTGGGGCGGCGGCACCGACCCCCGGTGGCGCGGTCGCGGCATCTACCGCCTGCTGGTCGCCCACCGCGCCCGGGTGGCGGCCGAGCGCGGGATCCCCTACCTCCAGGTCGACGCCTCGGACGACAGCCGTCCGATCCTGGAGCGCCTCGGCTTCGGGGTGCTGGGCGTGACGGTCCCCTACGTCCGGCGGCGTCCGGGCGCCTGAGCCGGCGTCGGGTGGCCGCATAACCGCTTCCGCCGGCGCGGACGAAACGGCAGGATCGGGGGCATGGAACGCACCGTACCGCCCATGACCGGGACCGAGCGCGAGACCCTGAGCGCCTACCTCGACTACCACCGCGCCACCCTCGCCTGGAAGTGCGAGGGCCTCACCGACGAGCAGCTGCGCCGTCGGGCCACCCCGCCGTCCACCCTCTCCCTGCTCGGCCTGCTCCGGCACATGGCGGAGGTGGAGCGGCACTGGTTCCGCCGGACGGTCGGCGGGGCGGACGTGCCGCACCTGTGGTCCGACCGGCACGACTTCCAGGCCGCCTACGAGGTCGACGCCGCCACGGGAGCGGAGGCCTTCGCCGCGTGGCGGGCGGAGGTGGAGCACTCCCGCTCCGTCGAGAAGGCGGCGCCGTCGCTGGAGGTGGCGACGTTCGTCCCGAAGTGGGAGAAGGAGGCGTCGCTGCGGATGTTGATGCTGCACATGATCCACGAGTACGCCCGCCACAACGGCCACGCCGACCTGCTGCGCGAGGCCGTCGACGGGTCCACCGGCGCCTGAGCCGGCGGCTCGCCCGCCCTACCACGCGCCCGCCTGGCCTCACGCCCGCCCGACCGTCCGACCACCCACCGGCCCGCCCGAACGTCAGGCGGCCCGCCAGTACCCCAGGCTGTTGACCCGCTCCTTCGGCAGCCCGAGGTCCTTGCGCAGGTACGCCGTCAGGCCGCGGGTGGTCGCCGTGTCGCAGGCCAGCCACACGTAGGCGGTCTCGGGGTCGCTCCCGAGCATCTCGGGGAGTTCGGCCCTGACCCGCTCGGCGAGCGCCGTGCCGGCCCGGGGCACCCGGCGGATCTCGTGGCGCTCCGCGTCGACGCGTACGGGCAGTTCCTCGTCGGAGGCGTGCTGGGTCTCGAACCAGATGGTGGCCGGGGTCTGCGGGTAGGCGTCCAGCAGGGAGTTGATGGCGGGCAGGGAGGCCGGATCCCCGATGACCAGCAGGCGCCGCGGCTGCGGTCGCGGCGCCTGGAAGCCGGTGCCCTGGACGGTGGCCTCGACGGTGTCGCCGGGCTTGGCCCCGCGCGCCCACCGGCTGGCGAGGCCGTCGTGCAGGGCGAACTCGAAGGCGAAGGTCCCCGTGGCCGGATCGGGGTCCACCAGCGTGTAGGCCCGCTGGTGCGGTCGGGGGCCGCCCGGGAACCAGACCCGGACCCACATGGTGGGGTGCAGCGATTCCCCGGCCGCCGCGAGGAGTCCGCCGTCGCTGAAGCGGACCCTGCGGAAGTGTTCGGTGACCTCCTCGACTCCGGTCACCGTGAACGTGAAGTCCTTGCCCCGCATGAGCTTGAGGACGACGCCCTCCCACCCCTTGCCGACCGCCATGTCCGCCCCTCCGCCAATCCGTCTTATAGTAAGGCCAGCCTAACCTAATGCGCTTGGGGAAGAGTGTGAGCAGTGTGACTAACGAGGCCTACGAGGTCTACCGCGACAGCTGGGGCATCCCGCATCTCCGTGCGTCCGACCCCCTGGCCCTCGCCCACGCCCAGGGCCGGGTCACCGCCGTGGACCGGGCCTGGCAGTTGGAGGTCGAACGGCACCGCGCCCAGGGCTCCAGCGCGGCCTTCCTCGGCGCCGAGGCCGTCACCTGGGACCGCTTCGCCCGCCGGGCCCGCCTGGACGACACCGCCCGCCGCTGCCACGAGGCGCTGCTCGCCGACGACCCCGACACCGCGGCCTGGGTCGCCGCCTACGTCGACGGCGTCAACTCCGGCCTGGCCGAAGGCGCCGCCCGCGACGAACGCTTCGCGCGCAGCGGCCACGTCCCCACCCCGTGGGAGCCCTGGGTACCGCTGTCCATCTGGGTCGCCACCCACATCCTCTTCGCGGGCTTCCCCACCAAGCTGTGGCGCGAGCGCGTCGCCCGCGCCCTCGGCGACCGGGCCGCGACCCTCTTCGCGACCGACGGCCCCGGCACCGCCGGCAGCAACGGCTGGCTGGTCCCCGGGGACCGGACCGCGAGCGGCTCGGCGATCATCGCGGGCGACCCGCACCGCTTCATCGAGGACCCGGGCGTCTACCAGCAGATCCGCCTGTCCTGCCCCGAGTACGACGTGCTCGGCATCGCCGTCCCCGGCGTCCCCGGCCTCGCCCACTTCGGCCACACCGGCAGCGCCGCCTGGGCCATCACCAACGCGATGTCCGACTACCAGGACCTCTACGTGGAGCGGCTGCGGCCCGCCGCCGACGGCGACGGCCTCGAAGCCCTGGGCCCGGACGGCGTCTGGGAGCCCGTCACCCGCCACACCGAGACCATCACCGTCGCCGGCGGCCCCGACGAGAGGGTCGAGGTCCTGGAGACGGCCCGCGGCCCGATCGTCATCGGCGCGGAAGCGCCCACCCCGGGCACCTCCGGCGCCGACGGGGCGGAGGAGGTCCTCTCCCTGCGCTACCCGCCCCGGGTCCGCCGCGACCTCGGCTTCGCCACCCTCCCCGCCCTGCTGCGCGCCCGCACCGTCGCCGACATCGACCGCGCGCTCGACGGCTGGGCCGAGCCCGTCAACGTCGTCCACGCCGCCGACACCGAGGGCGGGCTCCTGCACCGCGTCGCGGGCGTGGTCCCGCTGCGCGACCCGGCCGGCCGGCTGCGCCCGGTGCCCGCCTGGGACTCCCGGTACGCGTGGCGGGGTTGGGCGACGACCCCCGCCGAGCCCGTGCAGGGCTTCGCCGTGATGGCGAACGCGCGCGGCATCGCTTCCCCGCTGGGCGTGGAGTTCGCGCCGCCGCACCGCGCCGACCGGATCCGCGAGCTGCTCAGCGGCTCGGCGGACTGGACCCCGAAGGCGATGGCGGACGTACACGCCGACACGTACCTGGCCTCGGCCGCACCGCTCCTGGCCCTGCTGCCCGCCCTCGACGGCCTCTCCCCCGCCGCCGACGCCCTGCGCGCCCGGCTCCTGGCCTGGGACCGGCACATGGACGCCGACAGCACGGACGCCACCGTCTTCGCGGCGTTCCGGACGGCGACGGTACGCCGCTTCGCCGCCGATCCCGTCTTCGCGGGCCTGGCGGACGCCCCGGGCGGCCCGGAGGTCTTCCACCCCTGGCAGTACCTCGTACCCAAGATCGGCTACGCCCTCGAAGGCCTGCTCGGCACCGACCTGTTGCCCGATCTGGACCGCACGGGCCACGTCCGCGCGGCCCTGGAGGAGACGGCCGGCGCCGGCGCCCCCGAGGCCGCCTGGTCCTCGGTGCACCGCCTCGCGCCCTGGCAGGCGCTGCCCGCGCCGGACGCGGAGGACGACTGGCCGGGGCTGGGGGGCGACCACGACTGCGTGAACGCCACCTCCTCCGTCCCCGGCTTCACCGACCGGTTCGCCCGCGCCTCGGCCGCCCGCTACGTGTGGGACCTCTCCGACCGCGAGGCCGGACTGTGGGCCGTCCCCCTGGGCGCCGACGGCGTCCACGGCTCGCCGCACCACCGCGACCAGCTCCCCCACTGGGCCCGCTGCGAACTCATCCCGATCGTCACCGACTGGGACCTGCTCACGAAGGAAACCTCCGGATGACCACTTCGACCCGCCGGCCCGTGTACGAACACCTCGTCGAGGGTTTCGGCACGGTCACCATCGCCCCCGTCGACCCCGCCGCCGACGCGGCCCTGATCCACGGATGGGTCAGCGAGGAGCGGGCCCGCTTCTGGGGCATGGCCGGGGCCGACCGCGCGCTGGTCCAGGAGATCTACGAGGACGTCGACCGGCGCACGACGCACCACGCGTTCATCGTCAGCCGCGACGGTGAGCCGGTCGGTCTGTTCCAGACGTACGACTGCGCCGAGGACCGGGTCTCCGAGTGCTACGAGGTCCAGCCCGGCGACATCGGGGTGCACCTGCTGATCGGGCCCTCCCGGGGCGCGGTCGAGCACGGCTTCAGCGCGGCCCTGATGACGGCCTTCATGGGGTTCGTCTGGTCCGACGGCCGCACCCGCCGCGTGGTCGCGGAGCCGGACGCCCGCAACGAGAAGGCCATCGCCCGGCTGGTGCGCACCGGCTTCGTGCTCGGTCCGGAGGTCGAACTCCCCGAGATCGACCTGCCGGAGGTCTACCTGCCGGCCAAGCCCGCCCGCCTCGCCTTCCTCGAAGCCCCGGCCGTCGCCCGCTGAGGAACCGCCGGCAGCCGCCGCGGGACCGCCGGGGAACCCCTCGGCGGTCCCGCGGCGCCCGACGGAATCAGCCGTCCGACACCCCGAGGTCCGCGCGCATGGCCGAACGCATCTCCCGGAGCAGGGCCCACAGCTCGCGCTGGGCCTCGGAGACCGTGGCAGGCGTCTCGCCCGCCTCGGGTGCGCCCCGCTCCAGGCGCTTGACCTGGCCGTAGACCTCGCTCAGGGCGCGGTTGACGGCGGAGGCGGGGCCGAGGACGGCGTCCGGGGCGATCATCTGCGCCTCGGAGAAGCGGTCGCGCTGGGCGTCCTTCGCCTGGTCGAGCGCCTCCCGGTCCGCGTCCTCGATCGCGCGCTCGCGCAGGACGTGCAGATGGCGGTTGAGGGCCGTGGTGAACTGCCGGGCGTCCCGGTTGAGGTCCGCGTAGCAGGTGCGCCGCAGCGTCAGGTACGCGCGGGTCTCCTCGTGGCCGCGTACGAGTTCTATCTCCCGACGTTTCGCGCGCTCGCCACCGCGTTGCGTGAGCAGGGCGCCGCCCAGGGTGCCCGCCACGCCCGCGATCGCGATGATCATCGCCCCGATCTCCATCCGAGTCTCCCCCTGTGCTTCGTCCGCCCCGACCGCCCAGTGTGCGGGACACGACGCAGGCCCCGCACCAACGGGTGCGGGGCCTGCGGTCGTTCGGGGGGAGGGATCAGCCCTCGGAGACGCCCAGGCGCTCCAGGATGAGCTCCTTCACGCGGGCCGCGTCGGCCTGGCCCCGGGTGGTCTTCATGACCGCGCCGACCAGGGCGCCGACGGCCGCGATCTTGCCGCCGCGGATCTTGTCGGCGATGGCCGCGTTGCCGGCGATGGCCTCGTCCACGGCCGCGCCGAGCGCGCCCTCGTCCGAGACGACCTTCAGGCCGCGCTTGTCGACGACCTCGTCCGGGGTGCCCTCGCCGGCGAGGACGCCCTCGATGACCTGGCGGGCCAGCTTGTCGTTGAGCGAGCCCTCCGCGACCAGGGCCGCGACGCGCGCGACCTGCGCCGGGGTGATCGGCAGCTCGTCGACGGAGACGCCCTGCTCGTTGGCGTTGCGGGCCAGTTCGCCCATCCACCACTTGCGGGCGGCGGCCGAGTCGGCGCCCTCCTCGATCGTGGCGACGATGGAGTCCACCGCGCCCGCGTTGAGGATCGACTGCATGTCGTGCTCGTTGACGCCCCACTCCTCGCGGAGACGGTTGCGGCGCACGCGCGGCATCTCGGGCAGGCCGGCGCGCAGCTCCTCGACCCAGTCGCGGGCCGGGGCGACGGGCACCAGGTCGGGCTCCGGGAAGTACCGGTAGTCCTCGGCGTTGTCCTTGATGCGGCCGGCCGTGGTGGAGCCGTCCTCCTCGTGGAAGTGCCGGGTCTCCTGCACGATCGAACCGCCGGACGAGAGCACCGCCGCGTGGCGCTGGATCTCGAAGCGGGCCGCGCGCTCCACGGAGCGCAGGGAGTTGACGTTCTTCGTCTCCGAGCGGGTACCGAACTCGGACTCGGGCGTCGGGCGCAGCGACAGGTTCACGTCGCAGCGCATCTGGCCCTTGTCCATGCGGGCCTCGGAGACGCCGAGCGCCTTGATGACCTCGCGCAGCTCGGCGACGTACGCCTTGGCGACCTCGGGGGCCCGCTCGCCCGCGCCCTCGATCGGCTTGGTGACGATCTCGATGAGCGGGATGCCGGCGCGGTTGTAGTCCAGCAGGGAGTGGGACGCGCCGTGGATGCGGCCGGTGGCGCCGCCGACGTGCAGCGACTTGCCGGTGTCCTCCTCCATGTGGGCGCGCTCGATCTCCACGCGGAAGATCTCGCCGTCCTCCAGCTGTACGTCGAGCCAGCCGTTGAAGGCGATGGGCTCGTCGTACTGGGAGGTCTGGAAGTTCTTCGGCATGTCCGGATAGAAGTAGTTCTTCCGGGCGAAGCGGCACCACTCGGCGATCTCGCAGTTCAGCGCGAGACCGATCTTGATGGCCGACTCGACGCCGATCGCGTTGACGACGGGCAGCGAGCCGGGCAGGCCGAGGCAGGTCGGGCAGGTCTGCGAGTTGGGCTCGGCGCCCAGCTCGGTGGAACAGCCGCAGAACATCTTGGTCTTGGTGCCGAGCTCGACATGGACCTCAAGGCCCATGACGGGGTCGTACGACGCGAGGGCGTCTTCGTACGACAGCAGTTCGGTGAAGGTGGTCACGGTGAAACTTTCCCTCTCAGCCCAGCAGGACGTCGTCGTTGCCCAGGCGCTTCAGCTCGCGGTACAGGATCGCGAGGCCGGTCACGATGGCGGCGGCGGACACGACGGCGTCGACCAGCTGCAGCGTGTCCTGCTCGGTGCGGGCCTTGCGGGCCTGCTTGATCACGCTGATGGCACCGAAGGCGGTGGTGCCGATCGACAGGTACGTACCGGACTTGGACTTCTTGAAGCCCTTGGCCTTGGACAGTGCGCTACCACTCACAGCGACGGTGCCTCCTCAAGCAGCGGGTGACCCCAGCGTGCGACGAAGGCGGCCTCGACGGCCGCGCCCACCTTGTACAGGCGGTCGTCCTTCATCGCCGGGGCGATGATCTGCAGTCCGACCGGGAGACCGTCCTCCGGGGCCAGGCCGCAGGGGAGCGACATGGCGGAGTTGCCGGCCAGGTTGGTCGGGATGGTGCACAGGTCCGCGAGGTACATCGCCAGCGGGTCGTCGGTGCGCTCACCGATGGCGAAGGCGGTGGTCGGGGTCGTCGGGGAGACGATCACGTCGACCTGCTCGAAGGACTTCTCGAAGTCCTTCGTGATGAGCGTGCGGACCTTCTGGGCGGAGCCGTAGTACGCGTCGTAGTAGCCGGAGCTGAGCGCGTACGTGCCGAGGATGACGCGGCGCTTGACCTCGTCGCCGAAGCCGGCCTCGCGGGTCAGCGCGGTGACGTCCTCGGCCGACCGGGTGCCGTCGTCGCCGACGCGCAGGCCGTAGCGCATGGCGTCGAAGCGGGCCAGGTTCGAGGAGCACTCGGACGGCGCGATCAGGTAGTACGCGGCCATCGCGAGGTCGAAGGACGGGCAGTCCAGCTCGACGATCTCGGCGCCGAGCTCCTTGAGGAGCTCCACCGACTCGTTGAAGCGCTGGACGACGCCGGCCTGGTAGCCCTCGCCGGCGAACTGCTTGACGACACCGACGCGCATGCCGGCGACGGAGCCGTTGCGGGCCGCCTCGACGACCGGCGGGACCGGGGCGTCGATGGAGGTGGAGTCGAGCGGGTCGTGGCCGGCGATGACCTCGTGCAGGAGGGCCGCGTCCAGGACCGTACGGGCGCACGGGCCGCCCTGGTCCAGGGAGGACGAGAACGCCACCATGCCGTAGCGGGAGACGCCGCCGTACGTGGGCTTCACGCCGACGGTGCCGGTGACGGCGGCGGGCTGGCGGATGGAACCGCCGGTGTCCGTGCCGATCGCGAGCGGCGCCTGGAAGGCGGCCAGCGCGGCCGCGGAGCCGCCGCCGGAGCCGCCGGGGATCCGGGTGAGGTCCCAGGGATTGCCGGTGGGGCCGTAGGCGCTGTTCTCGGTGGAGGACCCCATGGCGAACTCGTCCATGTTGGTCTTGCCGAGGATGACGACGTCGGCTTCCTTCAGCTTGCGCGTCAGGGTGGCGTCGTAGGGCGGGATCCAGCCTTCGAGGATCTTCGAACCGACGGTGGTCGGAACCCCGACGGTGGTGAAGATGTCCTTCAGCGCGAGCGGGACGCCGGCCAGCGGGCCGAGCTTCTCGCCGGCGGCCCTCTTGGCGTCGACGGCGCGGGCCTGCGCGAGGGCGCCCTCGCGGTCGACGTGCAGGAAGGCGTGGACCTTCTCGTCGGTCGCGTCGATGCGGGCCAGGTGGGCCTCGGTGACCTCGACGGCCGTGAGCTCGCCGGAGGCGATCTTCTCGGCGGTCTGGGCGGCCGTGAGCTTGATGATCTGGTCGGTCATGGTGGTTAGTCCTCCCCCAGGATCTGCGGCACCTTGAAACGCTGCTGCTCCTGGGCGGGAGCGCCGGAAAGCGCCTGCTCGGGGGTGAGCGACGGACGGACCTCGTCCGCGCGCATGACGTTCGTCAGCGGCAGCGGGTGGGAGGTCGGCGGGACGTCTTGGTCGGCGACCTCGGAAACGCGGGCGACCGCGCCGATGATGTCGTCGAGCTGTCCTGCGAAGTGATCCAGCTCAGTGCTGGACAGCTCAAGGCGCGCCAGCCGAGCGAGGTGGACGACCTCCTCGCGCGTGATGCCAGGCATGCAGCGATCCTCTGGGGTTGGTGAATCGGGCTTTGGCCCAATCCTAGAGGGCGCCATCACCTGTCGACGCAGCGCTTTGTTCCATCCCCGCGTGAGAGGGGATCACGGTTGGCCCGCGAACCGGTCCGGCTCGTCGCTGGGGGCATCCCGGGCACGTCCCTGGAAAGTGTCGTCTCGGGCGGGGAAATCCCGTTGAGTATAGCGTCCGCTACGGAAGGTGCCCGGCGCCGACGGGGCCGCGTCCGCGGGCCCCGCCGGGGTCAGGGCAGGGGCGTCGGGGTGTCCGCCGCGGCCGCCGCGGCCAGTTCGGCGTTGATGTCGGCCGGGCGGCGCCAGCCGCGTTCGCCGCGGGCCAGGAGCCAGGCGGTGGCCTCCTGGGGCGGCATCGCGGCCGCGACCAGCCAGCCCTGGACCGCGTCGCAGCCCAGGTCCCGCAGGCGCTCCCACGTCTCGTCGTCCTCGACGCCCTCCGCGACGACCAGCAGGCCGAGGGAGTGCGCGAGGTCCACCGTGCAGCGGACGATCTCGGCGTCCTGCGCGTCGACGGCCAGTCGGGCCACGAAGGACCGGTCGATCTTCAGCTCGCTGACCGGCAGGCGGCGCAGGTGTACGAGGGAGGAGTAGCCGGTGCCGAAGTCGTCGAGCGACATCTTCACCCCGTGCCCGGTCAGCCCGGCCATGGTGTCGGCCGCCCGCTGGGGGTCCTCCAGCAGCACGTGTTCCGTTATCTCCAGCTGGAGGCCGCTCGCCGGTACCCCGTGCCGGGCCAGTCGGGCCGCGACGGCGCCGGCGAAGCCGGGGGTGTGGACGTCGCGGGGCGATACGTTGACGGCGACCGGGACCTTCAGTCCTTGGGCCCGCCAGCGGGCGACCTGCGCGAGGGCGGTCTCCAGGACGTACTCCGTCAGGTGCGGCATCAGCCCGGAGGTCTCGGCGATGGCGATGAACTCGTCGGGGGGTACGCGGCCGCGTTCGGGGTGGACCCAGCGCACGAGCGCCTCCAGCCCGGCCACCTGTCCGTCGAAGCGGACCTTGGGCTGGTAGTGGAGTTCCACCTCGCCCGCGTCCAGCGCCCGGCGCAGGTCGCCGAGGAGGCCGAGGCGGTCGGGGGTGTTGCTGTCGCGCTTGGACTCGTAGACCTCGACGCCCGTGCGGTCCCGCTTCGCCTGGTACATGGCGACGTCGGCCCGCCGCAGCAGTCCCTCGGCGTCGAGGGCGTGGTCGGGGAAGACGGCGAGGCCGGCGCTGGCCTCCAGGACGAGGGTGAGGCCGTCGAGGTCGAGGGGGGAGCTGAGTTCGGCGACCAGGTTGCGGGCGACGCGCTGGGCGCTGGTGGTGGAGTCGGCGAGGGGCAGCAGGACGGCGAACTCGTCGCCGCCGAGCCGGGCCGCCTCGGCGTCCGGCGGGAGGGCCTGGCGCAGCCGTTCGGCGATCTGGAGCAGCAGCCGGTCCCCCGCCAGGTGGCCGAGGGTGTCGTTGACGGAGCGGAAGCGGTCCAGGTCGATCAGCACGAGCGCGGAGCGGGTGCCCAAACGTTCAGCCTCGTCCAGCGCGGACCAGGCGCGCTCCAGCAGCCACTGCCGGTTCGGCAGTCCGGTCAGCGGGTCGCGCAGCTGTTCCTCGGCCCGTGCGCGAGCGATCCACAGGGTGGAGTCGAGTGCGATGAGCGGTACGGCGAACAGCGGCAGCAGTACGGGCATGCCCGCGGCGACCACGCAGATCAGCGGGGCGATGCCGAGCAGGGCGGCGGCCACGAGCGCCTGGCGGAGCAGGGCCGTGCGGGCCACCGTGGGCAGTCCCGCGCCGCGCGGGTTCTGCGAGAACCAGAGCAGGAGGCGGGTGACGGCGAGGTAGGCCAGGGCCACGAGCGCGATCTCGGGGGCGGCCGCGAGGTCCCAGTCGACGGGCAGCCACGGCCGCGCCACGGTCGGTACGTCGCCGAAGGCGGCCAGGACGAGGGCGCCCGAGGCGATGCCGAGGAGGTCGACGGAGCCGTGCAGCAGGCCCTGTCGCCAGCGGTGCCGGCGGGCGGCCCCGACGAGGGTGACGACGGCCAGCGAGACGAGTCCGGCGGGGATCCACCCGTAGAGCAGGAGCACGCCGAGGGTGAGCGCCGCGCCGGATCCGGTGCCGCCCCACCAGCGGTCGCGCCCGAGGGCGACGAGGTGGCCGACGATGACGCCGGTGAGGAGGGCCAGCGCCCAGCCGACGGTGCCGCCGGGGAACAGGGCCTGACGTTCGATCAGCGCCATGACGACGCCGCCGACGAGCACCGCGGCGGACAGTCCCACGACGATCAGCGGCAGCACGGTGCGCCGCCCCTGTCCGCCGCCGCCCGCTCTCGTGTCCAGCGGGTGCGTCCGCGGCGTCCTGGCACCCAGGACACCGATCCGGCCCGTCCGCATGGACGGGATGTCCCCGCCGAATTCAGGTGACGGGTCGGCGCTTTCGGTGGGTTTCATGCCCGTCCCTCTCACAGCCGGCGATGCCGATGTCACGCGATGGCCCCGATGTCATGCCATCACGGCCGGAGCGCATCAGGCAGCCGTGCACGACAGGCGCACCCCACAACAGTAGGACGCGAGAGGCTCCCAGGGGCAGCGGTCGGCGGTGGTTGCCCGAATGCGACCCAGCCATCCTCATCAGTACGGTATCCGCCGAACGGGTGAGTTTGGACCAGGACCCCCCGGTCACCCTTCCGATGATCCGACAGGTCACCGGCCCTCGAACAGCCTTGTACCGGCCGTTTGCCACCGGGCACCGCGCCGGGCGTGCGCCCGCCCGTACGGCCGCACGCCACGCATCAGTTCGCCTCCGCGGATCCCCGCGCGACGGTTCCCGTGTGGGTTACTACTCCCCTTCGGCCCCGCCGTCCAGGGGGAGCGCGGCCTCGCGCGCGGCGTCCGGCCCCCGTTCCAGCAGCACGGCGAAGCCGGCGTCGTCGAGGACGGGGAGCTTCAGCTGCACGGCCTTGTCGTACTTGGAGCCCGGGTTGTCGCCGACCACCACGAAGGAGGTCTTCTTCGACACGGAGCCGGTCACCTTGGCGCCGCGGCTCTGGAGGGCCTCCTTGGCGCCGTCCCGGGTGTGGCTCGCCAGGGTGCCCGTGACCACGACGGTCAGGCCCTCCAGGGGGCGCGGGCCCTCCTCCTCGCCGGCCCCCTCCTCCTCCATGCGGACGCCGGCCTCGCGCCACTTGCGCAGGATCTCGCGGTGCCAGTCGACGGCGAACCATTCCTTCACGGAGGCGGCGATGATGGCGCCGACCCCGTCGGTGGCGGTCAGCTCCTCCTCCGTGGCCTGCTCGATGCGCTCGATCGAACGGAACTCGCGGGCCAGGGCCTCGGCGGCGACGGGGCCGACGTGACGGATCGACAGGCCGTTGATGACGCGGGCGAGGGGGCGGTCCTTGGCGGCGGCGATGTTCTCCAGCATCGCCAGGGCGTTCTTCTTCGGCTCGCCCTTCTGGTTGGCGAAGACGGTGACGATCTTCTCCTCGCCGGTCTTCGGGTCCCGCTTGGGCAGTCCGCTGTCCGGGTCGAGGACGTACGCCTTGATGGGCAGCAGCTGTTCGACGGTCAGCCCGAAGAGGTCGCCCTCGTCGAGCAGCGGCGCCCGCGCCGGCTCCAGCGGACCCGTGAGCGCGGCCGCCGCCACCATGCCGAAGTTCTCGATGTCCAGGCACTGCCGGCCGACCAGGTAGAAGACCCGCTCGCGCAGCTGGGCGGGACAGGTCCGGGCGTTGGGGCACCGGACGTCGATGTCCCCCTCCTTCATGGGCCGCAGCCCGGTCCCGCAGGCGGGGCACTCGGCCGGCATCTCGAACTCGCGCTCGGTGCCGTCGCGCAGGTCGACGACCGGGCCGAGGATCTCGGGGATCACGTCACCGGCCTTGCGCAGGACCACGGTGTCCCCGATGAGCACGCCCTTGGCCTTGACGACCTCCTGGTTGTGCAGGGTCGCGAACTCGACCTCGGAGCCGGCCACCGTCACCGGCTCCACCTGGGCGTACGGGGTCACGCGCCCGGTGCGCCCGACGCCGACCTTGATGTCGATCAACTTGGTGTTGACCTCTTCGGGGGCGTACTTCCAGGCGATGGCCCAGCGCGGGGCGCGGGCCGTGGAGCCCAGCCGGCCCTGGAGGGCGATCTCGTCGAGCTTGACGACGACGCCGTCGATCTCGTGCTCCACCGAGTGCCGGTCGCGGCCGAAGCGGGTGATGAACGCGCGGACCTCGTCGAGCGTGGAGACCACCGCGTTGTGCCGCGCCGTGGGAAGGCCCCACTCGCGCAGCAGCTCGTAGGCCTGTGACTGGCGCTCGATGTCGAAGCCCTCGCGGGCACCGATGCCGTGCACGACCATGTGCAGCGGCCGGCTCGCGGTGACCTTGGGGTCCTTCTGCCGCAGCGAACCGGCCGCCGCGTTGCGCGGGTTGGCGAAGGGCTTGCCCTCGGCCTCGACGAGGCGGGCGTTGAGCTCCTCGAACTTCTCCATCGGGAAGTAGACCTCGCCGCGGATCTCGACGAGGGCCGGGATCCGGTCGCCGGCCAGGCGGTCGGGGATCTCGGCGATGGTGCGCACGTTGGGCGTGATGTCCTCGCCGGTGCGGCCGTCGCCGCGGGTGGCGGCCCGGGTCAGGCGGCCGTTCTCGTAGGTGAGGTTGACCGCGAGGCCGTCGACCTTCAGCTCGCACAGGTAGTGGTAGTCGGAGGTGTTGACGTCCCGGGCCACGCGCTCGGCCCAGGCCGCCAGTTCCTCGTCGTCGAAGGCGTTGTCGAGGGAGAGCATCCGCTCCCGGTGCTCGACGGACGCGAAGTCCGTCTCGTACGCCCCGGCGACCTTCTGGGTGGGCGAGTCGGGGGTGCGCAGCTCGGGGAACTGCTCCTCCAGGGCCTCCAGGGAGCGCAGCAGCCGGTCGAACTCGGCGTCGCTCACGACCGGCTGGTCGTTCACGTAGTACCGGAAGCGGTGCTCCTCCACCTGCTCGGCCAGCAGCGCGTGCTGCTCGCGCGCCGCCGTCGGTACCGCCGTGTCCCGCTGTTCGGCTGCCATGCCCGTGTCCTCCCGTGGCCCCGTCTCGACCGTCACTCAGGGTTGTCGGCGAGCGACCTCGCCGCCCTGACGCAGTGCGCCTGCACCGCGCGCGCGTAGGCGGGCGAAGCGCCCGCCAGACCGCACGACGGGGTGACCACGACGGACTCGGCGAGAGTCCCCGGGGACAGGCCCAGCCTGCGCCAGAGCTTCCTGACACCCATGACGCTACCGCCCGGGTCCGACAACGCGGTGTCGGTGCCGGGCACCACTCCGGCGAAGAGTTTCACGCCGCCCTCGACGGCCTCGCCGATGGCGTCGTCCTCGCGCTCGGTGAGCAACGAGAAATCGAACGAGACCCCCGTGGCGCCGGCCCGGCGCAGCAGCCCGAAGGGGACCTCGGGGGCGCAGGAGTGGACGATGACGTCGCCGTCGTGGACGGAGAACAGCTCGCGCAGGGCGCTCTCGACGACCTGGCGGTCGACGGCGCGGTAGGTGCGGTACCCGCTGGCGGAGCGGACCCGGCCGAGCAGGACGGCGGTGAGCGCGGGCTCGTCGTACTGGAGGACGATCTCGGCGCCGGGGATCCGCTTGCGGACGTCGGCCAGGTGCTCGCGCACGCCCTCGGCGAGGGAGGCGGACAGGTCGCGGCAGGCGCCGGCGTCCTGGAGCACGGCCTCGCCCCCGTGCAGTTCGAGGGTGGAGGCGAGGGTCCACGGCCCGACGGCCTGGACCTTCAGCCGGCCCTCGTAGCCCTGGGTGAACTCCTCCAGGGCGTCGAGGTCCTCGCCGAGCCAGGAGCGGGCGCGGCGGGTGTCGCGTCCGGGGCGGTCGCTGACGCGCCAGCCGCTGGGTTCGACGTGCGCGTACAGGTCGACGAGCAGGCCCAGGGAGCGGCCGATCATGTCGGCGCCGGGGCCGCGCGCGGGCAGTTCGGGCAGGTACGGGAACTCCTCGAAGGAGCCCGTCGCGGTCTTGGCGGCCTCGCGGGCGTCGCCGCCGGGCAGGGAGCCGACTCCGGTGGCGCCCGCGGTCATCGACCGGGCCTGACGGTCAGGTCGTTGACCTCGGCGTCGCGCGGCAGGTCGACGGCCATCACGATGGTGGTCGCGACGGACTCGGCGTCGATCCAGCGCTCGGGGTCGTACTCCTTGCCCTCCTGCGAGTGCACCTTGGCCTGCATGGGGCTGGCGGTGCGGCCCGGGTAGATCGAGGTGACGCGGATGCCGTGGGGCTTCTCCTCGGCGCGCAGCGAGTCGGCGAGGGCCTTGAGGCCGTGCTTGGAGGCGGCGTAGGCGCCCCACTCGGCGTGGGCGGTCAGGCCGGCGCCGGAGTTGACGAAGACGACGGTGGCCTTGGACGCGCGCAGGGTCGGCAGCAGGAGCCGGGTCACCTCGGCGGGGGCGATCAGGTTGACGTTGAGCTGCTGGTGCCAGGTCCTGGGGCGCAGCTCGCCGACGGGGCCGAGGTCGACGATCCCGGCGATGTGCAGCAGGGAGTCGATCCGCTCGGGCATCGGCTGCTTGGAGAAGGCCCACGACAGCCGGTCGGGGTCCGCCAGGTCGCCTACGAGGGTCCGCGCGCCGGGGTGGCGCTCGGCGAGCTGCCGGGCGCGGCCGGCGTCGCGGGCGAGCAGGACGAGGTCGTCGCCCCGGGCGTGCAGGCGGGCGGCGACGGCGGCGCCGATGCCGGATCCGGCGCCGGTGATCAGGTGAGTAGCCATGGTGCCCATGCTCGCACCCCGCCGGGGGTGCGGGTTTCCCCCGGCGGGATCCGGTCTGCGGGCCGGCCGGCGGGCCGGTCCGCCGAGGGCGTCAGAGGTCGATCAGAGGCCGGTTTCGGTGCGCAGGCGGGCGGCGGTCGCGGCGGCGTCGTAGTCGGCGGGGACGCCCTCGACGATGAGGGTCTCGCCGGGTATGTGCTTCGTGCGCAGCGGGAGGATGGCCTGGTAGGCGGGCGAGTCGTACCAGCCGCGGGCCGCGTCGACGTCGGGGAAGGCGATGAGGACGATCGTGCCGGGGAAGGGGCCTTCCAGGACCTCGACCTCCTTGCCGTGGACGAGGAAGCGACCGCCGAAGGGGTCCAGGGTCTCCTGGATCCGCTCGATGTAGTTGAGGACGTCCTCGTGGAGGTCGGTGGGGCGCAGGTGGGCGAAGGCGTACGCGGTCATGGTGTCTCCCCTGTCATGGCCTGCCCGGTGCTCCCGGGCCGTCCCCATGATCGTGCCCGGTGGGCGCGGCGGGGTCGATTACCTCCGGGGTCATGCGGGGCCGGCGGTGGGGGCGGATGCCGGGGCGGCCTCGTGGCCGTGCGGCCGGAAGGTGCGGCGGTAGCCGATCGGGGAGACGCCGAAGGCGGTGCGCATGTGCTGGCGCAGGGAGTTGGCGGAGCCGAAGCCGGCCCGGTGGGCGACCAGGTCGACGGGCAGGTCGCTGGACTCCAGCAACTGGCGGGCGAGGTCCAGGCGCTGGGCGGTGAGCCATTGGACGGGGGTCGTGCCGACCTCGTCGCGGAAGCGCCGGGTGAAGGTGCGCAGGCTCATCCGGGCGTGGCCGGCCAGCTCGGCGAGGGTGAGCGGTTCCCCGAGGCGTTCCAGGGCCCAGGCGCGGGTGGCGGTGGTGGTGGCGACCGTGGGGGTGGGGACGGGCCGGTCGATGTACTGGGCCTGTCCCCCGTCGCGCCAGGGCGGTACGACGCACATGCGGGCGGCGCGGTTGGCGACGGTGGTGCCGTGGTCGCGGCGGATCAGGTGCAGGCAGAGGTCGACTCCGGCGGCGACGCCGGCGGAGGTCAGGACGTCGCCGTCGTCGACGAAGAGGACGTCCTCGTCGACCGCGACGCGGGGGTAGGCCCGACGGAATTCGGGGGCCAGGTTCCAGTGGGTGGTGGCGGGGCGGCCGTCGAGGAGCCCGGCGGCGGCGAGCACGTAGGAGCCGGTGCAGATGGAGACGAGGCGGGTGCCGGGGCGAATGCGGGCGACGGCCGCGGTGACGGCGGGGGGCAGCGGACCGCCGTGGGCCAACTCGGGCATGGCGTGGGTGGGCGGGACGATCACCGTGTCGGCGGCGGCGAGGGCCTCGGCGCCGGCGGCGGGCTGCACGGTGAACCCGGCGTCGCTGAGCACCGGGCCGCCGTCGGCGGTGCACACGGTGACCTCGTAGAGGGGCCGGCCCTCCTCGTCGAGGGCGCTGCCGAGGACCCGGGAGGGGATGCCGAGCTCGAACGGGGGGACGCCGGGCAGGGCGAGGACGGCGACGCGGTGGAGGGCGGGCTCCACCGGATTTCCAGGTTCTGTTTCCACTGCCTTCGTCACCGCGCTCATGGCCAGATCCTGTCACATAGTGGCCATCCGGCCAACACCACGGAGGTCCCCGGTGCCCGAGTCTGGGTCCACTGCCGGGGAGAACCCGGTATCGAACGGTTGGGAATGGAATGAGGCGGAACAGCATGCGCGCGATGGTCGTGACCGAATTCGGTGACTCCGAGAAGATGGTCGAGCGCGAGGTGGACCGGCCCGAGCCGGGCCTGAACGAGGTCCTGGTCCGGGTGTGCGCGGCCGGGGTCAACCCGGTGGACTGGAAGACCCGCCGGAGCGGCGGCCTGATCGAGTGGGGCGCGGTCCCCGTCGTCGGCTGGGACGTCTCCGGCACCGTCGAGGCCGTCGGCGGCGGCGTGACGATCTTCCGTCCGGGCGACGAGGTCTACGGGATGCCCCTCTTCCCCCGCCAGGCCGGCGGCTACGCCGAGTACGTGGTCGCCCCCGCCCGGCACCTGGCCCCCAAGCCCGCCGCGCTGAGCCACGTGGAGGCGGCGGCCCTGCCGCTGGCCGCGCTCACCGCCTGGCAGGCGCTGGTGGACACCGCCGACGTGCGCCCGGGCGAGCGGGTCCTCGTGCACGCGGCGGCCGGCGGCGTCGGGCACCTGGCGGTGCAGATCGCCAAGGCCCGGGGCGCGTACGTGATCGGGACGGCGAGCGCGGGCAAGCACGAGCTGCTGCGCTCGCTGGGCGCGGACGAGGTGGTGGACTACCGCGAGGTCGCGTTCGAGGACGCCGTCTCCGCCGTGGACGTGGTCCTGGACGGACTCGGCGGGGACACCGCCGAGCGCTCCCTGAAGGTGCTGCGCCCCGGCGGCCGGCTGGTCACCCTGCCCGGCCCGGACGCCCTGCCGGCCGAACCCGGCGACGTCCGCGCGGACTGGGTGCTGGTGGAACCCGACCACCTGGGGCTGCGCGAGATCGCCGCGCTGGTGGAGGCGGGATCGCTGAAGCCGCTGATCGACACCGTGCTGCCGCTGGAGCGGGCCGCCGAGGCCCACGGGATCGGCGAACTCGGCCGCACCACCGGCAAGATCGTCCTGACGGTGGCCTGACAACCGCACACGGAACGTCTATCGGATGGCCCCACGCCAAAGGAACGGTTCTTCCTTCTCGAACCAGGTCTCACGCTGTTCGAAATCGGAGAGCGCGAGACTCATCTGGCGCCGGAACTCCCGTCCGTGTCCGGAGTCCTTGAGGTGGCACAGCTCGTGTACAAGGACGAATTCCACAAGGCTGGCCGGTAGCTGCATCACGGCCCAGTGCACACGGATGACACCGCCGGGTGTGCAGGCACCCCACCTGTGGCCCAAGTCCTGCACGGCCACCTCGGCCGGCTGGACCCCCAGACGCAGCGCCACGGCCGGCGCACGGGACGCCAGCCAGCCCCGCCCACGGTCCTCGTACCAGCGCGCAAGTGCTTCAGCCCCTGCGCCGGGGGTGGCGGGCGCGGGAAGTTCGAGCCACCCGGCGATCAGGCGGACGCGCGCGCCCGGGCCATCCGGTACCGGTCTGAGCCGGTACCGGCGCCCGAGGTAGGCAAAGCTGCTGCCGCCAACCAGTTCCTTTACCGGCTCGGCGGGCCGGGCCCGGCGGCGGTGTACCTCCGCCGCAAGGCGCGGCAGCCTGCTGCGTACGGCGGAGGCGACCGCCACCGGGTCCGCATCCGTCGGTACGGCGAACACCACCTCGCCCTCCGCCGTGACCTCGATGCCGAGGGTCCGGCGCCGGGGCCGGACCTCGACACGCCAGTGCCAGCCCTCGGGGAAGGGCAGGCCGGCGATCGCCTGACGAATGGAGGTGCTCACCCGCCATTCCTACCACCCAGCCAGGACAGTGCCCGGGCGCCGGCGTCTGTGCCCTACTGCTCGTAGCGGAGGAAGTCCTCGCGCCGGTGGATCGCGAGCTCCACGAGGGCCCCCGCGATCGTGCCGGTCTCGTCCCAGTCGACGTGCAGCTTTTCCTCCAGGTGGATCCGCAGTTCCTTGCGCACACGGTGCTGTGCGTCGGCCAGGGTGGCGAAGTTCGGGGAGCTCACCAGAGTGGCGATCTTCCAGGTGACGTCACGCGCCGCCTGGTAGAGGTCGATGCCGTCCGGCACGGCGGAGGCGCCGGCCGAGGCCAGTTCTCCGCTGAGCACGGCGTAGACGGGCCTCTCGGTCCACCGCTGCAGCGCCTCCCCAGCCCCCTGGGCCGCGCCCTCCTCGAAGGCGATGATCTCCTCCGCGAGCTGCGCCAGGGCCAATGCAGCGGCGGCCTCGTCGAAGTCGGCGTCCATCTGCCGGATGACCGCTTCAAGGCGCTGGCTGAACTGCTCGTACCGGGACCGATAACCCTCCAGGTGCGCCGTGATCTGGGTCCGGATACGGCTGGTGAGGTACGAGACCCGGGCCCTGGGGTCGGGGTTGGCGTTGACCCGTGCCATGAAGTCGGGGGCGCCGAGTTGGACCGGCGGGATGCGCTCCGCGATCGCCGGTGCCCGCAGGTGCTCCGCGATCAGGGCGCGCACCTTCGCCCCGTAGCGGCGCGGGCTGAACTGCTCTCGACCGTCGAGGTAGCGCTCCCGGGCCAGGTACTGGACCTCGCTGAGCAGCCGGGCGAACGCCTCGTACACAAGCGCCGTGGGGCGGGGCAGGACGGCGTTGAGGGCGTTGAAGAAGTCCCGTGCGAGCTCATCGAACTCGCCCCGCATGAGTGGGTCCCGGAGTACGGCGAGCAGGTCCTCGCGCTGCGACTCGTCACCGAGGGCCCTGACGCCGTGGGCCGTGAGGAAGTCACCGAGGCGCTTGCGCAGGTCGGCGAGCAGGGCGTCGGCCGCCGCGTCCACCTGGAGCCACATCCTTCCCTCGGTCGGCTGAGCGGCCTTGCTGTCCGGGTCGAGGTGGTCGAACGACACATCCTGGTATCCGAGCACCTGCTTCAGGTGCGCGTCCTCGTACTCGGCCATCGAGCGGGCCAGCTCGGGGCCCACGCCGACGTAGTCGACGACCAGTCCCCACTCCTTCTTGCGGTAGGGCCGATTGGTACGTGCGATGGCCTGGAGCAGACCGGCTCCGAACAGCGAGCGGTCCAGGTACATCACCTGTTCCACCGGGGCGTCGAAGCCGGTGAGCAGCATGGAGGTGACGACGAGAAAGCCCAGGGGAGGCTCGCTGACCTCGGCCTCCGGCCGGACGGTGTCGCCGGCGGGAGCTCCGGATCCGGCACCGTGCCAGGGGTCGTTGACGGAGCCGGGCAACTCGGCATCACCGGTGTCGGGCCCAGCGTGCGTCTGGGCAGCCCACGAGGGATCGTCGACAGCGGCGAAGGGGTCGGGCACCGGCACACCGCGCCGGAAGCGGGAGATGTGCTCCTCATGGTGCTTCTTGCGGGTCCACACGTCCCACTCGGCGGGGTCCTTGCCCTTCTCCGACTTCGGCGACGAGATCACCACCGCCGCGTGCACGGAGGCCAACACATCCCGGTGGGGCAGCAGTCTGAGGAGATCAGCCTGCCGGTCGGAAGCGGGGGCCGGGTCATGGGCGTCGCTGCCGAGGGCGTCCAGCTCAGCGACGAGACGGCGCAGTGCCTTCTCCAGCGCCTCGCGGTATGCAACGGCGGCCTTCCGGGAGACGGCGACGACCTGTGCCCCGAAGCCGTCCGGCATGGCCCGGGTCGCCCAGTCCCACACCATGTGCTCAGCCTTCTTGGCGATCACCGACGGTGATTCGAGCACCTGCTTCCTGCGGCCGAACTTCCGCAGGACCTTGGCGCGCTTCTCCGGGTCGGCGGGCACCTTCTGGTCGAATCCCGCGTCCAGGGCGGCCTTCTCGACCAGCTCCAGGCTCACTTGCTGGGCCGTGTAGCGGACGGGCATGACCGCGCCGTCGATCTCGCCGTCACGAAGGGTGTACGTATCGGCGAGCGATCCGAAGATCTCCTCGGTGGTCTTGCGCGCACCGCTGAGAATCGGCGTGCCGGTGAAGCCGATCATGGTGGCATTGGGGAGCATGGCCCGCAGCCGGGCGTTCTGCCAGGCGCTCTGCCCGCGGTGCGCCTCGTCGATGAGGACGACGATGTCGGAGCTCGCGTTCACCACCCGGTTGTGGACGAGGTCCTTCTCGCCGGGAGTCCGGGCGAGGACCTCTTCCTTCCCGTCGTACGTGTCGTCGTCGTCCCGGCGGGCCTTCTGGAGCATGACGAGGACGACGTCGGGCAGGTCGAGGCCCAGGTGGCTGCGGGCGTACTTGACCGTACGCGCGCGGTAGATCTTCTCGTCGGCGGCGGCCATGCTGGCCCGGATCTGCCGCTCCAGGTCCGTGCGGTCGGTGACGACGACGACCTTGTGGCCTTTCAGGTCGGCGTCGCTGCGCAGGTGGCGGACCAGAAAGGCCATGGTGAGCGACTTGCCCGAGCCCTGGGTGTGCCAGGTGACACCGCCCCGCTGGTCCACCTCGTGGCCCGCCGCGACCATCTCACGCCGGTCCCGCAGGCGCTTGGCGATCCTGTGCACGGCCCGGAACTGCTGGTACCGGCCGATGACCTTGACGGTGCGCGGCCCCCTGCCCGCCTCGGTGGTGAAGTCCCGGACGAGGGTCAGCAGGTGGGCCGGCCGGAGCACACCGCCGACGAGCCTCTCCTGAGCATGGAGGTCCGCACGGCTGTCCGGTACGGCGGCCTCGGTGCGCACCTGCTCCGGTCGCGCCGGACAGACCGTACGCCAGGGAGCGAAGTCCTCGGCGTCGGCGGTGACGGTGCCCACCTCGGCGTGGTCGCGGTCGGTGGCGACCAGCACTTGGGCGAACCGCACGAACTCGGCGACGGGGGCCTTCGCCTCGGCGCCCGCGTACCCGATCACGTCCTCGACGGCCCAGTCGATGGCGAACCGCTTGCCTCCCGGACTCGCCAGCGGCGCCTTGCACTCGATGACCACCCAGGGCAGGCCGTTGACGAAGAGGACGATGTCCGGGATCGCGCCGGGGGCTCCGGATCGCACCACCTTGAACTGGGAGACGGCGAGCAGGTCGTTCCCCGTCCCGGCGTCCCCGAGAGGCGCGAACTCCCCCTCCCAGTCGACGAGCCGGACATGCTCGGGCTTGCCCTTGGTCCAGCCGGGCAGGCTGCGCGCGTTGACGCCCTTGCGCAGCGTCTCGGTGACGCTCAGGTTCCCGGCCACGCCTCGGCCGACGCCCGTCCCGAGGAGTGACGCGAACAGGTGGTCGAGTTGCGTGTCGTTGAGCCAGGGCTTGCCGTCCGGACCGGGGTTGATGCGGGCGACGGCGGTGCGGAAGCGGTCGGCGTAGACGGCCTCGGAGAACGAGGAGCGGCCGGACGGGGCGGGGCTGGTGACGGGCTCCCCGGGCGGAGCCCCCTGCAGGTGCTGCCACCCCATGGCGATCAGCTGCTCGATGAGCGGCTTCTCGACCTTGTCGTACTCCGGCTGCGCCATACCGTGCTCTCCCCGCCCGTAGCCGCACATCGCCCCTGCCCCTGAGTCGAACAGGGGTAGGGGCCACTGTACCTACGGGCGCGGACGGGAACGGGGCCGTGCCGTGCGCTCAGGCGGCGAGGGCGGCGGAAGCCACCGGCGGCGTACCGGGGCCCTCGTACGCTCTGAGTTCGAACCACACCGTCTTGCCCCCGACGCCGAACAGCCGCTCATCGAGGCAGCAGCCGCCCCACTGGTCCGCGATGAGTTCGAGTATCGCCATCCCACGCCCGGATCCGGCATCTCCGGGCGGTGGCGGTCCGGAGGGCATCGGGAAGACGGGGCTGGTGTCGGAGACGCTCACCCGGAGCACGGGCCACGTCCAGCGCAGCCGCACCGAGGCGGGGCCTTTGGTGTGGCGGACGGAGTTGGTGGCGAGCTCCGAGGCCAACGGCTCCGCGCGGTCCGCGAGTTCGGCGAGCCCGTGGGCGCCGAGCACAGCCCGGAGGGTGGTACGGGCGACCCCGGGGGCGCGGGGGTCGCGGGGGAAGTGAAGTTCGTACTCCCAGGGTTCGGCGTAGGGGATCGGTGGCGGCCCTGAACTGCTCCCGCCCTGACTGCTGTCTGCTTGCTCGGCTTCGGGTTTCACGCGGGCACCTCCGTGTGCGGCGTGAGCTGGTTTGTGTCGGCCACGTGGCCCGCGCCCCTCGTTCGCCGTCCGGTGGCTCTGCCGAGTGCCTGCTGGCGGGGGCCGCTTCGGTGCGCTTCCGGTTGGTCGGTGGCTGGGCGGGGCGTTGTGACTGTCCCACGCTAGCGCCGGATTTATAACGGGTGCTACCCAAATCGCTCTAACGGGTTGACCAGAGCGATTCGGTGGACGCATCGAGTTCCTGTCGGCACACTGTGCGCGAGCGGAGAGGGCACATGGCACCCAGGCAAACACCAACCATCCGTCAGCGCCGGTTCGGTGCGGAGCTGCGTCGGCTCCGCGAAGCGGCCGGCTTGTCCGCGCCGGCAGCCGCGACCCTGCTCGGCACCGACCGCACTGCGATCTCGAACATCGAGGCCGGGCGGTTCGGCATCAGCGAGGAACGATTGCGGCGCCTGGCGAGCATCTACGAGTGTGGTGACACCACCCTCGTCGACGTCCTGGCGGGCATGACAGGTGGACGCAAGGCCGGCTGGTGGGACGAGTACCGAGGGAAGATCCCTCCCGGCTTCCTCGACGTGTCGGAACTGGAGAACGATGCCGTGCGACTGCGCACGGTCCAGACCGCGCACCTACCGGGCTTGTTCCAGACCGAAGACCATGCCCGCGCGATCTTCGACCTCCTCGTGCCGTCGTTGCCGCGGCTGGAGGTCGAACTGCGGGTCGCGCATCGGATGGCCCGTCAGGCAGCCGTCACCGGGGGAGCCTCAAAGCCCTACGTCGGCATCATCCATGAGGCCGCATTGCGGATGCAGCTCGGCGGCCGGACCGTAGCCCGGGGCCAACTGCACAAGCTGCTCGACGCGACTGAGCGGGCTAACGTGACCCTGCTCGTCATCCCCTTCTCTGCGGGAGGATTCCCGATGGCCGGCGATTCCGTGCTGCATGCGGAAGCGGCACACGTGCAGTTGGACACCATCCACATGGACTCTCCGGCTGGCGCCATCTTCGTCGACTCGCCCACCCAACTCGGCAACTTCCGTCGGCGTATGGACCTGGTGGAGAAGGTTGCGCTACCTGAGAACGGGTCGGCCGACCTCATTCGGTCGATCGCCCGAGAACTGTGAGGCGCCGCGCTATGGCTGAGGTGTGGGTGAAGTCGTCCTACTCGGAGGACGGCGGCAACAACTGCGTGGAGATAGCCGTGATCCCGGACGGCATAGCCATCCGGGACAGCGTCCGCCCGGAGCACGTCATCAGACTCCACGCATCAGCATTCGTCGCGCTCCTGCTCAGCGTGCAGAGAGAAACGACTGACGCCATCCCCCGCTGACCAGGCCCGGCGCTCAGGCAGCGCGCACCCGCCCGGACAACAGATCCTCGGTAACGCCCTGCTGCACGACCCGGAGTTTCTCGATCCGTTCTTCTTGCCTGGCGATACGCAAGTCCAGCGCAGCCACGGCGCGCACGGCGCGTCGCTGTGCTTCGAGTGACGGCACAGGTACGTCGAGCGACTCGACCAACTCGCTGCTGATCTTCACCATGCTCTCGCTGGTACCCCGCGCGCCTGCCTGAACAGCCCGACGAAGCGTTGGAGTCCGTAGAGCAAGCTCCAGGTACTCCGGCAGGCAGATCTCAGGGTCTGGGGTCAAGCGCATCATGAGGTCCGGGTAGATGCATGGTTGACCAACATCTTTGTACAAGCCGACCAACCCGACGAGTTCACGGGTGTTGGCCCGACTCATCAACAGGTCCCCATCGGAGATCACGAACCGCTGGGCTTGGTCGCTCTTAGGAATGTGCTTCAACTGGCGCGGACGGAACCCGTCTGGCGTTAGACAACCGAGCCCCAGGGTGAGCAGACCGGTCCATTCTGGAACCTCGACAGGCGAATAGCCGTTCTTCGGCCGACGCACGAGGAGCGACTTCATTTGCATCCTCGGCCCAGCCACCAGGCGATCGACAATGCCCCGTCGGACGGTCCCGAGCTTGGCCCCAGCCTCCGCAAGGGAGGTGATGCGGCGCTCGATCGCGTCGTGGGCGGTCACGATTCGCCGCTGCTCAGCAAGGGAGACATCAGGCACGGTGAGCGCCCGGACCTCAGATTTCGGCAGCTGGAACTGTCCGCTGGAACCACGCATCGCCGCTACGATCTGACGCCGAACCGGCAGCGATCCCAGGGCCAGCGCCAAGAACTCAGGCGTTGCGCGATCCCGGCACGGAACCAATCGGTACATGAGGTCTGAGAGCACAAGGCGCTGGCGGATCTGCTTGATGCAGCCGGTAGCCCCTACCAAATGTTGGGCACCGTTGACGCGAATCATGAGGACATCCCGAGCCTTGAGCTCAAGCTTGGTCACCTCCGCCGCATGGGCCGTCATGCGCTTCGCATCAGTGGCGGAATATGAGTCAGACGTGATCGCCGAGAGGCGAAGAACGCCCCACTCGTCATCGGCGGGTGGCGTGCTCTGCGCTCCACCCGCCACACCCACCTGAATTTCCAGCAGCAGTTCGCCGAGTGGAATCTCACCGCGCATAGCCCAGCTCCTTCAGCCAGTCGGTGAACTCCCCTGCCGCGCCCGCGCCTTCCGTCTCCAGGTCCTCCAGGGACACCGCGTACTTCTCCGCCCAGCGCTGGAACGAAGCCACCAGTTCGCGGCGCCCTGCGCCGACCGCCGCGTCCAGGCGGGAGGACAGGGCTCCGTCGAGGACGGTCAGGACAACCCGCTGGGCTCCGCCATCCTCCGCCTTGGCCAGCTCGGCGGCGGCCTTCAGGTCCGGCAGGAAGCGGGCGTCCAGGGCGGAGCGGCGCTTGGAGGCGGCCGTGCGCTCCTTGCGGCGACGCGTGACGGCTTCCTCAAGGCGGGCCAGTTCCTCGGGGGTCGCCGGGGTCCGTTCCTCCGAGTCGTCCACCTCGTCCGTGTCGTCCTCCGCCTGCGGATCCGCGTCCGCCGGCTTGGCCGTGGCCAGTTCCTCCAGCGCCGTCTTGTACGCGGCGTCAGCCGCCGCGTAATCCGCATCCGCACGGGCGACTTCGTCCAGGAACTCCGGGATCAGCACACGGACCACCGGCTCGTCCATCGCACGGCGGCGGTCGGCTGCCGACACGGAGGTCTTCGGACGGCCACGGCCCGAGGCCTTCGGCTCATCGACCTCGGGGGTCACGGGGGCGACCATCGTGTCCACCGAGTCCACCCAGCCGTCGAGCACCCGCTCGAACCCGCCCGCGGCAAGGGCCTTGAGGTCGTACCGTGCGAACGTCCACCAGTCGGCCATGATGCCGGCCGTCGTGTACTCGTCCAGGACGCCCGCGCCACCGATGGCCTTGGTGAAGCCGGACACCAGCCGTTTACGCAGCTGCATCAGCTGACGGTCCTCGGCGAGGGCCACGAAGTGCGCGGACTGGTCGGTCCACCACCTCTCGTACGTCTCGCGAAGGGCCGCTTCCTTCGCCGCCGCCAGCCCCGGGATGCGGGCAGCCGTGGCCTCGTGCCCCTCGGCGAGGAAGTCGACGTATTCCGGGTCGTCCGCGCGCTCCGCGAAGAGGGCTGTCGAGTCGACGCCGTAGGCCGCGAAGAGCTGCGCCTTGGACTCGATCTCGGCCAGCGGCACACCACCGTACAGATGTGCGCGAACATCCTGCGGTTCGGCCGGCGGGGAGTTGTCCACCCAGCGGCGGATGTTCAGGTTGGCGTCGGCCTTCAGCAGGTCCGCGACGTCCACGGCCAGCGAGTAGCCCGGGACCTGGCGCCACTCCCGGTAGACGGTGGCGATCTTCTCGACGTACTCGGGGCCGAGCTCGTTCTGGTTGCGGGCGGCACGGAAGTCCCGGTCCGCGTTGATGAAGAGGACCTTGTTCTCCCGGTCGCCGCGCTTGCGGTGCGGCGGGCGCAGGACCAGAATGCAGGCCGGGATACCGGTGCCGTAGAAGAGGTTCGGGCCGAGGCCGATCACCGCCTCGATGCAGTCGTCCTCCAGCAGCTTCACACGGATGTCGCGTTCCTTGCCGCTGCGGAACAGCACACCGTGCGGCATGACGGTCGCCGCTACACCCCGCGCCTCCAGTACGGAGATCATGTGCTGGACGAACATCAGGTCGGCCTTCTTGCCGTTCTCCGGAGTCTCGCCCCACTTCATCCGCCAGCCGTGCCTCTCGTCGGCCTCGGCGACCAGCTCGGCGTCGTAGTTGAGGGAGAACGGCGGGTTCGACAGCACCTTGGTGAAGGAGCGCAGCCGCCTGGCCGGGGTGAGGTGCAGGGGCTCGGTGAGGGTGTCGCCGTGCTTGAGATCAAATTCATGGATGCCGTGGAGCACCATGTTCATGCTGGCCATGGACCAGGAGGGGCCGTTCTTGTCCTGGCCGTTGATCGCGAGGGAGTCCGGGGATCCGCCGTGCTCCTCCACGTACTCGTGTGCGGCGATGAGCATGCCGCCGGAGCCGGCGCAGGGGTCGTACACGCTGTCCCCGGGCTCCGGGTGGACCAGCCGGACCATCAGCCGGACGACCTCTCGCGGGGTGTAGAACTCGCCACCACGCTGACCGGCAGAGTCCGCGAAGCGGGCGAGGAGGTATTCGTAGGCCGCGCCCAGCATGTCGGGGAACTCGAAGTCCTCGTTGCGCAGGCGGTACAGGCTGAAGTGGCGGATGAGCGAGCGCAGCTCGGCATCGGTGAAGCGGGGCTTGGTGCCGACGACCTCGTTGAAGGAGATGTGCGAGGCCACGCCCGCCAGTCGCTCGTGGCTGTCCTGGAGGGCCACCAGTGCCTGGTCCAGGCTCTCACCGACCCGCTCGACCAGCATCGACAGGCCCGGAAGCGGGTGGTCCGGATCTTCCGGGTTGTGGTGGGGCCCCTTCCACCAGCGGGCGCGGGGGGGCACGTAGAAGACCCGCGGATACTTGTCCGGGTCGTTCGCCCGGGCCAGGGCCTTGGCTCGGTCGCCGGCCTTCTCCAGCTCATCCTCGTAGACCCGCTCCCACTCGGGCTGGAACTCGTCGGAGGACCGCTTCAGGAAGAGCATCCCGAAGATGAAGTCGCGGTACTCAGAGGCGTCCATCCGGCCGCGCAGGATGTCGGCGGCGGAGAAGAGATGCCGCTCCAGCTGGGGCAGTGTGATACGGGCCACGCACCGGTCCTTCGTACGCCGTGGGAGTTTCGGGAGAACTCCGGCAGCCTAGTCCGGGAGGGGTGCGCGGCGGAAACCGACGAGCTAGCGGCGTCGCCCCGAGTCCTTCTTCGGCTCCGTGCCGATGCCCAGGCTGCTCAGCAGGCGCCACATGTCGGTGGACGGGTCGCGCTTGAGCGGATCGCATCCGGCGGCGTGCCCGGACCGGAGGTTCCACTGCTCGTACGTTTCCTTGCGCGGGCCCGGGATCTTCCCCAGGTCTGCGTTCTTGGACGAGCAGGCACCATGAGGGCACTGATCGACGAGCTTGCGTGCGTTCGTGATCGCGTCCCCCTCCTTGCCGACGAGTGACGCACCCCGAGTGCCGTCGATCCCCTTGCCCCGTCCACCCGACTTCGTGTCGTACGTGGCGAAGCCCTTCGCGTCCGGGTGTTTGCGCAGGCGGTCCTTCACCACGCCGCTGCGCCCTTCCTCCCTGCTGGTGAACGGCTGGAAGTGCAGGAGCAGCCACAGCTCGATGGACGGGTGGGACAGAGCCACCTGGACGCCTTCCCTGGCGGCCTTGCTCATCGCCTCACGGATGGCAGTGTCGCGGCTGTCCTCCGTGTCCCGGTCGAAGAGCGCCCATTTCTCGTCCGCGGCACCGGGCGCCCGGGCGATCACGTGGTCGACCACCTGGTCGGGGCGCAGCCCCTTGCGTACGGCCGAGAAGTTCAGGAAGAACTTGTTGCCGGGGCGCTCGCCGTAGGTGGTGTTCAGAAGCTTGATGTATTCATCCTCGGTCTTCTCCCCCTCGGCCGCGATGTACACGACACGGCGCGATTCGTCGCCGTAGGAGGACAGGTCTCGCCGGGCGGGTCGGGGCGACTCGTGCCTGCCCCGGCGACGGTTGACACGCCGGCCCTCGGCGGATGATCTGCTCACGCTGTGGTCGTCGCCTTCGGTTCCCGGTCCGATTCCGTCTGCTGCGCGAGCCGCCGCTCCAGTGCCGCGAGCTGGCGGGCGACCTCGCCGCTGGCCAGGCGGGGCACACCACCGTAGTGGCCGTGAAGGTAGCGGCGTTCCAGATTCTCGTCGTTGCGGGCCTTGCGGGCCGCGAGCAGCGGGTAGAGCGCGGACTCGCCCGTCGCCTCCTTGACGGTGATCCACACCTGGTCGCGGTCGAGGGGCCGTTCCACGACGGACGGTCCCAGAAGGGTTGCCTCGTGCGTGGTGAAGACCAGCTGCGCCGGCCCCGGGTTGGCCTCTTCGTCCTGGAAGAGGCGGATCACCTCGGCTGCCAGCAGCGGATGGAGGCTGGAATCCAACTCGTCCGCGAGGAGGACGCCCCCACCCTTCCTGCCCAGCATGTGCAGGAGCGGGCCGAGGAAGGCGAACCAGGCGTGCGTGCCCTGCGACTCCTGCTTCCAGAAGTCCAGCGGCCTCGGCTGGTCGCCCGACCCGCGGTGCAGCAACTGGATCTCCCCGGTGTCGGGGTCCGTCTCCACCCCGCTCACTCCGAGGTCGGCCGAGGCCAGCAAGGTCGCGACGCGCTCCCGCAGCGCCTCCCCTCCCTCGCCGGTAAGCCGCTCACGCGTCCACGCCGTCCGCTCCTTGACGTCCTTGCCGGATGTGACGAGCCAGAGGTTGTCCCGGAACCAGCGGTGGATGGCGGAGAGCTGAGGGTGGTTGAGGGCCGCGCCCACGGTCAGGAAGAGCGCGTTGGAGCGCGTCGTCGTGACGAGGAGATCCTTGAGGTCCTTCCGACCTGTCAGTCCGGTGCCGGGGAAGCGGAACGGACCGCCGTCGGCTTCCGTCCGTTCGGCGTCCCGCTCGAACCACACCTGCCTCCGCCCCGAGGGGTAGGCATGGAGCCACTCGCTTTCGACCCGGTCGTCAGACAGTTCGAAGCCGTAGGTGTAGCGAACTTTTTCGGCGCGCCCGAGAAGCAGATCCACCTCGAAGAGGCTCGTATCGTCACGTGCCTCGTCAGCGAGTTCGAACGGCTGACGGGGGACGCCAGCCTCCCGGTCCCAGGCGGCCAGGGAGTCGATCACGGCGTCCCTCATGAACCGCATCGCCGCCAGCATGTTCGACTTGCCTGAGGCGTTGGCGCCGAATACTCCCACCGCCGGCAGGACCGCCAGCGGCTTCCCTTCGGAGCGGACGCCCGTCTCGCGCGCCGTCTTCTCGTTGAATTCCGTCGCTACGAGCGACAGCTCCTGCTCCTCGCGAATGGAGCGGTGATTGGCCACCCGGAAGCTGAGCAGCATGACCGACCTCCAGTGGGGCGGGCTAGCGGTTGGCCGCCTCAGGCTCTTTTGAACGGGTAATCCGTAAAAGGGAGCCTAAGACCTCCCAGGCGAAAGCGCCAGCGCCCGTCATCGGGAGTTGACTGCCGACGGACGGGCGGACTGGCTACTTAGGCGGAGGCGGCGGCGGTGGCCCGCGTGGTGGTGGCGATGGTGGCGGAGCCGACCACGCGGGTGCCGTCGTAGAGGACGATCGCCTGGCCGGGGGCCACGCCGCGGACCGGTTCCGCGAAGCGGACGCGCAGCTCCCCCTCCACGACCTCGGCGTGCACCTCGGTCTCGCCGCCGTGGGCGCGCAGCTGCGCGGTGTAGGTGCCGGGGGCGGCGGGGGTGGAGCCGCACCAGCGGGGGCGGATCGCGGTCAGGGCGCTGACGTCGAGGGCCTCGGCGGGGCCGACGGTGACGGTGTTGTTCACCGGGGAGATGTCGAGGACGTAGCGGGGCTTGCCGTCGGGCGCGGGGTGGCCGATGCGCAGGCCCTTGCGCTGGCCGATGGTGAAGCCGAAGGCGCCGTCGTGGCTGCCGACCTTCTCGCCCGTCTCGTCGACGATGTCGCCCTCGGCCTTGCCGAGGCGGTTCGCGAGGAAGCCCTGGGTGTCGCCGTCGGCGATGAAGCAGATGTCGTGGCTGTCGGGCTTCTTCGCGACGGCGAGGCCGCGCTCCTCGGCCTCGGCGCGGATCTCCTCCTTGGTGGTGAGGGTGTCACCGAGGGGGAAGAGGGCGTGGGCCAGCTGCTTCTCGTCGAGGACGCCGAGCACGTACGACTGGTCCTTGGCCATGTCGGAGGCGCGGTGCAGCTCGCGGGTGCCGTCCTCGTTCAGGACGACGGTGGCGTAGTGGCCGGTGCAGACGGCGTCGAAGCCGAGGGCGAGGGCCTTGTCGAGCAGCGCCGCGAACTTGATCTTCTCGTTGCAGCGCAGGCACGGGTTCGGGGTGCGGCCGGCCTCGTACTCGGAGATGAAGTCCTCGACGACGTCCTCGCGGAAGCGTTCGGCGAGGTCCCAGACGTAGAACGGGATGCCGATGACGTCGGCGGCGCGGCGGGCGTCGCGGGAGTCCTCGATGGTGCAACAGCCGCGGGCCCCGGTCCGGAAGGACTGCGGGTTCGCGGAGAGCGCCAGGTGGACGCCGGTGACGTCGTGCCCGGCTTCGACGGCGCGGGCGGCGGCGACGGCGGAGTCGACTCCGCCCGACATGGCGGCCAGGACGCGGAGGGGGCGGGCGGTGCGCGGCAGGTTCTCAGTCATAGCACCAACCAGGGTACGGGGAACCGTGCGGGGTCACGGCGCGTTATCGGCTCTGGGGGGTGGATCACATGACGGAGCGGACGGACGGGGCCGGGAAGCGGCCCGGCAGGACCCGCAGAGCGGTGCTCTTCGGCGGGCTCGGCGTGCTCGGGATCGCGGCGGTGGCGGGGCGCGAGGAGATCGGACGGGCCTGGTGGCTGTTGCCGGGGGTGTCCAAGCCCCGCAAGGAGGGCGAGCTCGACCACGCGGGCGCGGGGTGGACGGCGGCCTCGCCGGCGAACTGGCGGCTGGCCGACCGTCCGGACGACTACCGGGTGGACCGGATCGTGGTGCACGTCACGCAGGGCGGCTTCCAGTCCTCGGTGGAGGCCTTCCAGAACCCCTTCCACAAGGCGTCGGCGCACTACATCGTGCGTCAGGACGGCCATGTGGAGCAGATGGTGCGCGAGCTGGACGTGGCCTTCCACTCGGGCAACCGCTCGATGAACGAGCGCAGCGTGGGCATCGAGCACGTGGGCTTCGTCGACCGGCCCAAGGACTTCACGGACGCGATGTACGCGGCGTCGGCCCGGCTCGCCGCCGACGTCTGCCGCCGGTACGGCATACCCGTGGACCGGCGGCACTTCGTGGGGCACTCCGAGGTCCCGGGCGCCGACCACACCGACCCGGGGCCCCTGTGGGACTGGGACCGCTATCTGGGCCTGGTGCGCGCGGAGCTGGCGGCCCGGCCTAGCTGAGTCCGGCCGTGCGGGCGCGTTCCACGGCCGGGCCGATGGCGGCGGCGACCGCGGCGACGTCCTCCTTGGTGGAGGTGTGGCCGAGGGAGAAGCGCAGGGTGCCGCGGGCGAGTCGGGGGTCGGTGCCGGTGGCGAGCAGGACGTGGCTGGGCTGGGCCACGCCGGCGGTGCAGGCGGAGCCGGTGGAGCACTCGATGCCCTGGGCGTCGAGGAGGAGCAGCAGGGAGTCGCCCTCGCAGCCGGGGAAGCTGAAGTGGGCGTTGGCCGGGAGGCGGTCCTCGGGGTCGCCGCCGAGGACGGCGTCGGGGACGGCGGCGAGGACGGCGGCGACGAGTTCGTCGCGCAGGGCGCCGATCTGCGCCGCGAAGCGCTCGCGCCGCGCGGCGGCGAGTTCGGCGGCGACCGCGAAGGCGGCGATGGCCGGTACGTCGAGGGTGCCGGAGCGGACGTGTCGTTCCTGGCCCCCGCCGTGCAGGACGGGGACGGGGCTCTGGTCGCGGCCCAGCAGCAGGGCGCCGATGCCGTAGGGGCCGCCGACCTTGTGGCCGCTGACGGTCATGGCGGCGAGGCCGCTTTCGCCGAAGCGGACGTCGAGCTGTCCGAAGGCCTGGACGGCGTCGGAGTGCAGCGGGATCCCGTGTTCGCGGGCGATCCCGGCGAGTTCGCGCACCGGCATGACGGTGCCGATCTCGTTGTTCGCCCACATGACGGTGGCGAGGGCCACCTCGTCGGGGGCGCGCTCGACGGCTTCCCGGAAGGCCTCGGGGTGCACGCGGCCGTACCGGTCGACGGGCAGGTACTCGACCCGGGCGCCCTCGTGCTCGGCGAGCCAGTGCACGGCGTCGAGGACGGCGTGGTGCTCGACGGGGCTGGCGAGGATGCGGTCGCGGGCGGGGTCGGCGTCGCGGCGGGACCAGTAGAGGCCCTTGACGGCGAGGTTGTCGGCCTCGGTGCCGCCCGCGGTGAAGACCACCTCGCTCGGGCGCGCGCCGAGCGCCTCGGCGAGGGATTCGCGGGCCTCCTCGACGGTGCGGCGGGCCCGACGGCCGGCCGCGTGGAGGGAGGAGGCGTTGCCGGTGGCGGCGAACTGCGCGGTCATCGCCGCGGCGGCTTCCGGCAGCATCGGGGTGGTCGCGGCGTGGTCGAGGTAGGCCATGATCCCCCGATTCTACGAGTCCCCGCGTGCCGGGATTCCCCCCGCCGGCCGGTCCCCGCCGTCGGCGACGGCGCGCGGCCCCGCCGGGAATCTCCGGCGGGGCGGCGGCGGGCGGTCGGCGGTGTCCGTCAGCGCGGGGCGCGGGCCAGCTGGCGGGACTGGGCCACGAGGCGGTCGGCGCTGTCCCAGACCTCGGCGTCCTCCTCCAGGAACCCGCCGGCGAGGTTGCGGGTCACGATGGACACGCGCAGCGGGCCGGGGGCCGGGCGGCAGCGGATGTGGGTGGTGAGTTCGACGGTCGGGGCCCAGCCGACGAGACCGAGGTCGAAGGCGGTCGGGGGCAGCGCGTCCACGGCGAGGAGCAGCGACAGCGGGTCGGCGTCGCGGCCGTCGGCGAGTTCGAACCAGGCCCGCATCTCGCCCTTGCCGGAGGGGGCTCCGACGGCCCAGCCGGCGGTCGCCGGGTCCAGTCGCAGGCGCAGGCGGTCCACGATGGCGGAGCTGCCGGGGATGGGGGCCGGGCCGGCCTCGGCGCCGAGGCAGTCGGCGTAGGGGGGCATGACGGGCGGGGTGGCGACGGTGTGGACGGCGTCGGGCAGCGCGGAGAGGTCGCCGTAGGAGGCGAGGACGCGGATGCGCTCGACCTCGGCGCCGTTCTCGTCGAACTGGAACAGGGAGGCCTGGCCGGTGGAGAGGGTGCGGCCCACCCGCACGACCTGGGTCCGGATCACGGCGGGACCGGGCACGGAGGAGGTCAGGTAGTGCGCGGAGACGGAGAAGGGGTCCGGGTGCGGCAGGGCCGCGGACAGGGCGCGGCCGACCAGGGCCAGCAGGTAGCCGCCGTTGACGGCGGCGATGATCGTCCAGCCGGCGGAGAGCTCCGCGTCGTACGCACCGGGTTCGCCCGCGCGGGGCGTGATGGTGGTGTCGCGGTCGAATTCACTGTCGCCGATGGATGCCTGGGCCGCTGCGTGCGTCATGGGAACGACGGTACACCGCTAACTTACTAAGCGGTAGCTTTTGCTTGCGGGAAGGGCCGGGCGCTCCCCCGGCGGCCCCCTACGGCTCTTCGGCCACCGCCGAACGGCGGTTCCAGGCCAGCGGCGCCCGCCAGTGGTAGCGCATCGCGAGCAGCCGCAGCACGAAGGTGGTGACGATGGCGAGGGCGGTGGTCACCGCGTTGAGGGCGTGCAGACCGATGAAGACGGCCACCATCGAGGCGCCCACGACGGCGGGCACGGCGTACATCTCGCGGTCGCGCAGCAGCGACGGCACCTCGTTGGCCAGGACGTCGCGCAGGACACCGCCCCCGACGGCCGTGGCCAGACCCAGGGCGGCCGAGGCGGTCAGGCCGAGGCCGTACTCGTAGGCCTTGGTCGTGCCGGTCACGCAGAAGAGGCCGAGGCCGGCGGCGTCGAAGACGTTGATGGCCCGGTTGATCCGCTGGACCTCGGGGTGCAGGAAGAAGACGAGCGCGGCGGCGATCAGGGGCGTGACGAAGAAGCTCAGCTCCCCGAACGCCGCGGGCGGCACGGCGCCGATGCACAGGTCGCGCAGCAGACCGCCGCCGAGAGCGGTGACGAGGGCGAGCACGGCGATGCCGAAGACGTCGAAGTTCTTGCGGACGGCGAGCAGCGCGCCCGCGGTGGCGAAGACAAAAATGCCCGCGAGGTCCAGGGCGTGCTGGATGCCGGGCGGGAAGAGATCGTGGAGCACCCGGCCATTGTCACCCGAGGTCGAGGGCCCGCCGGACGCCCGCGCGGGCGGGGCCGGGTTCCGAGCGCGCCCGGGGCGGGCCCGGGGCGGGCCCGGAAAGCGCCTCGGCGTGGGGGGCCCCGGCGGGGGCCGCCCCCGCGGCGGCCCGTTTTTGTGGGGGGTGGGGGGGCGCGGGGGCCCCCGGCGGGTGGGCGCCCGCC
>NZ_JBEZIB010000044.1:0-59630 GCF_040650855.1 Streptomyces sp. NPDC048606 | reverse complement strand
TCCGTAGGGGTTGGCGGTGAAGCGTTCGGCGGTGAGGGCGGGTTGTGCGGTGTATCCGCGGGCGAGTTGGGTGCCGGCGAGGTGGAGTTCGCCGGGGACGCCGGGGGGTACGGGGCGCAGGTGGTGGTCGAGGACGTAGAGCTGGGTGTTCCAGACGGGAGAACCGATCGAGGCGGAGGGCCTGCCCTGGGCCGCGTTCGCCGCGGTCGCGGAACCGGCGGTGACGTCGACGGCCGCCTCGGTGGGCCCGTAGAGGTTCTCCAGGGCCACCGGTGAGGCACCGGCGGAGGTGTGGAATCGGGTGGTGAGTTCGGTGGGGAGGGCTTCGCCGCTGCAGGCGACGAGGCGGAGGGTGGGGCAGGTCGCGATCTCGGTTTCGGCGAGGAAGGCGGCGAGCATGGAGGGGACGAAGTGCAGGACGGTGACGTGCTGTTCGCGGATGAGGTTCGCGAGGTAGTCGGGGTCCTTGTGTCCTTCGGGTCGGGCGATGACCAGGGGGACGGCTTCGGCGAGGGGCCAGAAGAACTCCCAGACGGAGACGTCGAATCCGGCGGGGGTCTTCTGCAGGACGCGGTCGCCTGAGGTCAGTCGGTAGGCGTGTTGCATCCACTGGACGCGGTTGACGATGGCCTCGTGTTCGACCATGACGCCCTTGGGGCGGCCGGTGGAGCCGGAGGTGAAGATGACGTAGGCGGGGTGGCGGGGCAGCAACGGCGCCGTCCGCTCCGCGTCCGTCACCGCGAGCCCCGACAGCCCGGCGAGCTCCGCCGCCACCCGCGGCGCGTCCAACGCCACCGTCTGCGTCCAGGTCACCTCCGTGACCGCGTCGAGCGAGGCCAGATCCGTCAGCACGCACACCGGGGCGGCGGTGAGGACCATGTGGGCGAGGCGTTCGGTCGGCAGGGTGGTGTCGAGGGGGAGGTAGGCGCCGCCGGCGCGGACGACGGCGTGGAGGGCGACGACGAGGTCGAAGGAGCGGGGCAGGGCCACGCCGACCACCGATTCGGGGCCGACGCCGCGGCCGATGAGCAGGCGTGCCAGTCGGTTGACCCGGTCCTCGAACTCGGTGCGTGAGAGTTCGTCGCCTTCGAAGACCAGGGCGGTGCCGTCCGGGTCGCGGCGTGAGCCGGCGGCCATGAGGGCGTCCAGGGTCATGGGGGGCAGCGGACGCGCGGTGTCGTTCCAGCCGTGCAGGACGAGCTCGCGCTCGGCCTCGCCCATCACCTCGACCCGCGAGACCCGCACCCCCGGATCGGCGACCACGGCGGTCAGCACGCGCACGAGACGGTGGGTCAGGGCCCACACCGTCTCCTCGTCGAACAGGTCGACGGCGTAGCGCACCCCGCAGGTCATCCCCGCCGAGGCCTCGTCCCGCTCGGACGGGGTCCGGCGGAAGAGGATCTCCAGGTCGAACTTGGCCGCGCCGGCCGCCGGCGCGACCTCCTCGGCGGGGATCCCGGCGAACCCACCGGTCGCCGCTCCGGCGGGACCGGAGCCGCCCTCGTAGGCCACCATCGTCTGGAACAGGGGGTGACGGGCGAGCGAGCGCTCCGGGTTGACGGCCTCCACGACCGAGTCGAAGGGCAGGTCGGCGTGGTCCAGCGCCGCCGTGACCGTCGCGGCCGTGCGCTCCAGCAGCTCCGTGAAGGTGGGCGCGCCGGACAGGTCCGCCCGCAGGACGACCGTGTTGACGAAGAAGCCCACCAGCCGGTCGAGGGCCTCGTCACCGCGCCCGGCGACCGGGCTGCCGAGGGGGATGTCCTCGCCCGCGCCCAGCCGGTGCAGCAACGCGGCCACCGCGGCCGTGACCACCGTGAACACCGTCGTCCCCGTCGAGCGGGCCAGGGCGTCCAGCCCCTCGACCAGCGCCGCCGGCAGCCGCGTCTCCACCGTCGCACCGCGGTGCGAGGGGACCGCCGGACGCGGCCGGTCCGCCGGAACGCTCAGCTCCTGCGGCAGCCCGGCCAGGGCCTCCCGCCAGTACCCGGACTGCCGGTGGGCGAGCGAGCCCTCCCGCCCCGGCTCGCCGAGCAGCTCGCGCTGCCACAGCGCGTAGTCGGCGTACTGCACCGGCAGCGGGGCGAAGTCCGGCGCACCGCCGGCCAGCCGGGCCGCGTAGGCCCGGCCCAGGTCGTCCAGCAGCGGGCCGGCCGACCACTCGTCGGTGGCGATGTGGTGCACCAGCAGGACCAGCGTCCAGCCCTGTGCGCCGGCGTCCAGCAGGGTCACCCGCAGTGGCGGCTCCGCCCCGAGGTCGAACGGCCGCCCCGCGGCCTCCTCCGTCCGCTCGGCCAGTTCCCCGGCCGGCACCCGGACCAGGTGGAAGGGCACCACGGCCGCCCCGGGCTCCAGCACCCGCTGGTACGGGCCGCTCGCGTCCTCGGCGAACGCGGTGCGCAGCGACTCGTGCCGGGCCACCACGTCCGCGACCGCCGCCCGCAGCGCGGCCGGGTCCACAGCGCCGCGCAGCCGCAGCACGTGCGGGATGTTGTAGGTCGCGTTGGGTCCCTCCAGGCGGTGCAGGAACCACAGTCGGGCCTGGGCGTACGACAGCGGCAGTCGCTCGGGCCGCGCGGCCGCCACCAGGGCCGGGCGCACGGTCGACCCGCGCCCGTCCACACGGGCCGCCAGGGCGGCGACCGTACGGGCCTCGAACACGTCCCGCACCGAGCAGTCGTCGCCGGCCGCGCGGAGGCGGGCCACCACCCGGGTGGCCAGCAGCGAGTGTCCGCCGAGCCGGAAGAAGTCGGCGTCGGCGCCGACGGACGCCAGCCCCAGGGCCTCCGCGAACACCGCGGCGACCCGTTCCTCGGCCGCACCGCGCGGCGCGCGGCCCACGAGCTCCTCGCCCGCCGCCGGGGCGGGCAGGGCCGCCCGGTCCAGCTTGCCGCTGATCGTCGTCGGCAGCTCCGCCAGGCCCACCACGGCCGCCGGGACCATGTGCTCCGGCAGCAGCGGCGCCAACCGCTCGCGGATCGCCGCCGGGTCGGCGGTGCCGGTCACGTAACCGACCAGCCGCGCGCCGCCGGCCACGTCCTCCCGTACCACCACCGCGGCCGCGGAGACCCCGGGCAGGGCGGACAACGCGGACTCCACCTCGCCGAGTTCCACGCGGAAGCCGCGGATCTTCACCTGGTCGTCGGAGCGGCCCAGGAACTCCAGCAGGCCGTCGGCCCGCCACCGGGCCAGGTCGCCCGTCCGGTACATGCGCTCGCCCGGCCCGCCGAACGGGTCGGCGACGAACCGCTCCGAGGTCAGCGCCGCGCGCCCCAGGTAGCCGCGGGCGTTCTGCGTTCCCGACAGGTACAGCTCACCGGGCACCCCGACGGGCAGCGGACGCAGCCGGGAGTCCAGGACGTGGGCCCGCGCGTTGTCCAGGGGCCGTCCCACGACCGGGGTGGGGCAGTCGCCCACCCGCGCGACGAGCGCGTCCACCGTGAACTCGGTCGGTCCGTAGTAGTTGACCACCTCGACGTCGGGCAGCTCCCGCAGTTCCGTCCACAGCGCGGCGGGCACCGCCTCGCCGCCCAGGAGGAACAGCGCCGGCCGCCACGGACCGGCCAGCAGACCGGCGTCGACCAGCCGGCGCCCGTACGAGGGCGTCACGTCCAGCGCGTCGATCTCCGCGGCGCGCACGTACGCCACGACCGCCTCGGCGTCGCGCCGTTCGAACTCGTCCAGCACGTGCAGCTCGTGGCCGGCGACCAGCCACAGCAACTGCTCCCAGGAGGAGTCGAAGGAGAAGGAGGCGGTGTGCAGGGCCCGCACCCGGCGGCCCGACCGCGCGGCGACGGGCAGGTACAGCTCCCGCTCGTGGTCGCGGAACAGGGCGGTCAGGCCGGCGTGCCGCAGCACCACGCCCTTCGGGCGTCCGGTGGAGCCCGAGGTGTAGATCACGTACGCGGCGTTCTCGGGGTCCACCGCCACGTCCGGCCCCGGCACGGCCGCGGCGAGCCGGGCCTCGGTCAGCGGATCGTCCAGGACCACCGCGGGGGTGCCCGGGACGAGGTCCGCCACCGCGCGGGTGGTCACCGCGCACACCGGGGAGGCGTCCTCCAGCATGAACGCCAGCCGCTCGGCGGGGTGGTCGAGGTCGAGCGGCAGGTAGGCGCCGCCCGCCTTGAGGACGGCGAGCACGGCCACCACGGCGTCGGCGGAACGCGGCACCGCGAGGGCCACCACGGAATCCGGACCGACGCCCTCGGCGACCAGTACGGCGGCCAGCCGGCCCGCCCGCTCCGCGAGCCCGGCGAAGGTCAGCCGGTCCTCGCCGGCCACGACGGCGACGGCGTCCGGGGTCAGGGCGGCCCGCTCCGCGAACACCTCGGCGACGTTCGCCGCCGGCACCGCGCGGTCCGTGGCGTTCCAACGGGCCATCATCGCCCGCTCGTCGGCGTCGCGCAGCTCCCAGGCCGATACCGGGCGCGAGGGATCGGCGACCGCCTCGGCCAGGGTCCGCAGCAGCCGGTCGGTGAAGGTCTCCACGGTCGCCCGGTCGAACAGGCCGGTGGAGTAGAAGACCTCCAGCTCCAGGTCCTCGCTGTGCGCCGCGTCGGCGAAGGTGATGTCCAGGTCGAACTTGGTCACCCCGGGGTCCACCCGGTCCACCCGCGTGGGCAGGCCGAAGAGGGTGCGGACGTCCTGGGTCACCGTGCTGTAGGAGACCATCGTCTGGAAGAGCGGGTGACGGGCGAGCGTGCGCTCCGGGTTGACGGCCTCCACCACCTGCTCGAAGGGGAGGTCGGCGTGGTCCAGGGCGGCCAGGTCGGCGCCGCGGACGCGCTCCAGCAGTTCACCGAAGGACGGGTCGCCGGACAGGTCGGTGCGCAGCACCAGCGTGTTGACGAAGAAGCCGACCAGATCGTCCAGGGCGCTGTCCGAACGACCGGCGACCGGGCTGCCGAGCACGATGTCCTCGCCGGCGCCGAGCCGGTGCAGCAGCGCGGCCACGGCGGCGTGCACCACCATGAACACACTGGTGCCGCTCTCCCGGGCCAGCCGCCGTACGCCGAGGGCCAGCTCGCGCGGGACCTCGCGGTACAGCAGGGCCCCGGCGTGCGCGGCCACCGCCGGACGCGGCCGGTCGGCGGTCAGTCCCGCCTCCTCGGGCAGCGCGGCGAGCGCCTCCCGCCAGTACGCGGCCTGCCGCGCGGCGAGGGAACCGGGCTCCTCCACGGCGCCCAGCAGGTCGCGCTGCCACAGCGCGAAGTCGGCGTACTGGACCGGGAGGGGGGCGAAGAGCGGTTCCTCGCCCGCGCACCGGGCCTCGTACGCCCGCTCCAGGTCGCGCAGGAACGGGCCCATGGACCACTCGTCGCTCGCGATGTGGTGCAGCAGGACCACGAGCGCGTCGCCACCGCCCTCGTGGTCGCGCAGCAGGGTGACGCGCAGCGGCGCCTCGGCCTTCAGGTCGAAGAGGTGCGCGAGGGCCGCCGTCACCGCCTCGTCGAGACGCCCGTCGGCCACCTCGACGACCCGCAGCCGCACCCCGGCCTCCGCCGGGTCGACCACGCGCTGGTACGGGACGCCGTCGTGCTCCCCGTACACCGTCCGCAGGGCCTCGTGGCGGGTGGCGACGTCGGCGAGCGCCGCGTCCAGGGCGCCCGCGTCGAGCGTTCCGTCGAAGCGCACCGCGAAGGGGATGTTGTAGGTGGTCGCGGGTCCCTCGACCTGGTCGAGGAACCACAACCGGCGCTGCGCGTACGACAGCGGCAGCGGATCGGGCCGTACGCCGGCCACGGGCGCCGTGCGGCCGGCGGACGTGCGTCCGGCGAGCCGGGCGGCGAGACCGGCGACGGTGCGGGCCTCGAACACGTCGCGGATGCCGCACTCGGCGCCGAGGGCGGTCCGCAGCCGGGCGATCACCCGGGCGGCCAGCAGGGAGTGTCCGCCCAGGGAGAAGAAGTCGTCGTCGCCGCCGACCGAGGCCAGCCCCAGCACCTCCGCGAAGACCCCCGCGACGATCTCCTCGTGGGCGCCGCGCGCGGCACGCCCGCCGCCGGAGAGACCGGAGAGGTCGGGGGCGGGCAGCGCGCGCCGGTCGACCTTGCCGTTCGCGGTCAGCGGGAAGGCGTCGAGCGCCACCACCGCCGACGGGACCATGTACTCCGGCAGCACCTCGGCCGCGGCCGCGCGCAGGGCCGCCGGCTCGGGGGCGGGGCCGTCGGCGGAGGGGGTGACGTAGCCGACCAGGGCGGGGAAGCCCGGCAGGTCCTCGCGGACCAGCACCACGGCCCGGCCCACGCCCGGCGCGGCCATGAGGGCCGCCTCGATCTCGCCGAGTTCGATGCGGAAGCCGCGCAGCTTGACCTGGTCGTCGACCCGGCCGAGGAACTCGATGCGGCCGTCCGCGCCGCGCCGGGCCAGGTCGCCCGTCCGGTACATGCGCTCGCCGGGCTCCCCGTGGGGGTCGGCGACGAACCGTTCGGAGGTCAGCGCCGGACGGCCCAGGTAGCCGCGGGCCAACTGGGACCCGCTCAGGTACAGCTCGCCGGGGCGGCCGGGGGCCACCGGGCGCAGGGCGGAGTCCAGGACGTAGGCGCGGGTGTTCCAGAACGGCAGGCCGATGTCCGGGACTCCCGTGTGCGCCGGGTCGAGGTCGGCGGAGGTGGCCCAGACGGTGACCTCGGTGGGGCCGTAGACGTTGGTGACGGACAGGGCGGTACGGGCCAGGCGCTCGGCGAGCGCGGCGGGCAGCGCCTCGCCGCCGACCAGGACGCGCGTGCCGTCCAGGGAGGTGGGGCGCCCGTCCTCCAGCAGCGCGTGCCACAGGGAAGGGGTGGCCTGCATGACGGCCGGCCGGTGCGCGTCGACGAGGGCGGCCAGCGCGGCCGGGTCGCGGACGGTGTCGCGGTCGGCGAGGACCACCGTCGCCCCGCACAGCAGCGGGGTGTGGATCTCCAGCGCGGCGATGTCGAAGGCGATGGTGGTGACGGCGACGAGCCGGTCGCCGGGCACGAGTTCGAGGACGTCGGCCTGCATGTGCAGGAAGTTGGCGAGCGCCGCGTGGCCGATCACCACGCCCTTGGGACGGCCGGTCGAGCCGGAGGTGTAGATCACGTAGGCCGGCTGGTCCGCGGCGGGCGGCGCGGGCGCCGGGGCGGCGGTGTCCACGTCGGCCAGCGCGGCCAGGGTGTCGGGGGCGTCCAGCACCACGACCTCCACGCCCGGTACGTCGGGGGCGAGCGCGGCCTGCTCCAGGGTGGTCAACACGCAGACGGGACGGGCGTCCTCGACCATGTACGCGAGTCGCTCGGCCGGGTAGTCCAGGTCCAGGGGGAGGTAGGCGCCGCCGGCCCGCCAGACCGCGAGCAGGGCCACCACCAGGTCGGCCGTACGGGGCAGGGCCAGTCCGACGATGCCCTCGGGGCCCACGCCGCGGTCGGCCAGCACCCGGGCGAGCCGGGCCGCCCGGTCGTCGAGGCCCGCGTAGTCGAGGGTGACCCCTCCGGCGACGACGGCGGGCAGCTCCGGGTGGCGGCGGGCCTGCGCGGCGAACGCCTCGACGACCGTGCCCGCGGGCAGGGCGTGCGCGGTCGCGTTCCCCGTGCGCAGGGCGCGCTCCAGGGCCTCGGGCTCCAGCAGGTCGTGCAGGCCGACGGGGGCCTGCGGTCCCGCCGCGGCGGCGGCGCGCAGGAAGCGGGCGAACTCGTGGCAGCGCGCGCCGAGCGAGTCGGCGTCGTAGGCCAGGGGGTTGCCGTCGAACTCGAACCGGATCCGTCCCTCGGCGGCGTCGTGGTAGACGCCCAGGGTGAGGTCCTCGACGGGGCCGGCGGCGACGTTGTGCACGGTGCCCGGGGAGCCGGCGAAGTCGAGGTCGTTGTCGAAGGCCTTGACGTTCACCATGGGGCCGAGCAGCCCCTGCGCCCGGCCGGACAGGCCCAGTTCGCGGCGGATGTCCTCGGCGCGGTAGCGCTGGTGGCGGCGCAGGTCCCGGATCCCGGCGGCGACCTCGCCGACCAGTTCCGCCAGTTCCGCCCCCGGGTGGACCGCCACGCGCAGCGGCAGCACGTTGACGACCATCGCCGGCACCTTGAGCGCGGCCGAACCGAGCCGGGCCATGGCCGGCAGCGAGAGGAGCACGTCCCGGGTGCCGGTGGCCCGGTGCAGGAAGGCCGCGAAGGCGGCCGTCATCACGTCGGCCCAACTGGCGCGCGCGGCGCGGGCGATGTCGAGCAGTCCGGTGGTCTCCTCCACGGAGAGGGTGGCCCCGTCGCGCAGGAAGGCGTGGGCGGCGGGGAGCGAGGCGCCGCTCAGCGGCTCCGGCTCCGGGCAGTCCGCCAGCCGCTCCAGCCAGTAGGCGCGGTCCGCCTCGAACCGCTCGGAGGAGCGGTACTCCCGCTCCTCGTCGGTCACCACGCTCAGCCCGCCGAAGGGGTTCGGCGCGGGCTGCTCGCCGGCGACCAGCGCGCTGTACACCTCGGCCGTACGGCGGGAGAGCAGGGAGAAGCCGAAGGCGTCGAGGGCGATGTGGTGGGCGCGCTGGTACCAGAGCGTGCGGTCCGGGCCGACCCGGTGCAGGGAGAAGACGTACAGCGGATCGCGCAGCGGGTCCACGGGGGTCGCCATGTCCCGGTGCATGAGGGAGAGCGCCACGCCGACCGGGTCCTCCTGGCCCGTGTGGTCGAGGGTCGCCACGATCGGGCCGGCGGCCGGGCCCGGCCACACCGTCTGGTACGGGACGCCGTCCGCGTCCTCGCCGAACCGGGTGGTCAGCGCCTCGGTCTCGGCGACGGTCCACCGCAGGGCGGTGACGAACAGGTCCGGGTCCAGCGCGCCGTTGATCTCGACGTACTGGCCCACGTTGTAGACCGGGGACTCGGGGTCGAGCCGCTGTCCGTACCAGACACCGGTCTGGGCCCCGGTGAGGGGCAGGCGCTGGGAGGGTCGGTCGCTCATGGGGATCGTGCTCCAGGGTTCGGCGACGGCAGGGCGTGTCGGCCTCGGGGCGGAAGGCCGGCGGGGCGGGCGGCCCGGAGGGCGGGCAGGCCGGGGGCCCGAGGGGCGGGATGCCTCGGGACGGGGGCGAGAGGGTGGTGCTCGGTGCTCGGTGCTCGGTGCTCGGTGCTCGGTGCTCGGTGCTCGGTGCTCGGGCCCCGAGCAGGCGGGGGTCAGCGCTCGGCGGGGCGGGGCGCGGGGTCCTCGGCGGGGTCGGAGGCGGTGCGGGGTGCGCCGGGGTGCTCGGCGTCGCGTTCGGCGGCCCCCGCGTCCCGGGTCCCGTCGCGGTCCCCGTCCCCGTCTCCCTGCCCGTCCTCGTCTTCGAGGGGCAGCGTGGCCCGGCGGAGGCCGGGTACGGCCACGGCCACGGCGACGGCCGCGACGGCGCAGACGGCGCCGTTCAACACGGCCGCTCCGGCCGGGCTGAACCAGCGTGCGACGGCGGCCACCTCGGCGTCCCCGACGACGCCGCCCGTGGTGCCCTGGGCGGTGATGACGCTGACGATGCGGCCGCGCAGCCGGTCCGGCGTGCTGTGCTGGACGAGGGCGTACTCCAGGATCTCGTACACCGTGCCGGCGGCTCCGCCGACGGCCAGCATCACGAAGGCGACGGCGACGTTGCCGCTGAGGCCGAAGCCGATGGTGGCGAGGCCCCCGGTGAAGGCGGCGGCGAGCAGCATCCGCCCGGGGCGGGCGGTGCGCGACAGCCACCCGCTGGTGGCCGACACCAGGACGGCGCCGACGGCCGGGGCGGTGTACAGCAGGCCCAGCATGACCTCGTCGCCGTGGAACTGACGGTCGACCATCTCGGGGAAGAGCACGACGGGGACGTTGAACACGGCGACGACGCCGCCGAGGAGCACGAGCCCGCCGACCACACGGTTGCGCAGCGCGTACTTGAACGCCACCAGCGGCGATCCGCTGTCCTTCCCGTAGTCCTCGTCCTCGTCGTCGTCCGCGCCGATGCCGGGGGGCAGCGGGCGGATGCGGGAGATGAGGAGGGTGGTGACGGCCGTGGTGACGGCTGCGAAGGAGTAGACGGGGCCGGGGCCCCAGGCGGCGAGCAGCAGGCCGCCGAGGAACGGGGCGCTGATGGAGCCGATCTCGCCGGTGAGGGAGATCAGGGCGCCGGCCGCGGGGAGTTGGTCGGGGCGGACCAGGGTCGGCGCGACGGCCATCAGCGCGGTCACGCTGACGCCCGTGGCGAGGCCGTCCCAGGCGACGCACACGTAGATCGCCCACAGGGAGGGATCGGGCAGCATGGCGTTCACGGCGAGGCCGGCGAAGGCCAGGGCGGCCGCGCCGCGCGCGCAGACGATGAGCCGCTTGCGGTCGGTGCGGTCGGCCATCACGCCGCCCCACAGCGATCCGAGGAGCACCGTCACGCTCATGATCATGCTGGTGACGGCCACATCGAACGTCGACCGGGTCATCGCGTAGACCTGTGCGGACAGCGCCACGGTGGCCATGCCGAGGCCGAAGAGGGAGACCACCCGCGCGGTGAAGATGGCCCGGAAGTCGGGGCTCGTGCGCAGGGGGTCGATGTCGATGAGGAGGTCACGCAGGGGCACGGGGGGCTCCGTTGACGGCAGGTGGGTCGCGGGTCAGGCGGTGGGGGACAGGAGCGCGGCCCATTCGCGCAGGGTCGGGCGCTCGGCGAGGTCGACGAAGCTGATCCGTGCGCCTTCGGCGCGCCATCTCTCCACGAGGGTCATCAGCCGTATGGAGTCGAGCCCCTGGTCGATGAGGTCTTCGTCCGGGGAGATGTCGGAGGGCTCCACGTAGAGGACCTCGGCCACGTCGTGGACGAGCCGGTCGAGGTCGAGGGACCCGGGGGTGAGCGGGAGGGCGGAGGGGCCTGAGGCGGCGGTGTCGGGCATGGGTGCTTCCTTCGTCCGGAAAGGCGTGGCGAGGATACTTAGGTAAGCCTAACCTAAGTTATTGATCACGGAAGCCGCCGGCGCCCCCGATTCCTCGTCGGGGAGGTCCCCGACGAGGCGGGAGCGGTGCGGGAGTTGCCGGGGCCGGTGACGATGCGCCGGCCCCGGTGTCGCGCGGGGCGCGCCGGCGGGCGCCGGATCAGCCCTGGGTGGCGATCAGGCTCGCGGGGCGCATGTCGGTCCAGTGGGCGTCGGTGTACGCGGCGCACCCGGCGCGGGTGTCCTCGCCGTGCGCGACGGTCCAGCCGGCCGGGACGGCGGCGAACGCGGGCCACAGGGAGTGCTGGTTCTCGGTGTTCACCAGCACGAAGTAGCGCGCGTCGTCGTCCTCGAAGGGGTTGGTGGTGGACATGGCTGATCTCCTTGGTGACGGGGTGGAACGGTGGTGGGGGATCGGTGGTTCGGTGAAGGCGCCCTCGGCGAGGACGCCTTCGGTGTGACGGGGGTGGTTCAGGAGCCGGCGTCGCCGGAGCGCGCGTCGCCTTCGGGCTCGGACGGGCGGGCCGACAGCGCGCGGACGGTGGCGGTGGCCTCCTCGGCCAGTTCCCGGGCCTCGGCGGCCCCGAAGAGCCGGTCCGACCAGCGCCAGCGCAGCGTGAGCGCGGTGCTCCCGTCCGGCATCGCCTCCGCGTACGCGGTGACCTCCAGCGGCCCCGTCAGGGGGAGCGGCGTGTCCGTGGGCTCCAGGGCCCGCCACTCGGAGGCGGGGGCGGGGCCCCAGCCCCCGGAGCCCGGGGCGGCCCGCAGCACGTTCCGGCGCCGGTAGCGGATCCCGCAGCGCGGCAGGTCCGCGAGGCGGCCCGCGGTCTGGGGGTTGAGGTGACGCAACTGGTCGAGCCCCCGGCCCCGGTCGGGGACCGCGGCCAGCTCGCGCACGACGCGCCCGTACGTCTCCCCGGGGCCGGTCGGCGCGGACGGGCCGCAGGCGTCGAGCGCGAGGCGCAGCAGGTGCGCGGAGGTGAGCCTGCCCGCCGTGCGCGGGGCCGCCTCCGGGCGGGGCAGCTCCAGGTCGACGAGCAGTCCGGTGCCGTCGTGCAGCCGGGGCCTGCCGTTCGCGAGCCGGGCCAGCGCCGTAAGGAGCAGGGCGTCGACGGCGTGTCCGTCGCCGGGTTCCGGACGGGATCCGGGCCCGGAGGGGGCCGGCGGCAGCGTCAGCAGGGTGGTCACGAGGTGGCCGCCCTCGGTGGCCGCCCAGGCCCTGCCGGCCGGAGCGGCGGCGAGCGTCCGCCAGTGCGGCAGCTCCCGTGCCCGGTCCGTGGACTGGGCCTCGGCGCTCAGTCGCGCCGCCCAGTCGACGAGGCCTCCGGCCGGGGCCATCCGGGCGTCGGCGGCGGCTTCCCCGTAGGCGAACTCCTCGTACAGCGGGACCAGTTCGTCGGTCAGGGCCTGCCAGGTGACATCGTCCACGGACAGCTCGTGCCCCAGCAACAGCAGGCGGCCCTCCTCGCGCGGACCGGCGTCGAACCAGACCGCGCGCAGCACGGTGGCCGTACGGGGATCCAGCGCCTCGGCGGCGGTCCGCGCCGCGGCCGCGACCAGGCGGTCGCGTTCCTCCCGCGGGCGCCCGGCGACGCCGATCCGGCGCAGGGTGGCGGGATCGGTGACCGCCGGGGCCGAGACGGCCGGTCGGATCTCCTGGGTCCACACCCCCTCGGTGCGGTGCAGCGCGAGCCGCAGCGCCGGATGCCGCCGGGCCAGGGCCGCGAGGGCCTGGCGCAGCGGAGCCGCCCGCAGCCCGGCGGGGACCCTCAGCAGCACCGACTCGTGCAGGCGCTCCACGGCGCAGCGCGCCTCGCGCAGCCGGTGCGCGGAGGGCAGCAGGGGCAGGGTGCCCGTCTCGGTGTCGTGTCCCGGTCCGCCGGGTCGGGTGCCCGTCGGGGCGCCGACCGCGCGAGGCACGGCGGACGCGTCCGGCGCACGGTGCGCGGACGGCGCGGCGGCGGGCCGGCGCAGTACCTCGCCGAGGGGACGGCCGGGTTCCCGGGCCAGGGCCACCAGGGCTCCCGCGCAGGCGTCGGCGTGCCGGGCCAGCGCATCCGCGTCGTACAGCGCCGGGTTCGCGTCGAAGTCCAGGCGCAGCCGTCCGTCGGGAAGCCCGGCCGCCGAGACGGACAGGTCGTCCACGGGCCCGGAGGCCAGGGTGACCACGTGCCCGCGGGTCCCGGCGAAGTCCAGCTCGGTCTCGAAGGGCCGCAGGTTGATCAGGGGGCCGGGGACGCGGGTGCCCGGCAGCGCCGGCCACAGGGCCTTGGCCAGTTCCTCGCCCCGGACCCGCTGGTGGCCGCGCAGGAAGGTCAGTTCGGCCGCCGCGCGGCCCAGCAGGGTGCGGAAGGTGTCCTCGGGCCCGACCGGGATCCGTGCCGGCAGGACGTTGACGGCCATCCCGGGCACGCGAAGGGTGCCGGGGGCGGTGCGGGCCGTGGCGAAGAGGGCGAGGGTGGCCTCCTTGGCCCCCGTCCGTTCGGTCAGGTGGACGGCGGTCGCGGCGACCACCGCCTCGCCCCAGGTCACCCCGGCCGTACGGGCGGCGGCGGAGACGGCCGCGCCGTCGGCGCGGCCGAGCACGACGGTCCGCCGCAGGGCGGTGTCGCCGGCGGGGGCCGTGCGGCCCGAGGGCCAGACGGGGTCCGGCAGGTCGGCGTAACGTTCCTGCCAGGCCGCCAGCTCGGTGGCGTGCGCGGCCGACGCGGCGTAGGCGCTCTCGGCGTCCGCGAGGACCGACACCGGGGCGAACGGCGACGGGGTCACCGGCGTGCGGCCGACCAGGGCCGTGTAGCGCTCGGCGATGCGCCGGCTGAGCAGGGCCACGCCGTAGCCGTCGACGACGAGCTGGTGGAAGTACTGCACGAGCAGGTGGTGCCGGGGTCCGGCGGTGACCAGCACCGCGCCCGCGAGATCGGGCACCGCGTCCGGCCGCACCGGGTCGACCAGCAGCTCCAGCCGGGGCGGGCAGGCGAGTTGGCGTCGTACGAGGTCCACGGCGGCGGCCACCGGATCGGCGGCTCCCGAGGTGTCCAGGCGGGGCAGCCTGCGCACCCCGGTCCGGGCCGGCGCCGGCGCCTGACGGTAGCGACCGGCCTCGCTGGTCACGCTGAAGCGCAGCCAGGGGGCCTCGTCGAAGGTCCGGCTGACGGCCTCGTCCAGGGCCTCGACGTCGAGCGGGCCCACCAGTTCGATGTACTGGCCGACGTTGTGGCCGGCGTACGAGGGGGCCGCGGTCTGCGCGGCGAGCACGTGGGCCTGGGCCGCGGTCAGGTTGACGGCGGGCGGCGCGGCGGGGGCCAGGGGGGTCTGCGTGGGGGACACCGGGGCTCAGCCCCGGTTCGCGGGGACGGCGGGCGCGGTGCCCGGAGCGGCGTCCGTCGGTCCGGTCCGCAACTCGTGTTCGGTCGCGCGCAGGAGCAGGGAGTCGCAGATCTCGCCCGAGCGCACCGCCAGCGTGGACAGCAGCGAGGAGGTGATGCCGTGCGTGTGCTCGGTCGCCGCGCCCTGGACGTAGACCCCGGCCCGCAGTCGGTCCGTGGTCTCCACCCGGTGGTCGCGACCGATGCGCAGGCGCCCCTGTCCGTCGGTGAGGCATTCCCCGGCCAGGTCCCCCAGCAGCTCCAGCGGGTCGGCCGGTCGGTAGCCGGTGGCGAGGACGATCGCGTCGCAGTCGAGGGTGGAGGTCCCGCCGCCGGTCAGTGAGCGCACGGTGGCCCGTACGCCGTGCTCCACGGGGGTGACGGAGACGAACTCGCAGGCGCCCGTGATCCGCAGCCGCTCCGTGCCGGTGATCTTCTCCTGGTAGGCGGTGCGGTACAGCTGCTCGATCAGGTCCCCGTCGACCACCGAGTAGTTGGTGTTCGCGTGGTAGCCGAGGAGCTGCTCCTTGACCTCCTGCGGCGCCCCGTAGAAGGTGTCCACCGCGGCCGGGTCGAAGATCCGGTTGGCGAAGGGGCTGTCGTCGGCCGGGCTGTACCCGTAGCGCCGGAAGACCGCGTGGACCTCGGAGTCGGGGAAGGTCCGGTGCAGGTAGTCGGCGGTCTCCGCCGCCGACTGGCCGGCCCCGACGACCACGAACCGGCGGTGTCGACGGTCCGTCAACTTCGGCGCGCGGAACAGCAGATCGCGGTTGTGCCAGACGCGGGCACCCGTCTCGACGCCGCGCGGGAGGCGGGGGACGAGGCCGGTGCCGATGACGACGTTGCGGGTGCGCAGGGTGGTGCCGCCGCCGTCCGCGTCCCGGGAGCGTACCTCCAGTTCGTCCACGGTGTCCGCGGCGCCGAGGGTCGGGGGCGCGGTGACGGACTCGACCTCGGCCCCGTAACGGACCTGGTCCCGGAAGGCGCTCGCGCACCAGCGGAAGTAGTCGTGGAACTCGATGCGGGTCGGGAAGAAGGTCTTGTGGTTGACGAAGTCCGCCAGCCTGCCGTGGTCCTGGAGGTAGTGCACGAAGCTGTACGGGCTACCGGGGTTGCGCATCGTGACGAGGTCCTTCAGGAAGGACACCTGCATGGTGGCGCCTTCGAGGAGCATTCCCCGGTGCCAGCCGAAGTCCTCCTGCCGCTCGACGAAGGTGGCGTGCACCGCTCCACCGGACGTGCGCTGGAGGTTGTGCTCCTCGACGGCTATCGCCAGCGCCAGGTTGGCAGGGCCGAAGCCGATGCCCACCAGGTCGCGGGTGCCGGGGACTCGGCTCCCCGGAGTGGTCTGCGCGTGTGGTGCGGACATGCCCATCCTTCCTCGGTCTCACCCATTTAGTTAGGTAAGGCTGGCCTAACATCACCCATTCGCGGGGTGCTGTCAAGCTGGGGCGTGTCGCCCGGACGTGGCTCGAACGCATCGTCAGTTCGCCCCTGACGTGGGCGATTGGAGAGGGCGTGACAAAAACCCCGGGGCCGGACGGCCGGTCGGGGTTCCTGTCTTCGAGGTGTCTTTCAGACGTGTCGTGAGGGCGCTGTGACGGCCGGTGCGTCGGGTACCACGACGGTCCCCGTGTGTTCGTCCGCGAACACCTCCAGCAGCAGGGCGTGCGGCACCCGGCCGTCGAGGACGTGCGCCATGCGCACGCCCGCGCGGACCGCGCGCAGGCAGCCCTCCATCTTGGGCGTCATCCCGCCCGTCAGCCCCGGCAGCATGGACTCCAACCGGCCGGCCGTCAGCCTCGGGATGACGTCGGTGCTGCGGGGCCAGTCCGCGTACAGACCCGCCACGTCCGTGAGCATGATGAGCTTCTCGGCGTCCAGCGCCTCGGCGAGCGCGGCCGCCGCCAGGTCGGCGTTGATGTTGTAGACCGCGTCGTCCCGCTCCCCGCGGGCGATCGGCGAGACCACCGGAATCCGGCCACTCTCCAGCAACGCGCGCAGGGTGTCGGGGCGGACCCGGACGATGTCACCCACCAGGCCGATGTCCACCTCCCGCCCGTCCACCCTCGCGGGCCGCCGCACGGCGGTCAGCGTACGGGCGTCCTCGCCGGTCATCCCGACCGCGAACGGTCCGTGCGCGTTGATGAGGTTGACCAGGTCCCGCTGGACCTGGCCGGCCAACACCATGCGCACCACCTCCATCACCTCGGGGGTGGTGACCCGCAGTCCCGCCGCGAACTCGACCTCCAGGGCCAACTTCCGCAGCATGGCGCTGATCTGGGGGCCGCCGCCGTGCACGACGACCGGCCGCAGTCCCGCGTACCGCAGGGACACCACGTCCTGGGCGAAGGCGCGTTTGAGCTCCTCGTCGACCATGGCGTTCCCGCCGAACTTGACCACGACGGTGCGCCCCTGGAACCGCTCCAGCCACGGAAGGGCCTCGATGACGGTCCGGGCCCGTACTCCCGCCCCGCTCACCGCGCGTACGTTCTGCTGGGGCTGCTCATCGGGCGTCGAGCTCCTTGATCAAAGTGGTGGTGGTCCGGACGACGGCGCCGCGCGCGGCCGACCACCGCAGGGCGAGTTCGTGTTCCTCGGCGGACAGGTCGGCCACCGCGTCGGCGACCACGAACGGCTGGATGTCGTTCATGAAGGCGTCCGCCGCGGTCAACAGCACCCCGGAGTGGGCGAAGAGGCCGCAGACGATCAACTGGTCCCGGTCGGCGGTCCGCAGGATCCTTCCGAGGTGGCTGCCCAGGAAGGCGTTGTGGCGGGTGTTCGTGACGAGGTGGTCGCCGCGCGCGGGGGCCAGGTTCGCGACGATGTGGCCGTCGCTGTCCGCCCCCGCGCCCGCCTCGGCGCCCTCGCCCGCGCCGGCCCCGATCGGCAGCCGGTCCGCGAGTCCGCGCCGGTGCGATCCGGGCGTGGGCTCGGTGCTGAAGACGACCGGGATGCCCAGTCGGCCCGCGGCCTTGCGCAGGCGGGCGATGTTGCCGACCAGCTCGCCGCGTGGCGAACTCCCGGGCGAGAAGGCCCGGATGAGATGGTTCTGCATGTTGTGAATGAGTAACGCGGCCCGCCCCGGGTCGACCCTCCAGGGTGCGACGGAGTGCGGGAGCGCGTCCTCGGTGGGCATCGGATATGGCTCGGCCATCGGAAGTCTCACTGCCGGCGTCCCCTCGGCAAGAGGCGGCAACGACCCGCCTCACTCTCGTTAGCTTAGCCTAACCTAAGTATCGCGGTTCGCGCTCGTGTTCGGTCACCGGACGCCGAAGAGGGCGCCCGGTGACGGGGGGGCGGGGGAGCGGGAGAGGGACGGAAGGGCGGGGCGTACGGCGTCAGGGGCTGCACGGGGCCGGAGCCGTCAGCGATGGAGCTGCTTCGTCCAGTCCTGCGGAACCCGGTCGGCCGGTCCCGGGGCCGGCTGGTCCTCCGGGTGCCCGCTCGGCGCGGCCAGCTCGGGGCCGGACTCGTACAGGGCGTTCGTGTCGTAGTTCCAGAACCACTCCTCGCCCGGCTCGTAGCTGCGCACCACGGGGTGCCCGGTGGCCTTCCAGTGGGCGGTGGCGTGCTGCGCCGGCGAGGAGTCGCAACAGCCGATGTGCCCGCACAGGGCGCAGCGCCGCAGGTGGAACCACCAGCCGCCGGCCGCGTCGCACGCGGCGCAGCCGGGACCGGCGGGCGGGACGCTCGGGTCGATTCCGTTGATCTCGCTCATGCGCGCTCCTCGGCGGTGTCGGGGGACCCGGTCGTGGTCGGGGCCCCGGGGGAGTTCTCCGGTGCGTCCTCGGCGGACGATTCGGCCTCGGACGGCTCGCCCTCCGGGGCGGTCAGGGGCAGCAGCACCTGGAAACGCGTGTCACCCGGCGCGGATTCGACCTGGAGGCTGCCGTGGTGCTTGTTGACGACGATCCGCCACGAGATGTCGAGCCCGAGCCCGGTCCCCTCGCCGACGGGCTTCGTGGTGAAGAAGGGGTCGAAGATGCGGCCGCGGATGTCCGCCGGGATCCCCGGCCCGGTGTCGCGGAACTCCACCAGCAGCCGGTCGCCCTCCCGCGCCGTGCGGACCGTCAGCGTGCCCTCGCGGCCGCTGCTCCCGATGGCGAAGACGGCGTTGTCGACGAGGTTGGTCCACACCTGGTTGAGCTCCGCCGGGTAGGCCGGCACCGGCGGCACGGAACGGTCGTACTCCTTGACCACCCGCACCCCGGGGCCGATCTTGCCGGACAGCATCAGCAGGGTGCTGTCGAGCAGCTCGTGGACGTCGACGACCCGGTGCGGGGCCCGGTCCAGCTGCGAGTACTGCTTCGCCGCGTCCACCAGATGGGAGATCCGCGTGGTGGAGTCGTCGATCTCGTCCATCAACAGCTCGGTCTCGACCGTGTAGTTCAGCCAGCCGATCGCCGACGGAAGGATCTCCTCGGCCACCGTCGCCGCGACCTGGTCCAGCCAGTCCGTGTCCAGTCCGGCCTGCACGAAGGTCGGCGCGATCCGCCAGCCCTCCGCGATGCCGTGGTCGTCGAGCCAGTCCGCGAGCTCGTCCTCCCGGTCGGCGGCCTCCAGCGGGCCGATCGCCGGAGCCTTCGCGACGCGCTCGACGGTGCGCTCCTGGATCTCGATGAGATCGGCGATCACCTCGCGCGAGTACTGCCCCTGGGAGATGTGGGCCAGCTTGTGCCGCATCTTGCCGACCCGTTCCCGCAGCGTCGCGGTCGCCCGTACGGCCGCCGCGGCCGGGTTGTTCAGCTCGTGGGTGAGGCCGGCGGACAACGAACCGAGCGCCAACAGCCGCTCGCGCTGCCCGATGGCCCGCTGGGTGTTCTTCGAGCCGAAGAACAGCCCCTCCAGCAGATGGGCGGCCATCGGGAACCACTCGCGCATGATGTCCGAGAAGGACTGGGCGGGCAGGACGAAGAACCGCGTCGGCTCGGTCACCCGCATCGAGTTCGTGTACGTCTGCGGTACCTGCTCGCCCAGGTAGGCCTGCATGGCTCCGGCGTACACGCCGCGCTGCGAGGTCCGGCTCACCTCGACGTCGTCCCCGCCGACCCGGCGCGACAGGACCACGGTGCCCTCGATCATCACGTAGAAGCACGTGGCCGGATCCCCCTCGGTGTACACCGGACCCGGCTCGAAGCGCTCCACCCGCCCCTCGCCGCACAAGCGACCCAGCTGTTCCGGGGAGAGCTTCTCGAACAGGAACAACGAGGCGATCTCCGCCGGGGCGCACGGCATGACCTGTCCGCTCATGACTGCTCCAGGTAGCGGTGGACGAGCATCACGGCCATGGCTCCCTCTCCGACGGCGGACGCGACGCGCTTCGCGGACTGGGCGCGCGCGTCACCCGCCACGAACACCCCGGGGATGTTGGTCTCCAGGTGGTAGGGCGGCCGGTCCAGCTCCCACTCGGCCGGCGGCCGACCGTCCGGCGTCAGGTCCGGGCCGGTCAGGATGAAACCGTGCTCGTCGCGCAGCACCGTCCCGTCGAGCCAGTCGGTGAGCGGGGCCGCGCCGATGAAGACGAACATCCACTGGCAGTCGACGCGCTCGGTCTCCCCGCTGTCCACGTCCCGCAGCGTCAGCCGTTCCAGGTGCCCGTCCCCGTGCGCCGACTCCACGACCGTCCGGGTGCGCACCGTGATGTTCGACGCCTCCTCGATCTGCTGGATCAGGTAGTACGACATCGAGGCCCGCAGGGACTCCCCGCGCACCAGCAGCGTCACCGACTTCGCGCCCCGGGCCAGGTACATCGCCGCCTGCCCGGCGGAGTTGGCGCCGCCCACGATGTACACGTCGTGCCCCTGGCAGGAGGCCGCCTCCGTGAGCGAGGAGCCGTAGTACACCCCGCAGCCCGTCAGGTCCTCGCAGCCCGGCGCCCGCAACTGCCGGTACGAGACCCCCGTCGCCAGGATCACGCTGTGCGCGGCGACCGCCGAGCCGTCGGAGAAGCGCACGACGCGGGCCGCGCCGTTCACCTCCAGCCCCGTCACCTCGCGCGCCGTGAGGATCTCGGCGCCGAACCGGCCCGCCTGGCGCCGGGCGCGTTCGGTGAGCTGCGCCCCCGAGACCCCGTCCGGGAAGCCGAGGTAGTTCTCGATGCGGGAGCTCTGCCCGGCCTGCCCGCCCGTCGCCGACCGCTCGACCAGGACGGTGCGCAGCCCCTCGGAGGCCCCGTACACCGCCGAGCCGAGTCCGGCCGGGCCGCCGCCGATCACGACGAGGTCGTAGAAGTCCGAGGTCGGCGTCGTCGCGAGGCCCACGTGCGCGGCCAGCTCCGCCGCCTCGGGCGCGATCAGCGCGGTGCCGTCGGGGGTGACCACGAGCGGCAGCCGCTGCCCGTCGGCCCCTGCGGCCTCCAGCAGCCGTCGCCCCTCCGGCTCGTCCGAGGAGTACCAGCGGTAGGGCACCTGGTTGCGGGCCAGGAACTCCCGGACGTGCGAGGACGGCGCGGACCAGCGGTGACCGACCACCTTCGTGGCCGGGACCGGCCGGTACTCGCTGGAGCGCCAGGCCGTCAGCAGGTCGTCCAGGACCGGATACAGCTTCTCCTCCGGCGGGTCCCACGGCTTGAGCAGGTAGTGGTCGAGGTCGACCACGTTGATCGCGTCGATCGCCGCGTTCGTGTCGGCGTACGCCGTCAGCAGCACCCGCCGCGCGCCGGGATGGATGCCCAGCGCCTGCTCCAGGAACTCGATGCCGTTCATCTGCGGCATGCGGTAGTCGGCCAGGATCACCGCCACCGGATCGCCCCGCAGCTTCAGCTCCCGCAGCGCCTCCAGTGCCGATTCGCCGGATTCGGCGCGCACGATCCGGTACCCGGCGCCGTAGCGGCGCCGCAGGTCACGGGCGATGGCGCGGGAGACCCCCGGGTCGTCGTCCACCGTGAGGATGACGGTCCGCGCGGTTTCGGCGGCCTGTGCCATACGTCGTCTCCACCCCGAGTGCTCCGGGCGGGCGGCACGCAGCGCGGCCCGCGCCGCTTTGCGCCCATCGTATGTTCGATGCTCCGCCTCCGCCCCGGGACGACGCCGACCGTGCGCGCCCGGTCAGGTCCCGGTCGCTCCCGGTCAAGGGGGACGGCCCCGGGGTGGCCGCCGGGCGGTGTCCGGGGCCGGGCGCGTCAGGAGGTGGTGCCCGCCTTGACCCATCCGTCCCCGCCGAGCGGGAACTCGAAGGCGGGCCGACCGTTCAGGCCGCTGGTGCGGAAGGGCCTTCCGTTGTGGTCGATCTTGAGCGTGCCGTGGCGGGAACCGCTGGACCAGGCCAGCTCCAGGTACCAGCTCACGTCGTACGCGGAGGCGTCGGCCTTGATGTGGAACACCTCGGGATCGGACTCGCTCACCTTGAACGGGAAGTTCGGCTGTCCCGCCTCGGGGACGACCGCCGGACGCGCGGCGTCGAGGGCCACGGTGAACGACCGGGTCGGCACGCCGGCGCCGCAGCCGACGCCCGGGTAGCCCATGGCGTAGTCGTTCCAGGCCAGGGGGGATCGCTTGGCGGCGGTACGGACGGTCAGGCTGTCCAGCACCACCGTCTCCTTGCCGGAGCCCTGGAGGGTCAGGGTCACGTACTGCTCCCCCGAGGAGACGGCTCCCGAGGCCGCCACCCACGCGGGCGCGTCCCGTTCGGCGGGCGGCGGGCCCACCTCGGTCGGGGGCCGGTCGATCAGGTAGTGCTGCCCGCAGGGGCTCTCCCAGGTGTACGGCTGCGTGGTCACCGCCAGCGGCATCCCGGCCCCGGCCTCCCCGCCGGCGGCGGGCGTCGCGGCCGGACCGGCGCCGACGGCCGGCGGCCCCGGTGTGCCGGCGGCCCCCGAGGCCCCGCCGGTCGAGGCCCCGTCGGTCGGGCTCGCGCCGGTCGGGGTCGCGGAGCCGGAGGCGGCGCCGGCGTGCGTACCGGCGGGGGCCGGCTTGCCGTCCGCGGGTTCCGCTTCGCCGCCGTCGCCGGCGAGGGATGCGGCGCCGACGGGACGGTCGCGGACGTCGGTGCCCCGCTCCGCGAGGTGCGCGGTCAGCGCGATCGTCCCGGCGACGACGGCCACCGCGATCCCGGCGAGGACGGCCCGGTGGAAGCGGCGCCGCCGTTTCGGCCCGGGCCCCTCGGCGGGGCCCGGAAGCCCGGCCACGTCGGCCCCCGCGCCGGCTTGGACCTCCGCGCCGGCTTCGACGGCCTCGACGGCCGCGCCCGCGGGCCCGTCCCCGTCCCCGTCGCCGGCAGCCGGCGCCGTCGCTTCGGGGGCGGGAGCCGAAGGGGGCTCGGCGGACCGGCGTACGGCCGGCGCCGGAGTCCCCGCCGCCCCCGCGACGGCGCCCTTGCGCGGACGGTTCGCGTCCGCCAGCACCCAACTCCGGTGCAGGGCGAGGAGCTCCTCGGGCGAGGCCTTGCAGAGCCGCGCGAAGCGTTCGAGGGGCGCGTACTCCGTCGGAACGACGTCGCCGCTGCAGTAGCGGTGCAGCGTCGACGTACTCATGTGGAGCCGTTTGGCGAGCGTCCCGTAGCTGAGACCGGACCGGTCCTTCAACTCCCGCAACAGCCCGGCGAAATCGGATCCGGCCGTGTCTGACGACACCTTTCCTCCCACCCCCGTGGCCTGTCCCGCATCCCAGGGACGGGCCGTTCCCGCAGCTCAGAGCCTGCGCCGGCATCCCAGCGTCCCTGATGGCCCCTCGGATGTGGCAGCTGGGACGGATCACCGCCCAGGCTGGAGCCAATCCAAGCACACCGCTCCCGAACACCGGCTCCGACCGGCCGTCGGGGCACGCCACCTGAGAGGCGATCAGCCATGTCCGCGTTCCGCACCGCCCGCACCACCCCCACCACGGGCAGCGCCCGCACCTCCCGTGTCCGGTCCTCGCGCCGCCTCGCCGGCGCCGTCGCCGCGGCCCTCGCCGCGCTGGCCCTCACCGCCTGCCAGGACGGTACGGGCCTCAAGGACAACGGGGCCGCGCCCGTAACCGACGCCGCCGACTCGCCCGCCGCGAGCGCCACCCCCGGTGCCCCGACGGGCGGGCGGGGCGGGTCCGCCACCCCGGCCCCGGGCTCCGCCACCCCGACCGGCGGGGCGAAGACGGGCGGCGGCGCACAGGCCGGTTCCGGCGCGGCGGACGCGAAGGCGCCCTCGGACCAGGCCGCCGCGGGCGGCCGCGTCCTGTGCAACGGTTCCAACACCGCCGTCACCGTCCAGCCGGTCCCCCGACCGCTCAACCACATGCTGATCACGGTGAGGAACACCGGCTCGAAGACCTGCGACCTGACCTACCACCCCGTCCTCCGCTTCGACGAGATGCAGTGGGCGCCGACCGCGCGCAAGGACACCCAGCCCCAGGCCGTGGTCTCCCTGGCACCCGGCGAGTCGGGTTACGCGGGAGCCCGTCTGTCGGCGGCCGACGGCAGCGGGGAGGGCGGGACGACCGGGCGCCGGCTCACCGTCGCCTTCCAGGGGACGACCCCCCACAGCAGCGGCGGCGCCTCGGCCACCCCCGCCCTGCCGGCGGCGGGCCTCTACTACGACAGCTCCCTGGAGGTCACCTACTGGCAGCGGGACGTCGCGGACGCGATCGAACGCTGAGCGGCGGGCACGGCGCGGGCGGGCGCGCGGGCGCCGACGGGGCGCAGACTGGAGGGAACGCGGCGGGCGCGGTCCGCGTGCAGGCGGAGGAGGGCCAGGCATGACCGAAGGCGCGATTCCCTACGTCCCCCCGGCGCGGGTCACCGTACTCGGCGTACACCCCGAGGACCCGCCGTTTCGCATCGTGGAGATCGACGGCGAGGTGGTGGCCACCGCCCGGTCCATGACGGACGTGATCCTGACGGCCGCGGCCGCCGGGATCACCCTCCACGACCTCGACGACCCGGCCGAGGTCCGGTGGGTCGGCGGCGGGAAGTACCACTGGCACCCGCACTGACGGCCCGCCCGGCCCCGGCCGCGCCTGCCCGCCCCGAGGGCGCGGGCGGGCGGCGTCACCACTCGGGGTGGACGTCGTGGCTGTCGTGGCGGGTCCCGGCGGCGGTGGTCCAGGGCCGGAAGCGCCCCGGACCGGTGGAGTCGGGGTCGTAGGTGACCGGCTCGCGGGTGTCGTCGGTGACGATCACCGCCCCGGCCCGTTGGGCCGCCCGCAGGGCGTGCGTCCAGTGCCGGCCGCGGTGGCCGGTGCGGTAGTCGGGGATCTTGCACTGGGACATCGGGTCTCACCACCTCGCCGCGGCCACGGGTCGGCCCCGTCGCGCCCGCTTCCCCGGCACCTGCCCGGCCCGGCCGCACCCATGCGTCGCGGCCGGGCCCGCCCCGCCGCGCGGGGGCCGCGCCGCCCCCGCCGCGAGGGACACGGGTGGGGACCGTTCGTGATGAGCCGGGTCACCGGCTGGACCGCGCACGTCATTGAGCAACTGGAGCACAACGCCCTCATCCGCCCCCTCGGCTCCTACACGGGCCCCGCGCAGCGCCCCCTGCCGGCCCCCGGCCGCTGACCTCCCCACCACGACGGGCTCGGGCCCCGTCGGCGCTCCCCTCAGCGGACCGCGACGACCACGTGGCTGTTGCCGAACTGCCAGACCGTCCCCACGTGCTCGAACCCCGCCTCCCGCAGCAGCGCGAGGTGGGCCGTGAGGGTCAGGTCGTTGCCCTCGCACCGGGGGTGGGAGTGGCGGCCCCGCGCGGCGAGCAGCGGATCCAGTGCGGGATCGGCCCGGACGCCCGACCACCAGGACTCCCAGTCCTCGTGCGCGAGCGCCTGCCGCCGCTCCGCCCGCCGCCGGCCGATGTCGACGGCCAGTTCGTGCACCTTGGGGGAGTCCGGCTCCAGGTGGTCGCCGTTGACGAGGACCCCGCCCGGCCGGATCCGCTGCGCCAGCTCCCCGTACGTGCGCCGCAGGGCGGCCTCCCCGAGGTAGTGCAGGGCCGTCGTCGAGACGGCGGCGTCCACGGGGCGGTCCAGGGCGAGGGCGTCCAGCCAGCCCGGCTCCCCGATCGAGGCCTCGACGAACCGCAGGGCGCCGCCGTGGTGCGCCCGCCCCAGCTCCAGCAACAGCGGATCGGCGTCGACGCCCACCACCTCGGCGGCGGGCATGCGCCGTGCCAGGCGGGCCGCCAGCGACCCCGGCCCGCACCCCAGGTCGAGCAGGAGGGGGCCGGGGTGGCCCTCCGTCACGCGCTCGACCACGTCGGAGATGACGGTGAACCGTTCCTCGCGGTCGATCGCGTAGCGCTGCTGCTGTCGTTCCCAGCGCTCCACCCACCGGCCGGCCGCCACCGTGCCCACGTCCATGTTCCCGTCCGCCCGTGCTCCCGCCGCTCCCGCGGCCCCGAACTCCACATGAAAATCATTGCAGACTGGCGAGGGTGGCGAGCAGCTTCTCGATCTCCTCACGCGTGTTGTGGACGTGCAGGCTCACCCGCACCGACCCGTCCGACTCCTTCGCACCCGCCTGGCAGTGGCTGTCGGAGCGCACCATGAACCCGTGGCTGTGCAGGATGAACCCGAGATCGCCGGAGGAGATCTCCCGGTGCCGGAACGCCACGATGCTGCGACGCCGTTGGACCTCGGAACGGGCCGTCAGACTGGAGCGGCAGCCGAGCACCTCGTACGCGTCCAACCCGCTCAGCCCGTCCGTCAGCAGGGCCGCCAGGGCCACCGTCCACGCCTCGATCCGCTCCGTGCCGGCCGCGTCGAGCCAGTCGAGCGCCGCCGCCAGGCTCACGATGCCCACCGTGTTCGGGGTGCCCGCCCAACCCCCGGGGCGGAACGCCGGACCCCGCGCGCCCCGGGACCAGATCGCCCCGGACCCGGGCAACGCCAACGCCTTGTGCCCCGAGAACACCACGAAGTCCACGTCGAGTTCGGCGACGGACAGCGGCAGGTGGCCGACGCTCTGCGCGGCGTCGAGGCAGATCGGCACCCCCGGACCGACCACCTCGCGGATCCGGTGCACGTTCATGTCGGAGCCGTAGACGTGGTGCACGTGCGTGGCCGCCACGAAGCGGGTGCGCGGGCCGACCGCGGCCGCGAGCGCCACCGGATCGTAGTCCCCGGAACCCGCCTGGCGGGGCAGCTCCCGCACCCGGATCCCGACCCCGCGCCGGGCGAGCAGCTCCGCCACCTCCCGCCACGGCGCGAGGTTCGCCTCGTGATCGGCGAACGGGACGACGATCTCGTCCCCGTCGACCAGCAGCTCCGCCAACCAGTCCCGGGCCACGCTCCGCAGGCCTTCGGTCGCCCCGCTCGTGAAATGCGTCGACGACCGGTCCGGGCGGGGGTCGCCCAGGAACTCCTTGACCCGCTCGCGGGCCCGCTCCACCAGCGCCGTCGTGGCGTTGGCCCACGGATACGAGCCGCGCCCCACGTTGGCGTTGGAGCGCGTCAGGTACCCCTGTACGGCGTCCAGCACGGCCTGCGGCTTCTGCGAGGTGGCCGCGCTGTCCAGGTACGCCGACCCCGGGTCGGCCGCGATGATCGGGAACTGGGCGCGCAGCGCGAGCTGCCACGACCGCAGCGCCTCCAGGGTGTCCTGCGGACGGGCGGCGCCCACCTCAATCACGCACCAGCGGGGCGCCCGCGTCCCTCCAGGCGATGATCCCGCCCGCGAGGCTGCGCACGTCGGGATGACCCATCCGGGTCAGCAGGGCGGCGAAGCGCGCCGACTGCTCCCCGACCGGACAGGCCAGCAGGACCGGCTGCCGCCTGCCGAACGGCAGCCCGCCCCGGACGAGCTCCTCGAACAGCTCGTCGACGATGTTCACCGACCCCTCGATGTGCAGCGCCGCGTAGGCGAAGGGGCTGCGCAGGTCGATCACGAGCGGCCGCTCCGCCGCGATCCACTTGCGCGCCTCCGCCGGTTCGACGACCTGCGCGGCCCCCACCTCCTCGGCGGTCAGGGAGGCCGGCGAGTTCCGGGCGGGCGGGCGACCCAGCAGGTCGGGGCGGCGCTGCTTGACGTAGCCGAGGTAGCTCTCCACCCGGTCGCAGACGATGAACACCGCCGTCCGACGCTCCGTCAATCCATCGTCCAGTGGCCGCAGATGACGCACCGCGCCGTGGTACGCGGCGCCCCCCGTGGGCCCGGCGAGGATGCCGCAGCGCCGCACGAGGGTGAGCATGCCCTCGATGGCCTCGTCGGAGCCGACCGCCTCGATCGCGTCGTACGCCGCCGGGTCGAAGAGGCCGACCTCGTGGACCTCGTCGATGGTGCGGATCCCGGGGATGAAATCAGACTTCTCGCCCACCAGCCCGACGACGCGCACCCCAGGATCGTGCGCGCGCAGCGCCCGGGCCACCCCGCCGGACGAGCCCGCCGTGCCGACGCAGGCCAGGAACCAGTCGGGGGCCCGACCGTCGAGGTCCGCCACGATCTCCGGGCCCGTGCCCGTCGCGTGCGCCTCGGTGTTGAGCGCGTTGAAGTACTGGTCGGTGTGCAGGTGGGCGCCACCCCGGTTCAGCTCCCGGTGGAAGAGGGTCAGCGGGTCCTCGGTGTCCATCGGGTCCAGACACTCGCTGCGCCCCGGCAGCTCCTCGATCTCGGCGCCCAGCAGCAGGAGCAGGTCCTTGACCTCCGGGACGCGCATCCGGTTGGTGACGCTCTTGAAGGACAGCCCGTGCATGCCCGCGATCACGGCCAACGCCTTGGCCGTGTTGCCGCTGGACAGCTCGACGATCGTCTCGCCGCGCTCCCGCGCTCCCGGCAGGGCGGACCGGGCCATGTTCCACGCGGCGCGGTCCTTCACCGAGCCGAAGGGGTTGAGCATTTCGAGCTTCGCGTAGAGGTCGATGTGGCGCAGCCCGTGCACCTCGGGATCGATGCGGACCAGCGGGGTGTTGCCGATGGCCTCGGTGATGCTGTCGTACCTCATGCCCGTCCCCCCGGATCGTTGATCGGCCAGTACTCCTCGTCCAGACACCAGTGCCAGCCGCCGAGCGCCCCCTCGGCCCCGGCCCCGGCCTCGCCCTCCCGCCGGACGGCCACCTTCCGCGCCACCGGCTGCCCCTGGGCCCGGGTGGCACCGAAGTCCATGCAGTAGCCGGCCGTGTTGACGAAGGCGAGCAGGTCGCCCGGCCGCGCCGGCCGCGGCAGGAACACCGTCCGGCGGGTGATCAGGTCGGACTCCAGGCAGAGGTTGCCCATGAGGTGGACGCCGACCGGCTCCGACGGCCCCGCCGGCTCCGCCCCGCGCGGCAGGAGGATCGGGTCCACGAGGATCCCGTGCTCCTCCAGCGCGACGTCGTTCGCGTTCATCGCCAGGCGTACGAGCGCCGGCCCCGCGTCCGAGGCGCGTACCTCCAGGACCCGGGCCAGGGACAGGCCGCACTGGTCGGCCAGGGCCCTCCCCGGCTCCGTGTGCAGGTCGTAGAGGCTCTCCAGCAGCAGCGTGCCCAACGCGCGGCCCAGCGTGGGGGCCGGGCGCGACAGCAGCTCGTCGAGGTAGGCGGCGCCGGCGACCGGCCGGTGGGCCGGATACAGGCTCAGGGCGCCGCGCAGCGTACCGCCCTCGGCGTGCAGCCCGTAGCCGTGACCGCCCCAGGTCAGGGGCGGGCGCCGACCCATCACGGCGGCGGCCAGCTCGCTCGTGTAGCGGTCCCACTGGGCGCCGTGCGCGAGGTAGTCGACGCCGAAGCCGCCGCCGATGTCGACGGCGCGCGGCTGGAACCCCCGTAGGCGCAGGTCGTCCATGGCGCGCAGGCAGCCTTCGAGGGCGATGGCCTTCTCGTCCGCGCCCGTCGTGTCGAGGTGGTACGCGACGCCGACCGGTTCGAGGTGGTCGCGGTGGCGTTCGAGCAGGTCCAGCAGGGGCCCCAGGGCCTTCACGGAGGTACCGAAGCGGCTCCGCCGGGACAGCACCCGCGGACCCGAGGCCTCGAACTCCGCCAGGCGCGGCACGACCCGCAGGCGGGGCAGGTCGTGGCGGCGCACGAGCGCGGCCGCCGCCTCCAGCTCCTCGGGCCCGTCGGCGTTCAGGGTGACGCCCGTGCGCGCGGCCAACCACAGGAAGGCCGGGTCCTTGGGACCGGTCGCCATGACGCGGTCCGCGGTGAAACCGTCGCCGAGGGCGTGCCGCAGCTCGCCGAGGGAGGCCACGTCGAGCGCGGCGTCCGTGGTGGTGAGGCGCCGCACGAGGGAGCGGGAACGGTTGGCCTTGTGGGCGAAGTGGATCCGCCCGCCCAGGTGGTGGCGCCGGTAGACGGAGCGGAAGCCCTCGGCGTTCTCCGCGATCTGGTCGGGTACGAGGACGTTGAGGGGCGAGCCGAGGGCGTCCACGAGCATGTGCAGGAACGGAGCCGCGCCCAGCAGCGCCGCGAGCCGCGGGGCCAACCGGGGTTCCAGGTAAAGGGGGCCGGTGCTCATCCAGCTGTCCTCCCGGCGGGCTGATCGTACGACGATGTCCGGCGCGCTCCTGATCATGCCCGGCCGGCCCGGTCCGGACGCGTGCCGACGGGAGACGACCGAAACGCGACGGGCCCGCGCGGTGAGGGGGAGACCCACGGGACCGCGGGAGGCGAGGGGGACTGCGGAGGAGGCTCCGGGGGCGCCTCACAGGGCCAGGAACATCAGGATCTCGTCACGGTCGTCACCCGGCGCCACGCGCAGCGCGCCGGGCCACCGTCCGATCTCCCGCCACCCCAGACGCCCGTAGAACTCCTCCAGCCCCAGGCCCGCCCGGGCGGTGAGGTGCAGCTGCTCCAGCCCCATCCCGTCCCGGGCGAGCTCGCGGACCCGTCCCATCAGCGCCGTGCCGATGCCGCGCCCGCGGAAGTCAGGGTGGGTCTGCACGTGGTTGACCACGCCGTGGTGCGCGACGAGGGGGTGCGGATCGCGACTGACGGCCGCCCAGCCGACCGGCCTGCCGTCGAGGGTGGCGATCAGCAGGCGGTGCAGCCGCGGGTCGAGCCCGCCGATCAGCAGGTCGGCGACCGCCTCGCCCTGTGCCGTGCTGACCGGCGGCATCGGGAAGGCGCCGTGGACGACGGCGCCCCCGGAGTTGAGGACCCTGACCCAGCAGTCGACCAGGGCCTCGCGCAGCTGCGCCGTCATCTCCCGCGGCCGGCGGATCTCCAGGAAGGCGGGCGCGTGCTCGATGCTCACGCACCCACCCTGCCAGAGACGGGACGCGCGCGTCAGGACGCCGCCTCCGGGCCGCCTCCCGGCCGCGCGTCGGCTGGGCGCGGCCTGTGGCGCCGGCTGTGGCGCGGCCCACAACGCGCGCCGGGAACCACCCCGTCCACCGCCCCGACCACCCTCGTGGACCGCCTCGCCGGCCGCGCGCGCGGACCGGAGCGCCGCGACCGCCACCACCGCGGCCGACACCACCGGGACCACCGCCACCACCGCCACCACCAGGACCACCAGGACAGGACGAGCCGATGAACCGTAGGGACCTGCTGCGCGCCTCCACCGCCCTCGGCGCCGCCGCCGCGGTGACGGGGGCCGCCACCGCGCCGGCCGGGGCGGCGCCGCCCCGGGCCGACACCGCGAAAGGCGGTCCGCTGCGCGTGCACGTCGTCATGTTCGACGGAGTCGAGGAACTCGACTTCGCCGCCCCCTACGAGGTCTTCTCCGCCGCCCGGTTCTTCACCGACCGCGAGGTCGACGTCCGCTACGTGTCCTGCGCCGGTCCGGGCGCCGTACGGGCCGCGTACGGGACCCGGATCGAGGTCGAACACGGCTGGTCCCCGCGCTCGGCGGACGTCGTCGTGGTGCCCGGCGGCGGCTACGCGCGCCGCGACGCCCCCGGCGTGTGGGCCGAGATCGCAAAGGGCACGCTCCCCCGCGAGCTGGCCGCGGCACCCCGCCGCGGCCTCACCCTCGCCGGGCTCTGCACCGGCGTCATGCTGCTGTCCGCCGCCGGTCTGACCGGGAACCGCCCCTGCACCACCCACCACAAGGCGCGCCCCGACCTCGGGGCCCAGGGCGGCCTCGTGAAGAACGCCCGCGTGGTGGACGACGGCGACCTCGTGACCGCCGGGGGCATCACCTCCGGCCTGGAGCTCGCGCTGTGGCTCGTCCGCCGCGAACTGGGCGCGGACGCCGCGCTCGGGGTGGAGGCCATGCTGGAGTACGAGGCCCGCGGCACCGTGTGGACCCGCCCCGGGCGCGCGTAGGCCGGCCCCGGCGGATCGCGGCGCGGCCCACCGCCCCCACGAGAGCGGGGACGGCGGGCCGCCGACCGGCGGGGCGACCGGGCCTGTCGGCAAACTCCCGCCTGCCCCGCGACGCCCGGCACGCGCTCGCGCCGCACCGGGCGAAAGACCGAGTACGACCGGTACGCGGGCTTCCGCCCGGCACGCCGAGAGCACGCACCGGACGCCGCGGGGCCGCCCTCCGGGCGACGACGGGAGTTCTACGACAGGCCCTGGCTAGTCGCCGACGTCCCGGCTGCGGAAGTCCTGAAGGGTCTCGCGCCGCACCAGCAGCCGGGCCGTGCCGCCGTCCACCGCCACCACCGGGGGCCGGCCGACCATGTTGTAGCCCGAGGCCATCGACAGCTGGTACGCCCCCGACACCGGTACGGCCAGCAGGTCCCCGGGCCGGACGTCCTCGGGCAGCGACACGTCCGCGGCGAGGACGTCGCCCGCCTCGCAGTGCCGGCCCACCACCGTGGCCGCGCACGGCTCGGCGGCGGAGCGGCGGCCGACGAGCCGGGGCGCGTACCGCACCCCGTACAGGGCCGGCCGGGGGTTGTCGCTCATGCCCCCGTCCACGGCGACGAACGTCCGCGCGGCGCCGCGCTTCACCGCGAGCACCCGGTACAGGGCCACCCCCGCCGGCCCCACGACCGCCCGGCCCGGCTCGATCGCCAGCCTCGGCACGGCGAGACCCGCCGCCGCGCAGCTCGCCACCAGCTCGGCACGCAGCCGGCGGGCCAGGGCGGTCGGGTCCAGCGCCGCCTCGCCGGGACGGTAGGCGACGCCGTGGCCGCCGCCCATGTCCAGCTCGGACAGCACCGCCCCGTGCGCGTCGCGGACGCGGGCCATCAGCCCCACCATGCGGCGCACGGCGGCCACGTACGGTTTGACCTCGGTGATCTGCGAGCCGATGTGGCAGTGCAGGCCCGTCAGTTCGAGCCGCGGTTGGCTCAGGATCCGGGCGATGGCGTGCTGCGCGGACCCGTCCGTCAGGGACAGCCCGAACTTCTGGTCGTCGGTGCCCGTACGGATCTTCTCGTGCCCGCCGGCCATGATGCCCGGCACCACCCGCACCATCACCTTCTGCGGGCCGCCGGTCCCCACCGCCGCGGCGAGCCGGGCGATCTCGGACGGGCTGTCGATGACGATCCGGCCCACCCCGAGCCGCAGCGCCGCCTCCACGTCGTGCGGCGACTTCGCGTTGCCGTGCAGCAGCACGCGCTCCGCCGGGAATCCCGCCGTCACGGCGAGTTCGAGCTCGCCCGCCGAGCACACGTCCAGCCCGAGCCCCTCCTCGTCGATCCAGCGGACCATGGCCCGGGACAGGAAGGCCTTGGCGGCGTACAACACGTCGGCGTCCGGGAAGGCGTCCCGGTAGGTGCGGCAGCGGGCCCGCACCTCGCCCTCGTCCAGCACGTACACCGGGGTGTCGAACCGGTCGGCGATCTCGGCGAGGGACACCCCGCCGACGGCGAGACCGCCCTGCGGCAGCCGGCGCGCCGAGGCCGGCCAGACGGACAGGTCGTCGGCGTCCGCGCGCGTCTCCGGGGCTGCGGTCACGGTCATGACGGCCCCCCTCAGACGCTGTGGACGGTGAGCCGGTCCGACCGCACGGCCGTCGGAGCGGCCGCGGGAGCCGACAGCGTCGGATCGACGGTGATCAGCCGCGCACCGAGCGGCTCGCACAGCTCCCGCAGCAACGCCTCCGACAACCGCACGCAGCCCTGCCGCTCGCCGAGGGTGGCCGTGAGCCGCTCCCTGCGGGTGAACCCGACGGCCGTCCGCGCGCCCAGCGGCGTGCGGAACAGGCGGATCACCGCCCCGCTTCCGTCTCCCGGCCGGACGGGCACGTACAGCAGCCCGGCCGGGATCCGTTCTTCGGGCTCGGGGTCTTCTTCGTACCGGAACAGACACATGGGGCTCTCCCTGGGGAACCGCGGACGATGGTCGGCGCCCCGGTCGCGGGGAGGCGGTCGGAGCGCGTCACCGAAGCTATCCCCGCCCCCGCCTCCCGCGCGCCGCCCCCTGACGCGACCTTGACGCGGAGCGGCCGAGTCCATACACGTCGCTGACGGTCGGCGGGCCGCCGGCCGGCGCCCGCGTCAGGGAAGCGTACGGGTCCGGGCCCCCGGCGTCAGAGGACCGTCAAGGCGGCTGCCGGGCGCCCCTCCCGCGTCGTTCCATGGGCCGCGAAAGCCGAAGTGGGGCGGGCGGACGACAGGAGGGCGGGGCAGCCGTGCGAGGACGGGTGGTGGCGGGTACGTGCGGATCCCTCGGGAGCCTCACGGCCCTGCACCGGGCGGCCGAAGAGGCCCGAACGAGGGACGCCGAGCTGTGGGTCGTATTGGCCTGGCAGCCACCCCTCGGCGGTCCGGGCGCCCGGGGTGGCGGCGGGACCCCGCTGTTGACGGGCTGCCGCGAGGGGGCCGTCCGACGGCTGCGCGAGATCCTGCGCACCGCCTTCGGCGACGGCCCGCCGGGCGTGACCCTGGCCGGCCTCACGGTCCGGGGAACCCCGGGCGCGGCGCTCGTCGACACCGTCCGCGACCCCGGTGACCTGCTCGTCGTCGGGACGGGGTCCCGTACGCCGCTGCTGCGGGCCCTGTGCCCGTCGGTGTCGCGCTACTGCCTCGCCCACGCCCCGTGCCCGGTCCTCGCGGTGCCGCACAGCCCGCTCCAGGCCGACCTGGAGGCCGTGCACCGGCGGGGCGGCCGGCGTCGACCGCTGAACGTCGCGGACCTGACGGGGTGAGCGCCCCGCCCGCGCGGACCGCCCCGCGAGCCGGCTACCGGTCCGCCGCGTCCAGGGCCGGCGTCAACCGGTTCCAGGGATTGGGCAGTTCGCCGGTCACCGGCCCCGAGACCGCCGCGCCCCGCTCGCGCGCGGTGCGGACGGCCAGCGGCACCAGGGCCTCGGGCACCCCGTAGACGAGGTGGCAGAACCGCTCGGGCGGGAGCCGGCCCGTCCACGACGGCCGGGTGAACGCCGAGACGTACGTCGACCAGTGCCCCTCGAAGGTGACGGTGAGGTCGGCGAGCCGGACGTAGCCGGCCGTCGGGTGGACCCCCGGGTTCAACACCACGGTCGTCACCCCGAGCCGGCGCAACGACCGGACCAGCCGGCGACAGCCGGCCAGTCCCTCCCGCGTCGCCGTCACCCGGTCGAGGAAACAGCCGTCGGCCCCGTACCACTCCCGGTAGCGGCACATCTCCTGGATGATCTCGGCCTGCCCGCGGGACCCGTAGTCGGTGTCCACGTACGCCAACAGCCGGGCGCCCGCCGTACGCAACGCCGAGGCCGCCGCGGCGAACGCCGGATCGGGGCGCGCGCCCGGCCCGTCGGCCGGATTGAGCACCACCCCGTAGGTGGCGGCGGCGCCCGTGATCAGGCGGTGCCAGGCTCCGGGGTCCTCGGCGGGGTGCACGTACAGCGGAACGAGCAGGCTCATGGGCTCCCGGTTCCTCCCGCGGCGGTCGCCGCCCACAGCGTGGCGAGCGTGTCGTCGAGGCCGTGGGCCGGGCGCCAGCCGAGGGCCTCCTCGGCGGCGGTGATGTCGGAGCACTGCCACGACACCTGGGCCGAGCGGGCCGACCCGCCGTCGGCCTCCTCGATCCGGCCCCGGAAGCCCGCCCGCGCGGCCAGGACCCGCACCAGCTCGCGGACCGGCACAGCCCGACCGGCGCCGATGTTCAGTACGGGCGGCAGCGGCCCCGGCGCGGTCACCGCGAGCGCCACCGCCCGGGCGACGTCGCGCACGTCGACGAAGTCCCGGTGCGCGGACAGGTCGCCCAGCCGGAGCACCGCCTCCGGATCCGGGCCGGCCTCGCGCAGCAGGGCCGCGATCCGGCCCGGCAGTCCGGTCGGCGGGGCGCCGGGTCCCACCGGGTTGCCCACCCGCAGGACCACCCCGTCGAGCCCCGAGGAGGCCACCGCGACGGTGCCGGCGAGTTTCGTCGCCCCGTACGGGGTGACCGGGCGGGTGGCGGCCCACTCGGCCACCCGGGTGTCCGGTTCGCCGGGCCCGTACTCGGCGGCCGAACCCAGGTGGACCAGGCGCGCGGCGGGCGCCGCCTCGCGCAGCGCGGCGCACAGCGCGGCGGGACCGCGGGCGTTGACCTCGGCGAGCGTCACGGCGTCGCCGCCGGTCGCGCCCGCGCAGTTGACCACGGCGTCGGGCGCCGCCGCGGCCAGGGTGTCCGCCAGCCGCTCGGGACGGTCGGCGGCGAGGTCGAGGCCGAAGTCCGCGGCGGGTGAGCGACCGCCGTCGAACACCCGCGCGCCCGGGAGGGCGCGCAGGTGGTCGACGACGTGAGCGCCCAGGTAGCCGGTACGGCCCAGGACGAGAATGCGCATGACGTGCTCAGGCTCCCTTGAGCAGCAGGGACTTGCGGGTGGTGAACTCGGCGTTGGCCCGGTCGTAGTCGTCGGGGCGGCCTATGTCGAGCCAGTAGCCGTCGAACGCGTAGGAATGGGGCAGGTTCTGACTGCGCAGCAGGTCCAGGACGAGTTCGTCGAAGCCGAGCGGCAGGCCGGGGGTGTAGCCGTCCAGGGTGGCCCGGCTCAGACCGTACACGCCCATCGAGACGTGGTAGTCCATGCTCGGCTTCTCGGTGAAGCCGACCACGCGACTGGCGTCGGTGGTCAGCACGCCGAAGTCGATGTGCACCTTGCGGGGGTAGGTCGCGATGGTCAGGGGCGCCCCCGAGGCCTCGTGGCTGCGCAGGACGTCGGCGTAGTCGAGGTCGGTGAGGACGTCGCCGTTCATCACGAGGAAGTTCTCGGGGAGCCGGTCGCGCAGGTTCAGCAGCGGGCCGATGGTGCCGAGGGGGCTCTCCTCGGTGGCGTAGTCGATGCTCATGCCCCACTGCGAGCCGTCGCCGACGTAGGCCCGGATGATCTCCCCGAGGTGGCCGATGGCGATGGTGCAGCGGGTGAAGCCGGCCCGCGAGAGCTGGCGCAGCACGATCTCCAGGATGGCGTGCTGGTCGCCGATGGGCACGAGCGGCTTGGGCAGGGCCGTGGTGTAGGGCCGCAGCCGAACGCCCTTGCCGCCCGCCAGGATCACTGCGTACATGGGGTCTCCTCCTTGGTCAGGTGGGGGGACTTCGAGTGACGTGGGTCGTGGGTGAACGTCGGCGGAACGCGTGGGGGTCAGATGTTGTAGATGCCGGTCTTGTAGCGGCTCAGGTTGGCCGGGTCGCGGAAGAACTCGACGGTGTGCGCGAGGCCCTGCTCCAGCGTGTGCGCCGGCTGCCACCCGGTGGCCTCGACGAGCCGGCCCGCGTCGGCGACCAGGCGCATCACCTCGGAGGCCGGCGGGCGCAGGCGCGCGTCGTCCTCGCGGACCTCGATCGGGGCGTCCATGACCTTGCCGATCAGGCCGACCAGGTCCGCGACCGAGATCTCGCCGCCGGTACCGGAGTTGAACGTCCGCCCCACCACCCGTTCCGCGGGGGCGGTGCCGACGGCGAGGAAGGCCTGGGCGGTGTCCTTGACGTAGCTGAAGTCGCGGGTGGGACGCAGGTCGCCGAGGGTGATGACGCGTTCTCCGGCCGCCACCTGGCCGATCACGGTGGGGATCACCGCCCGCATGGACTGGCGCGGCCCGTAGGTGTTGAACGGGCGAAGCGTGACCACGGGGGTCTCGAAGCTCGCGTGGTAGCTGTCGGCCAGCCGGTCCCCGCCGGCCTTCGAGGCGGCGTACGGGGACTGGGTGTTGATGGGGTGGTCCTCGGTGATCGGGACGGTCTGCGCGGTCCCGTACGTCTCGCTGGTGGAGGTGTGCACCAGGCGGGGCGTGCCGAGGGAACGGACGGCCTCCAGCACGTTCAGGGTGCCGGTGACGTTGGTGTCGACGTAGCTGTGCGGCGCCCGGTACGAGTACGGGATGGCGATGAGCGCGGCCAGGTGGTAGGCGGCCTCGGCGCCTTCGAGCAGGCCGCGGACGGAGCCGGGGTCGCGGACGTCACCGAGGACGATCTCGACCTGGTCGAGGACGTCCGGCGCCAGGGTCTCCAACCATCCGTAGGAGGAGAAGGAGTTGTACTGGGCCATGGCCCGGACGCGGTAGCCGCGGGCGACCAGGGCCTCGGTGAGGTGGGAACCGATGAAGCCCTCGGCTCCCGTGACGGCGGCGAGCGGTGCGGAAGTCAACTGCCTTGCCCTTCTGGTGGATGTGGACCCGCGTCCGGGGACGAGGGGCGGAAACAACGACGAACGACGACGAACGACAAAGAACGAGAATGAACGGCGACGAGCGGGGACGGGAGCGGGGAGCGGGTGGGAGCCCCCCGGCCGGCCGTCAGGTGTGTCGGGCCGGCCGCCCGAGGATCCACAGCGCACAGCCCGCCAGCAGCAGCGCGGCCGGACCGAAGGCCAGTGGCAGGACCGTAGGGCCCGGCGCCAGGCCGAGCGCCGTGACCGCGCCCGCCCCGCCCGCCGCCGCCGTACAGATGACGGCCGGCGGCCAGGCCACCCCGAAGGCCTGGAGCAGCAGCGCGGTCCACAGGGTCGCCGCGAGCGCCGGCAGCGTGACCGGGGCGGCGCCCGTCAGCAGGGCCACGGGCAGCAGGAGCACCACGTACGCCGACAGGCACAGCGCGAGCACCCCGGCCGACCTCAGCAGGAACCCGACGGGTGTGGCCGCCGCCCCGAGCGCGGTGACGGACAGTCCCCGGAAGCGGTACAGCAGCCATTCGGCCGGCCCCATGCTCACGGTGAGGGCGATCACCGCGTACGGTTCCTGCCGCCCCTCCAGCAGCACCAGCACCGCCGCCGCCAGGCCGAACAGGCCGTACGGCAGGGAGCGCAGCAGCCGGGGCCGGGGGCCCGCGTCGGCCGCCGCCGGGGCGGAGTGGGCGGCGCGCAGCGACCGGGCGGCCGCCCCCAGCGTCGCGAGGAGCGCGAGGACGGGGAGCCCCGTACGGATCACCGGCCCCGGCTCCCACCAGGGCAGGACGGCCCCGCCGGCGATCAACGGGGTGAGCGCCGCCAGCAGCAGGCGCTCGCGGCCCAGCACCAGCAGCACGCCGGCCGCGGCGAGGTAGAGGGACTGCGCGGCCGCCGCCCAGATCACCGGCCCGCCCCCGGCGGGCACCGCCGCGGCGGCGGTGGCGCACAGGGCCCCGACCGGGGCTCCCACCAGCAGGGTGCGGCCCGCCTCCCGACGGCCGGTCACCATGCGCAGGTAGGCCCGGTGTCCGAGGGCCTGTCCCCAGGCCCAGGAGACGATGCCGGCGACGACCAGCGCGGTGGCGTGCCGGCCCGGGTTCCACAGCGGCGCCGTCAACAGGTACGCCAGACCGGGCAGGGCGAACAGCACCCCGCGCAGCAGGCACCGCACGTGGTCCGGCCGCCACGGGTCGGGCCCCTTGGAGGGTTCCACGAAGACCCGGGGCACCCGTTCGAACAGCGCGGCCGCCAGGGAGAAGATGTTCGGGTGCCCGTACCGTTCCCGGATCACGTCGGCCGAAAGGCCGTCCGCCTCCAGCAGCGCGGCCACCTCGTAGGGGTGGACGGCCGGGCCGACGCGGTCGGCCAGTTCGGCGGCGAGCCGGCTGACCTCCTCCTCGTTCGGTCCGAAGGAGGGCAGCCGCAGGGTGAGGGTGGCGTCGGTGCGCTGGTGGCGCGGTGCCCGCCGGGTGTCGGCCAGCCGCAGCGTCAGCGTGTCCTGGTTGGACCCGCCGGGTTCGAGTGACATCGGCCCGCTCATCCGGCCAGACTCCCCGCTCCGGCGCCGCCGCCGGTCCCGGTCCCCGTGAGGACCCCGCCGGCGGGCACCGGCCCGACCGACGCCGGTACGCCGCGCACGCCGAGGGTGCCGGCGGAGGCCGCCGGGACCCGCGCCAGGCGTGCCGCGCGGTCGAGTTCGGGCAGTTCCAGGTAGATGGAACGGAAGGTGTCGATGGTCTGGCGCAGGGTGAACTGCTCGATGACCCTCAGCCGCGCCGCCTCGCCCATCGAGGCCCGGCGCCGGGCGTCCCCGAGCAGTTCCAGGGCGGCGCCGGCCATGGCGGCCGGGTCGCGCGGCGGGACCACGAGGCCCGCCTCGCCGACCGCCTCCCGCACCCCTCCCACGTCGGTGGAGACGGTCGCCCGCCCGCAGGACATGGCTTCGATGAGGGTGAAGGGGAAGCCTTCGCTGATGCTCGACAGCATGACGACGTTGCCCGCGGCGTAGGCGTCCTTGATGTCGTCGACCCGGCCCTCGAAGGTGACGGAGTCCGCGTGCCCGAGGTCGCGGGCCAGCGCCTCGCAGCGCTCGCGGTACGCCTCCCCGCCGCGCGGGGTCCCGCCGAACAGGCGCAGCCGGGCTTCGGGTACGCGTTCGCGGACCAGGGCGAAGGCGCGGATCAGCGTTTCGAGGTCCTTGATCGGGTCGACCCGGCCGGCCCAGCTGAGCGTCGGCACGTCCGGTTCCGGCCCGGCGGGCGGGAAGGCTGCGGGGTCGACGCCGTTGTAGACCGTGCGGATGGACTGCGGGTCGGCGCCGCCCTGCTCCTCCCACAGCCGGTTGTAGCGGTTGCCGGGGGTGATCAGGGCGGCCCGGCGGTAGCTCTCCTCGGCCAGCAGTCGGAAGAAGCCGAGGACGACGGCCTTCACCGGCCAGCGGTACGGGGCGGTGCGGTAGCCCAGGTAGCGTTCGCGCAGGTAGACGCCGTGTTCGGTCAGGAGCAGGGGGACGTCGTGCCGTTCCAGGGCGGCCAGTCCGGGCAGGACGGCGACGCCGCCGCTGACGGCGTGCGCGACCCCGTGTTCCGGTGGGGGAGCGGCCAGCGGGCGCAGGGCGTGCTCCAGCAGGGAGGTCGCGGTGAGGGCGTCGTGCAGGGTCGGCCGGGCCTCGCGCACGGCGAGCCCGGGGCGGTTCCAGACGGCGGACAGGACGGCGATGGCGCGGTCGCCGCGCAGGAACGGGCCGAGGGCGCCGTCGGCCGCGGCGTGCGCCATCGTGTAGAGCGCGGGCGCGAAGCCGGCCTCGGCGCACGGGTCGAGCAGCGAGGTCACGAAGTGCTCGTAGGCGTCGGACAGGCGGCGGTGGGCGCGTCCGCGCGGGGCGCGGCCCTCGGGCGGGGTGCCCCACATCGGGACGGCCCGGACCCCCAGGACGTGCCCGGGCAGGTCCCAGACCACGGGTTCGCGGCCGGTTCCGGTGACCGCGATGACCTCGAAGTCGATGTCGGGCATGCCCTGGACGAGTTGGTCGCACCAGACGCTGACGCCGCCGTGACTGTGGGGATACGTGCCTTCGGTGAGCAGGGTGACGCGCGTCGCGCCGGGGCGTCGCGCGCCGTGGTGAACGTACATGCGGGTGCTCCACGGCAGGTGTGTGGGGGTGGGTCGGACCGGTCCCGGCCGCGTGGTGGCGGCGGTCGGGACCGGCGTACGCCGTCTCAGCGCCGGTCGGTTTCGGCGCCGGACTCCCGTACGGCCGCGGGGACGTGGGCGCCCGGGGCGGGGGCGACGGCCGGCGCGGACCGCGGCGCGGTCACGGCGGACGGGGCCGCGGGCGCCGACGCGGGCAGGGCCAGCATCAGCGGGGTGCCCGTCGAGGGGGTCCAGCCGGAGACCTGCCCGGCGTACGGGCTGCCGTACGCGGCGCCGGTGGGGCCGCCCTGCCGGGTGCCGGCGGGCAGGGTCGCGGTGACGTCGAGCCCGGCGGGGGCGGTGACGGTCACGGTGTCGCCGATGCGGTGGGCGCTGACCTGCCCGGCCTTGACGGCGGCCTTCCAGGCGCCGCGGCGCTGGAGTTCCAGGCCGGTGTCCTTCATCCGCTGGTTGACCAGGGGCGTGTTGTCGGCGAAGAGGGCCTGGTAGCCGTCGATGACGCCGTTCAGCACGGGGTAGGCGAGGCGCTCCTCGGCCAGGTTGGACTGGTGGATGAAGTGCGGCTTCGGGTCGTTGGACAGGACGTGCCCGAGCGCGGTCCGGGTCTCGATCGGCACGATGTGGCCGGCGTACGCCGTGGCCGGGTCGAGCGGGGCGGGCAGGCAGGTGGTGGTGTCCGCGTGGTCCTCGCAGATGCCGCTGCCGCCCTGGGCCCGGGAGGTGTAGATCCAGTTGTACTCGTCGACGGCCTCGGCGGCCTTGCCGACGTTGTAGTACACGTTCACCGGGTAGCGGGCGACGGTGGCGGCCGATCCGACCCGGCGCTGCTCGGGATCGCGGGAGTTGTCGGAGGCGAGCCACTTGATGCCGGTGCCGGTCAGGGAGAGGGCGAGGTTGGGGTTGTCCTGGGGCTGCTGCGGGAGGACCGCCATGCCCGAGTGCTCGCCGGTGACCAGTTCGTCGTTCTGCAGGGGCAGCCCGAAGCTCTGTCCCCAGACGCGGTTGAGGACGATCTCGTCGTCGATGGCGGTCCGGCTGACCCACCTGGTGCCGCCGCCCGGGTTCGTGGCGCACCGCCACGGGACCACGCTGGTGTCCTGTTCGCAGCCGAGGAAGGCGTGCGTGTAGGTGTGGTTGATCCAGCGGAACTCGGCGCGGTCCGCCTGGAGGCGGTCGGCCAGTTCGTCGACCCCGTTGTTGTCCTCGCGCTGGTCGAGGCTGCCGGCCCCGTTGTAGACCATGTCGAGGGTGAAGTCCTTGGAGTCCTGCCAGGACTTGGCGTACGAGGCGTCCGCGGCGGTCATCCGGATGGGGTTGGGCGTGCCGGTCCCGGCCGCGCAGTCGACGTCGCCGGGGGTGCAGTTGAGCACGGTGTCCCAGCGGTCGTCGGCGGCGAAGACGTCGTCGACGTGGACGGCGAAGTAGTTGCGGGAGGCGCCCAGGTGCACGCCGCCGGTCATCCACTCCACGATGCCGCGGGCCAGCAGTCGGTACTGCTGCTGGTAGCGGTTGTAGACGAAGGTGACGACGAGTTCGCGCCGCCCGTCGTGCCGGTACTCGCCGACCAGGGATCCGCGTCGGGCCGTGCCCGGGATGGGGGCGTCGACGTACGGGGTGAAGTCCGCGCCGGGGGCGGGCTGTGCGAGGTAGGCGTAACTCTCGCCCACGGTGGGGGAGTTGTCCTCGAAGGGCACCGCCCCTTCGAGGTAGCCGAAGGGTCCGGAGCGACCGGCGGCGGTGACCTGGGCCTGGACGCCGTCGACGCTGCCGGCGTAGCCGCCGGGGACGAAGTACTGGAGGCCGACCTGGGGGCGCGCGTACGTGTAGGCGTCGACCTGCGGGATCGCGTACGCCTGCTCGTAGGCCGCCAGGGCCGTCATCTCGGTGGAGCCCGCCCCGAACGGGTTGTCGTTCGGCAGCACCACCGCCTGGTACTTGGCGCGCGGCCGGCCGTCGACCGTGTCGGCGAGGAAGGCCGGGTCGATGGTGGGCCGGTCCGGGCGGGTGAGGTCGATCTGCGTGTACGGCGTCCCCGCCGATTCCAGCTCCGCCGTGATGGCCTGCACGGCCGGTCCGCCGTCCGTCACGACCAGCACCCGCAGGTCGACGCGGGGTGTCGTGGTGTCGGCCTGGGCCGTGCCCGCGGGCAGGCCGAGCGCGACGATGAGTGCGCCGACCGATAACGCGGCGGTGCGTATCCTTCGCTTCATGCGGTGAAGTCCCCTCCCCGGGCAGGGGTGAGCACGCTTCGCACGAAGCGGACGCTCCCCCATGGCGCGACGCCGATGTCCCCCTCAGAAACCGGTCGTCGACGCATCCGTCGCGTCACATGGTGGTGCCTGTGTGTAGCTTTCGTGGTGATGTCGCGAAAACCGACGAAAAAAAGTAGGTGCCCAAAGGGCGTCGATCCGGGGCCGGCCGGTCTTCACGGGGCCGCCGGCGGCCCTCAAGCGGAAGCCCGCGGCGGCTCGATGGCCGGTCCGGGCACGAACGAGGCACCGGCGGACCGAAACGGTCCGCCGGTGCGGCACTTCAGAGGTCCAGACCACTCGGGTGTCGGCGGGCGGCGCTTTCCGGCCACCTCCCCGTGGTGCGGGGTCGAGCCGAACCGTCAGGCGCAGAGCACGCGGGTCTCGGGCGTGTAGGCCGGACCGCCACTGGTGTTCGTGCTGTCGCTGAACTCGGCGTAGTAGTAGGAGTAGAAACCTATGTTGCCGTTGCAACCGGAGTCGGCGGCGACCTGGAGCGTCAGGGTGACGGTGCGGCTCTGGCCGGGCGGGATGGTGGCGCCGTAGTTGGCGCCGAGGTCGGACGGGCCGGTGCCGGAGCAGGACGTGGCGCCCGTGGGCGTCGCCAGGCTGCACCCGGTGAAGCTGTACTTCAGGTCGGGGCGCTGGGTGGTCAGCCAGGTCGGGCTGATCGTCTGGTAGACGAACCAGATGTCGTAGGTCTTGTTGTTGGTGAGCGTCATCGAGAGGTTCACCGTGCCGCCGGGGGTCACCGTGGCGGAGTTGGAGGTGAACGTGAGCGCGGCCGGCGCGGGGTCGGCGCTCGCGGCCGGGGCGAGGCCGAACAGGGCCAGGACGAAGGCGAGGACGGTGGCGAGGCCGAGGCGGCTCTTCAGAGGTGATCGCATGGCCCGGGAGGCTAGGGCTGCCTCGAACACGCCGTCTGCCCCTCGGAGGGCGGGGGTGCGGAGAACGGCCGGAAGTGCGCGCCCTGTGAAGGTCCCGCGACGAACCCGTGGCGAGCGGTCACGGAACGTGTAGCGGCAGTCCACGGGCAGTGTCGGGTGGTGTCCGACGGGACGCGCGGTGCCGGACGGACCCCTCGCGCCCCGAACGAGTGATTGGCGCGTACGTGTCACCGCCGTGGCCCGGAACGTCCTCCACCGGTTCGCGGCCCACCCTACCGGCCCCGCGCGCGGGTGCCCGCCGCCGCCCCGACGCACCCTCCCGAGGGGCCCGATCCGGCCGGACGGCCCGTCAACCGAACGATCTGCGGCCCGTATTCGTCTCGACCGGCGACCCTCCCGAATTCGCCACGGAACACACTGCGACTAAGCTCCGCCGGGTACCGCCCGCCCTCCTGTTCGAACGGATGGGGACCACGGGGCGACCACCCCCGCGCACCCCTGCGCGAAGAGCTCCGGGAGTTGCGTGTTGATCGGGCGCCGGCAAGAACGGGCCGTCCTCGCCGAGGCGTTGTCGCCCCGCACCGAGGCGGCGTCGATGCTGCTCCTCGGCGACCCCGGCGTCGGCAAGACGATGCTGCTGGACAGCGCTGTCGAGGAGGCCCTGCGCGCCGGCACCAGGGTCCTGCGGGTCCGGGGCAACGCCGCCGAGGCCGAACTCGCCTTCGCCGGTCTGCACCAGTTGCTGCTGCCCGTCCTCGACTCCGTCGACGGCCTGCCGGTCCGTCAGCGCACGGCGCTGGAAGCGGCGTTCGGCCTGGGGGACGACCCCACCCCGCCCGACCACATGATGATGAGCCTGGCCGTCCTCACCCTCACCTCACAGGTCGCCTCGACCGGACGCCTGCTGCTCGCCGTCGACGACGCCCAGTGGCTCGACCCCGGCAGCTGCCGGGTCCTGGGCTTCCTCGCCCGGCGCCTGGCCGGCGAGTCCATCGCCCTGCTCGTCGCCGCGAGGGGCTGCCGGCGCCCCGACTGGCTGGACCCGGCCGTCCCGCACCTCCTGCTGCCCGCCCTGTCGCCCGCCGAGGCCGAGGAACTCCTCGGCGCCCAACCGGAACCGCCCGTGGGCCCCAACCGCCGGCACGTCCTCGCCACCGCCGCCGGCAACCCCCTCGCCCTGATCGAACTGGCCCGCACGGCCGCCCGCGACGGCCGGCTCCCCGCCGTGGGACCCGTACCCGTCACCGACCTGCTGGAACGGGCCTTCACCAGCCAGGTCGACGAACTGCCCGAGGCCACCCGCGAGGCGCTGCTCGTCGCGGCCGCCGCCGAGGGCGCCGCCCTGTCCGACGTCCTCGCCGCCCTGCCCACCGACCCCGACCCGCGGGTGTGGCTCCCGGCGGAACGGGCCGGCCTCGTCCGGATCGAGGCCGACCGCATACAGTTCCGTCACCCCCTGATCCGTTCGGCCATCTACGGCGCCGCCCCCTTCGCCGACCGCCGGCGCGCCCACCTCGCGCTCGCGGCCGTCCTCGACACCGACCCCGACCGACGCGCCTGGCAGCTGTCGGCCGCCACGCTCGCCCCCGACGCGGAGGTGTCCACCGCCCTGGAGACCACGGCCATGCGGGCCTTCGCCCGGGGCGCCGTCGCCGAGGCCCTCGCCGGCCTGGAACGGGCCGCGCGGCTGAACCCGGACCCCACCGAGCGGACGCGCCTGCTGTCGACCGCGGCCTACGCGGCCGTCGTCGTCGGCGACGTCGACCGGGCCGGCGCCCTCGCCGCGAGCGCCTCGCCCCTCGACGGCGCCCCGGACGCCGTGCGGTGGATCTCCGCCCTGAGCGGCCTGGTGGAGATGCTCATGCTCCGCATGGAACGCGCCTTCGCCCTGGTCCTGCCCGACGAACTGCCCGGCTCGACGCAGATCGACGCCGGCGTCTCCACCATCGCGACCGGCATCGCCTACCACTGCGGGATCCCCGCCCAACGCGAACGGATCCGCCCGATGCTCGCGGCCCGCGGCAGCGAGGACGGCATGGCCGACCATCCCTTCCACCTCTGGGACATCGGCGCCACCGACCCCTTCGCACACGGGAACGCGGTGCGCGAGCGGCTGCCCGCGCTCACCTCCGCGCCCGGCCTGATCCCCACCGAGCACCACACCCTCGGCGTCCTGTGCATGCTGCTCGACGAGACCGAGACGGCGGTCGCCCTGCTCGGCGAGGTGGTCAACCCGCAGTGGGAGGACGCGGCCGACTTCCACGCCGGCACGGCCGCCGCGGACCTGGCCTGGGCCAACCTCGACAGCGGCCGGTGGGCCGACGCCCGGCTCGGCGTCGAGCGGCTCGCCGACCGCTTCCTCGCCGGCCGGCGCGGCCTCGGCTCCGCCCGCGCCCTGGCCGCCCTCGCGACCCTGTGCGCCCTGACCGGGGAACCCGAGACCGCCCTGCGCCACGCCACCGCCGTCCTCGCCGTCACCGAACCGGCCCGCGCCCTCGCCACCGTCGCCCGCGCCCGGCGCGCCGCCGGTCTCGCCGCCACCGCCCAGGGCGACCACGCCGCGGCCTTCCACCACCTGCGGGCGCTCTACGACGCCTCGGGAGCCCCCGTCCACTACCACCTGTCGTGCTACGCCGTCGCCGACCACGCGGCCGCCGCCGTGCTCACCGGCCACGCCGAGGAGGCCCGCGCCGCCCTGGAGGCCGTCACCGTCGAGGTCGGCGACGGGGCCTCGCCCCGACTGCGGCAGATCCTGCTCCGCGCCCGCGCCCTCCTCGCCGAACCGGCCGAGGCCGACGCGTACTTCCAGGCGGCGCTCCAGGACCCGGCCGGAGCGCGCTGGCCCTTCGAACGCGGCCAGGTCCGGCTGGAGTACGGCGAATGGCTGCGCCGACAGCGCCGCGTCGCCGACGCCCGCGCGGCCCTGGCCGAGGCCCGCGAGGTCTTCGAGGGCCTCGGCGCCCCGCACTGGGCCGCCCGGGCCGAGGCGGAGCTGCGGGCGGCGGGCGTCGTCATCGAGTCGCCCCGGACCAGCGCCCTGCGCTCCCTGACGCCGCAGCGGCAGCGCATCGTACGACTGGCCGCGCGGGGCCTGACCAACCGGGAGATCGGCGAACGCCTCTTCCTGTCCCCCCGGACCGTGGGCACCCACCTCTACCAGGCCTTCCCCGTCCTCGGGGTGAGCGCCCGCGCCCAACTGCGCGACGTCGTCGAGCGGGAACCGGGCGAGTGAACGGGCGGGTGAACGGGCGGGTGAGCGGACCCCCGGACACGAGGCAAGTCATGTGACGGATGGCCGCGGCGCCGCCCGGTCCGAGAGTGGGGGACAGGAACACCCCGCACCGCACTCGGAGTCACCCATGCCCCTCGCCCCGTCCGCCTCCTCCCCGCTGTCGCCCTCCGAACGGGCCGACCGCTGGCACCATCTGGTGTCCGGCACCTTCATCCCGCTCGACGTCGTCCTGCACGACCGCGAAGCCTCCGTCGGGACGATCACCAGCCGGCGGCTCGGGCCCCTCCAGGTCTCCGTGGTCGAGGCGGGCCCGCAGACGGTGTCGCGCAACGAACGCCGCATCGCGCAGGGCGGCGCCGAGTACCTCACCGTCACCCTCCAACACCGGGGCACCGCACGGCTCCTCCAGGACGGCCGCCGGGCCCTGGTGGGTCCCGGCACCTTCACCTGCTCCGACGCCGCACGCTCCTACCGGCGCGAACAGCCGGACGACTTCCGCTTCACCGCGTTCCGGGTGCCCAAGCAGGGCCTGGGACTCTCCGACGGCGACCTGCGCGCGGTCACCGGCACCCTGTTCAGCGCCGGCTCCGGAACCTCCGGACTGGTCGCCGGGTACCTGACCCGCCTCGCCGAACAGGCCGCCGCCCTCGACGCGTACACCGCCCACCAGCTCGCCCTGACCGCCACCGACCTGCTGGCGGTGCTGGTCCGCGAACGCCGCGGAACGCTGGACCCGACGGCCCCGGAGGCGGCCCGGGGCATGCTGGCCCGCGTCAAGGAACACGTCCTGCGCAACCTCGGCGATCCCGCGCTCTCGCCGGAGCGGATCGCGAGCGCCCACCACGTCTCCGTGCGCCACCTGCACAAACTGTTCCGGGCCGAGGGCATCAGCGTGGGCCGCTGGATCCACCGCGAACGGCTGGAGCGGTGCCGGCGGGAGCTGTCCCGCCCCTCCGTGACCGCCCCGACCGTCTCGGCGGTGGCCCAGCGCTGGGGCTTCGTCAGCCCCTCCCACTTCAGCAGGGCCTTCCGCGCCGCCTACGGGATGTCCCCCCGGGAATGGCAGGCGCACGCCCGGAGCACCCCCGGCCCCGGCCCCGCCCCGGACGCGGAGCGCCCGGGCACGGTCTGACCGCGCCCGGGACACCGCGCCGAGGACGGCCCCTCACAGGGTGCGGCGTACGCCCGCCTGCCGCTCCAGATCGCGCAACTGCACCGCCAGGTCCCCCTCGACCGCGTGGTGCGCCGGCCCGCTGCGCCCGATCGGGAGCACCGGCGCGCCCCGCATGTCCTCCAGCATCAGCGCGAACGCCGCGTAGCAGGCCGCGAGGGCCACCAGGAGACCCAGCGCCCCAGCCGCCTGCGCGACCCACGGCGATCCGGTCAGCCCCGCCAGGCCCCCCGCCGCCCAGCGTGGCAGCGAGACCACCAGGACCAGCCACAGCGCCCGCTTGGGCCGCGTCACCGCCGCCATCAGCGCCCCGAAGCACAGGAGCGCCAGGTTGAACACGCCGAGCACCCGCGGCCCCCCGGCCGCGTCGGTCCCCACGACCAGCGCGTACGCCAGCCAGCTCCCGGCGAAGGTGCCCATCAGCGTCGCCGCGATCACGTCCCGCGCCCCGAACGCGAGGACGGACACGAGGAGTTGGAGGACGAAGGCCGGCAGCACGCACAGGGCGACGGCCCGCCGCTCCGACGCCTGGAGGATCCCCAGTTGCAGACAGCCCGTCATCACGGACGCGATCGCCACCGTGAAGAACCCCAGCGGCATCGGCGAGGCGATGGGGCGCAGGGTGATCCGGGTCATGGACCGCAGGTCCGGCTCGAAACGACGACCGGGACCCTCCCCGTCGGTATCGGTACCCATCCGCGGACTCCCCTCGTTCAGTGCGCGAAGCACGGGTCTACGGGGCCCGGGGCGCCCGGCCCGGGTCCGGCGTCGGCGCGGGCGGCCCGCCACAGGCGGTGTTCCTCGGACTCGCCGACGGCCTCGACCACGGCGTCGGCCTGGCGGGCCCCGCCGGCCGCGTACCCGCCGAAGTGGGCGACGGGGCTCCACGCCGGGGCGATCGGCGGGACGGCCTCGTCGAGACCCGCGTACTCCTGCGCCCCGTGCACGACGCGCCCGCCGACGACCGTCAGCACCGACTCGATGTCGGGGATCGCCTCCTCGGGCACGCTGAAGTAGTCCCGCGACAGGACGGCGAGATCGGCGTAGTACCCCTCGCGCAGGACGCCCTTGACGTCCTCCTCGCCGGTGAGCCGGGCCCCGCCCCGCGTGTACAGGTCGAGCGCGGTCCGCCGGTCGAGCCGGTTCGCGGCCGGGTACAGGGCCGTACCGCCGACGGTGCGTCCGCTCACCAGCCAGTGCAGCGACACCCACGGGTTGTACGAGGACACGCGCGTGGCGTCCGTCCCGGCGGCGACCGTCAGACCGCGCTCCAGCATGGCCCGCAGGGGAGGGGTGCGGGCCGTGGCCCGCGCCCCGTACCGGTCGAGGAACGCGGCGCCCTGGAAGGACATCCGGTTCTGCACGGACAGGGCCCCGCCGAGGGAGGCGACGCGGTCCAGGCTGTGGTCCGAGACGGTCTCGGCGTGGTCGAACAGCCACCGGTTGCCGGCGGGGAAGAGCCCCTCGGCCGCGAGCCTCTCGAAGACGGCCAGGTGGCGGCGGATCGTCTCGTCGTAGGTGGCGTGCAGCCGAAAGCCCCAGCCGCTCTCCGCGAGCAGCCGCACCGCCCGCTCGAACTCGACCTCGTAGTCGGCGTCGAGCGCGGGCCGGGGCTCGGCGAAGTTCTCGAAGTCGGCGGCGGCCCAGGTGAGGTTCTCGCCGGCGCCCGCCAGGCGCAGCCACTCGTCGCCGTCGCCGGGCCTGACCGTCTGCGTCCAGCGCCGCAGGTCGGCGAGCTCCTGGCCGGCGGTCTGCGGGAACAGGTAGTAGGCGATGCGCAGCGTGAGTTCCCCCGAGCGGGCCAGGTCGACGACCGTCCCGTAGTCGTCGGGGAAGTTCTGGAAGCCGCCGGCGGCGTCGAGGGCGGAGGTGAGGCCGAAGCGGTTCAGCTCGCGCAGGAAGTGGATCGTGGAGGTGCGCCGGTCGGCCTCGCCCAGGGTCGGGGCCTTGGCCAGCGTCGAGTACAGGACGAGGGCGCCCGGCGCCGCCAGCAGCACCCCGGTCGGTTCCCCGTCCCGGTCCCGGACGATCTGCCCGCCGCGCGGGTCGGGGGTCTCCCGGGTGAACCCGGCGGCCCGTACGGCGGCCCGGTTCAGCAGGGCCGACCGGTACAGGTGCAGCACGAACACCGGGGTGTCCGGCGCGGCGGCGTTCAGCTCGGCGACCGTCGGCATCCGGCGTTCGGCGAACTGCTCGGCGGTCCAGCCCCCGACGACCCGGATCCACTGCCCCTTCGGGGTCCGACCCGCCTGCTCGCGGAGCATGGCGAGGGCCCGGCGAAGACTGCGCACCCCGTCCCAACGCAGCTCCAGCACGTAGTTCAGGCCGCCCCGGATGACGTGCAGGTGCGCGTCGTTGAGGCCGGGGACCACCCGACGGCCCAGGGCGTCCACGACCCGCGTGCCGGGCCCGACTAGCCCCGCGAGGTCGTGGTCGTCTCCGAGGGCCAGGACCCGCCCGTCGCGGACGGCGACGGCGCCGGCCTCGGGCCGGGCGGGATCCCCGGTGTACACCTTGGCGTTGCGGACGAGGAGGTCGGCCGCGGCCCCGTCGGGGGCGGCGACCGGACGTATGCCCCCCACGGGCATGCTCGTCGCGCCGCTCACGCCAGGGCCTCGCGCAGCGTGTCGACGGCGAGCCCGACGGCGAGCCGCGCGGCCCGGGTGTCGCGCAGCGCGTCCAGCATCACGAAGTCGTGGAGGGTGCCGAGGACGCGCAGGGCCGTGACGGGGACGCCGGCGGCCCGCAGCGCGGCGGCGTACGCCTCGCCCTCGTCGCGCAGCACGTCGGCCTCGGCGGTGATCACCAGGGCGGGCGGGAGACCCGCGAGCCGTTCCGCGCCGGCCCGCAGCGGGGAGGCGGTGGGCTCGGCGCGTTGCGCCGGGTCGGTCGTGTACTGGTCCCAGAACCAGCGCATGGCGTCCCGGCGCAGGAAGTACCCCTCGGCGAACCGCTCGTAGGACTCGGTGTCGAAGGAGGCGTCGGTCACCGGGTAGAACAGGACCTGCGCGGCGAGCCGGACGTCGCCGCGCTCCTTGGCCATCAGGGTGAGGGCGGCGCTCATGTTGCCGCCGACGGAGTCGCCGGCGACGGCGATCCGGGAGCCGTCGAGCCCGTACCGTCCGCCCTCCTCGCCGATCCAGCGGGCCACGGTGTGGTTCTGCTCGATGGCGACGGGGTAGCGGGCCTCGGGGGAGAGGTCGTACTCGGGGAAGACCACGGCCGCCCCCACGCCGACGGCCAGCTCGCGGACCAGCCGGTCGTGGGTGTGGGCGTTGCCGAAGACCCACCCCGCCCCGTGGATGTAGAGGATCACCGGCAGCGGGCCCGTGGCCCCGCGCGGGCGCAGGATCCGGGTGCGGACCCCGCCGGTGGGGCCGCCCGGCACGGTCACCCACTCCTCGTCGACGGGCGGCAGGACGACGCCCTCGCCGCTCTGTACGTCGTCCACGGCCTTGCGGCCCTCGGCGACGGGGATCTCGTAGAGGAACGGCGGTCGCGCGGTGGCGTCGGCGAAGGCCCGGGCGGCGGGCTCCAGGACGGGCGCGTGCGGGGTGCTCGGCGCGGAGGGCGTCGAGGGATCGTTCGACAAGGCGGTGCTCCTTCGGGAGGCGGTGGGAAACCGGGAAGGGTAAGGGAGGAGAGGGCGGGCGGGGGAGGGACGGCCGTGGCGTACGAGGCCCAGGATCGGCCCGGTGGCCGCCCCCGGGTGGGAGACGGCCACCGGCGCGCCGGACGGGGGGCCCGCTCAGCCGAGGAAGGCGAGCAGCGCCTCGTTGACCTCGTCGGCGTGCGTCCACAGCAGGCCGTGCGGGCCGCCCGCGACGATCTTCAGCTCGGCGCCGGGGATCCGCCGCGCCAGCGGGATCGCCGTCGAGTCGATGGGCAGCGTGCGGTCGGCGTCGCCGTGGACGATCAGCACGGGGACGTCGATCCGGGGCAGGTCCTCGCGGAAGTCGGTCAGCCAGGCCCGGACGCAGTCGACGGTGGCCTTGGCCGAGGCGCCGGCCGCCACGTTCCAACTCGCCCGGACCGCCTGCTCGCTGATCCGCTCGCCGCCCAGCACGTCGACGTTGTAGAAGTCGGCCAGGAAGTCGTCCAGGAACGCGAACCGGTCGGCGCGCAGCGCCGCCTCGATCCCCTCGAAGACCCCGCCGTCCACACCGGCCGGGTTGTCCTCGGTCTTCAGCAGGAACGGCGGGACGACCCCGATCATGACGGCCCCGGCGATCCGCCCGGACCCGTGGTTGCCGAGGTAGCGGGCGACCTCGCCCGAGCCCATCGAGAAGCCGACGAGGGTGACCTCGCGCAGGTCGAGGGCGGTCAGCACCGCGTGCAGGTCGGCGGCGAACGTGTCGTAGTCGTAGCCCTCGGCCGGCCGGTCGGAGCGCCCGAAGCCGCGCCGGTCGTAGGTGACGACCCGGTGTCCGGCGGCCAGCAGCGCGGCGGTCTGCCTCTCCCAGGAGGCCCCGTCGAGCGGCCAACCGTGGATCAGCACGACGGGACGGCCCGAGCCGTGGTCCTCGTAGTGGAGCTCGACGGGCGCGGAGGTGCCCTCGGCGACCTTGATGTACGGCATGTGGATGTGCTCCTGTGCGTTGTCGTTCGGTTCTCGTCCCGGGCGTGGCCCGGAGGGGGCCCGGCCGTCCGCTCGAAGGGGGTGTACGCGGACGGCCGGGCCGGTCTCATGCGGGGGCGCGGTGCAGTGCGAGCCGGGTGAGCAGACCGCCGCCCACGCCGGCCGCGAGGACGGGGGCGGCCCACCACAGCGGGTACGGCGTCAGGCCGAGCGCCCGGTCCAGGGACCAGGCCCCGGGACCGCAGGCGGCCAGGGCGGCGGCCACGCCGATCAGGACCAAGGGGTACTCGTAGCCGTCGTCCTGCACCCAGAGGCCGTTCGGCCACTTCACGGTGAGGGCGACGGTCATGACGCCGACGGCCCCGGCGGAGGCGAGCGGGGTGAGCAGCCCGGCCGCGAGCAGCAGCCCGGAGCCGATCTGGCCGCCGCCCGCCGCGAGGGCGGTCGCCTTCCCGCCGCGGAAGCCGTCGGCGCGGAACTCGCGGGACCCGCCGTCGAGTCCCTTCCCGCCGAGGCGCGTACTGATCTTCTGCACCCCGTGGCCGGCGATGAGCAGGCCCACCAGCAGCCGCAGGACCAGCAGGCCGGTGTCCAAGGGGGTCAGCCGGCCGCGTGCGCGCCGATGACCGTCTGCGCGTAGACGACGCCGAGACCGTAGGCCCCCGCGTGCTCCTTGACGATCTCCATGACGGCGCCGTACGTCTCCTCGCGCGCCCAGTCGCGCTGGAGCTCCAGCAGCACCTGCACCCAGGTCACGGGGACCGCGCCGGCGGCGAGCATCCGCTGGAGGGCGTGCTCGTGGGCGGCCGGGGTCACGCCGCCGGAGGCGTCGGTGACGACGTAGACCTCGTAGCCCTGCTCCAGCGCGGACAGCGCCGGCAGTACGAGGCAGACCTCGGTCCACAGCCCCGACAGGACGATCTTCCTGCGGCCGGTGGCGCGGACCGCCTCGACCAGGGCCCCGTCCTCCCAGGCGTTCATGCTGGTGCGGTCGATCGGCTTCGCGTCGGGGAACACGGCGGCGAGCCGCGGCAGCAGCGGCCCGGAGAAGGACTCGGCGGCGACCGTGGTCAGCACGGCGGGGACGTCGAAGGCGCGCGCCGCCTTCGCGAGGCCCACCGTGCTGTTGATGATCGCGGTGCGGTCGCCGCTGCCGGTGCCGAAGAACATCTGCGGCTGGTGGTCGACGAAGAGCATGACGCAGTTGTCGGGGGTGAGGAGGTCGGCGCTCGGGGCGGCGTGCACCTGACTGACGTCGAACATGGGGCTGTCCTCTCGGGACGCGACAAGCGGAGCGGGAAAAGGTCGGAAGTGACCGCCGCCGCGTTCCCGCGACCGGCCACGCACCGAACGTAGGCCCGCCCGGCTCGACGCGGTTGCCCCAGCGCGCCCGCCCCCTTGCCCCCGCGCGCACCGCTCGCGACGGGGGGAAAACGGCTCAGGTCCGCGCGTGGGAGGCCAGGCCCGGGCGGCTGCCCGACCCCGGGGCGACGTCGATCACGAAGCCGCTGCGCGGGCGCGTCGGGACGCGGTTGATCGGGATGGACAGGTCCTGGGCCGGTACGGCGAAGTCCAGGTCCGCCAGGGCGGCCGAGAGGGTCGCGAGGACGGTGACGGTGATGTCCTCGCCGGGGCAGCGGTGGCCGGTCCGCGCGTCCCCGCCGCCCTGCGGGATCAGCTCGGAGGGGTCGGGCTCGCGGCCGAGGAAGCGTACGGGTTCGAAGTGGTAGGGCGCGTGCCACAGCGCCGGGTCGTGGTGGTGCCCGTAGACGTCGAGGAGCAGCAGCGTCCCCGCCGGGATCCGGGCGCCCGCGAAGGCGATGTCCGCCGCGGCCCGGGCCGCGATGAAGGGCACGAAGGGGTAGAAGCGGCGGACCTCGTGCGCGAAGGCCCGCGCGTGGGCCCTTCCGCCGGAACGCAGCTCGTCCCCGCGCCCGGGGTGGCGGTGCACGGCGTGGGCGGCGAAGACCACGAACCACGCCAGGGCGACGGTCGGCCGGATGACGTTCAGGAGCTCGACGGCGGCCGTGTGCGGGTCGAGGAGGGCGCCGTCGGGCCCGCGGTGCAGGGCGATCGCCTCCAGCGGGGACCCGGCCGGCGCCGCCGACCGACCCGCCCCGGGGGAGCGTACGTCGACCACGGCGCGGGCCAGCGCCCCCTCCTGCCGGTTCCGGGCGTGACGGGCGTGCCGGTGCCGGGGGCCCGGGGTCGCGAAGCCGTCGACCATGGCGACGCAGTCCTCGGCGATCTGCCGGGCGGCGTCCCGCGGTACCGGCAGTCCCGTCCAGTCGCAGACGGCCTCGGCGAGCAGGGCGGCGACCTCGTCGAAGAGGACCACCCGACGGCCCTCCCAGCCGGGCGCGGCCTCCTGCCAGCCGCGCTCGACGCGCCGGGTCAGGGCGGCGACGGAGGCGGGATCCATCAGGACCGAGGTGAACAGGCCCTTGCGCGCCAGGTGCGCGGGACCGTCCAGGGTGTGCACCGCCCCGCGGCCGAAGAGGGTGTCCAGCACGGGACCGGGAACCGCTCCGTGGCGCAGGACGCGCTCGGCGTCGTAGAGGAGGGCGACGGCCTCGGGGCCGTGCAGCAGGGCCGTCGCGTGGCCCAGGAGGCGGGTGCGGATCAGGGGGGCGTCGTCGTGGGCCCGGCGCAGGGTGGGGGCCCAGGCGTAACCGTGGGTCAGCAGTGACAGCGTGCTGTCGGTCAGTGGTACTGCCATGTGCGGCCCCTACCCGGTCGGGCCCCACCCATGCCGGCGGGGCCCGACCGGCGCCGGAGGGGGCCTCAGGGGCCCTCGTCGTAGGATCCGGCCTCGATCTCCAGGGCGAGCTCCTGGAGCACCTCCATCGAGGTGACGTCCGTACGCCCCGCGTCGTGGGCCATCGCCAGGCTGGTGAAGGCCAGGCTGAACCCGGAGACCATCGTGTGCAGGGCCGGCCCGAGCGCCTCGGCGACGAGGGCGGCCACCTCCCGGGGGGTCGCGTCGGCGGGCACCCGGATCGACGGCAGCATCTCGTTCAGCAGGTGCGTGGCGACGCCGGCCGTGCCGCCCTCGTCGCCCGGGCCCCGGCCGGAGGCCCCGGAATCCCCGGAAGCCTCAGAAACCTCCGGCTCGCCCGCCTGGGCCGCCAGGCGGATGTCCTGGGCCTCGGTGAGGATGCCGATCACTCGTTTGAGTACCTCAGCGCGTTCCATCCGAGGAGCGTAGCCCGACCGGACGACCCCCGTACGTGCTTCGCCGGGCGGCGGACCGATCTCCCTCGCGGACCGCCGGGGGAGGGGTACGGGAGGGGGACCGGACGGCTTCCGGCCGGCCCGCGGGATGAACCGGCGGCATATGGCTCGAACCCGTCGGAGGCCCTCGCAAACACCCTTCCTCGCAAGATCACTGCATCGAGGTAATACCCCTGGCTTGACCGGGCGGACCGGCCGATGCGGCCGTTAGTGTTCCCACGGATCTGGACGGATTCCCCGATATTCGCCCCCATTTTTCCTCTTTACCCGGTGACGCGCGTGTACGCCGATCACCGCCCTTGCGAAGGAGATCCCCGCGCGATGACCGTCGACACCAGCCCGGAAGCGCAGCCGGCACCGCCTCAGCAGTCCAGCCTGAGCACGGCTGCCGCCCGCAACCTTGCCACCACCACCAAGTCCGCCCCCCAGATGCAGGAGATCACCTCCCGCTGGCTGCTGCGGACGCTTCCCTGGGTGGAGACCAAGGGCGGCGCCTACCGGGTCAACCGGCGTCTCAACTACACCGTCGGCGACGGGCGGATCGAGTTCGTCCAGGACGGTGCCGACGTTCGCGTGATCCCCCGCGAACTGGGCGAACTGGCCCTGCTGCGCGGCTTCGAGGACGTGGAGGTGCTGACCGCCCTCGCCGGCCGGTGCGTCCAGCGGGACTTCCGCGCCGGCGAGGTCCTGGTGCAGCGCGGCAACCCGGCCGAGCAGATCCACCTGATCGCCCACGGCCGCATCGCCCAGACCTCCGTCGGCAAGTACGGGGACGAGGTGCGCGTCGCCGTACTCGCCGACGGAGACCGGTTCGGCGACGACGCCCTCGTGGAGGAGGAAGCCCGCTGGCAGTTCACCGCCACCGCCGAGACCGCCGGTACGCTGCTCACCCTCTCCCGCGCCGACTTCGCCTCCGTCCTGGCCGCCGCGCCGGCCCTGCGCGACCACGTCGAGCAGGTCGGCTCGCTGCCGCAGCAGCGGCAGAACCGTCACGGCGAGGCCGAGATCGCCATGTCCGCCGGCCACACCGGTGAGGCGGACCTCCCGGGCGCCTTCGTCGACTACGAACTCAAGCCGCGCGAGTACGAACTCTCCATCGCCCAGACCGTCCTGCGGGTCCACACGAGGGTCGCCGACCTCTACAACGGGCCGATGAACCAGACGGAGGAGCAACTCCGGCTGACCATCGAGGCGTTGCGCGAGCGCCAGGAGCACGAACTCGTCAACAACCGGGAGTTCGGCCTGCTGCACAACGCCGACTTCAAGCAGCGGATCCAGACCCACTCCGGCCCGCCCACCCCGGACGACCTCGACGAGCTGCTCTGCCGCCGGCGCGGCACCAAGCTCTTCCTGGCCCACCCCAAGACGATCGCCGCGATCGGCCGCGAGTTCAACGCCCGCGGTCTGTACCCCGACCACGTGGACGTCGGCGGCCAGTCGGTCCCGGCCTGGCGCGGCGTACCGATCCTGCCCTGCAACAAGATCCCCATCAGCCCGGAGAACACCAGCTCCATCCTCGCCATGCGCACCGGCGAGGAGAACCAGGGCGTCATCGGCCTGCACCAGACCGGCCTGCCGGAGGAGTACGAACCGGGCCTGTCGGTGCGGTTCATGGGCATCAGCGAGCAGGCGATCATCTCCTACCTGGTCACCACCTACTACTCCGCCGCCGTCCTGGTCCCCGACGCGCTCGGCGTCCTGGAGAACGTCCAGATCGCCCGCAGGCGCGACTAGTCCGCCCGGGCGGCGACACGCAGCGACCGGCCGCACCGGCCCGGGCGTTCCGGGCCGGCCGCGCCCGGGACTCCCGGGATCCGGGCCGGCCCACCCACCTCACCAAGGAGTAACGGATGCCCGCTCCCGGGCTCTCCCCCCTGCAATCGGGCCTGCCGGCCGCCGCGGCCGGTCTCGGGGCGCACGTCCTCGCCCGGGCGCTGTCCGCCGGCGTGGAGGCCGCGGCCGACGCCCCTCCGGGCACCGTGCCGGACACCGCGCCGGGCGTCGTGCCGGAGGCCGTGCCCGCTCCGCCCGTACGGGCCGGCCTCCCGTCGGCCCCCGTCCACCCCTTCAAAGCCCCGCAGGCCGCCCCCGCGGCGGTCCCGGCGGAGGTTCCCGCACCGGAGCTTCCCGCGTCCGAGGCGCCCGTACCCGAGGTCGCCGCCGCGCCGGCGGCGGTCGCGCCCCTGGAGCGGATCCTGCGCGGCCCCAGCGGCCTGGGCACGGCGGGCCTGTCCCTGGCCCGGCGCGAGGAGGCACCCGCGCCGTCCCCGTCCGCCGGAGGCGGAGCGCCGGCGGTGGGCAGCCCGATCCCCGGCCTGTACCACCACCCGATCCCGGAGCCCGATCCGGTGCGGGTTGAGGAGGTCAGCCGCAGGATCAAGGCCTGGGCGGAGGACGAGGTGGACCTCTACCCCGACGACTGGGAGGACGAGTTCGACGGGTTCGTCGTCGGCCGCTACATGGTGGGCTGCCACCCCGACGCCCCGACCGTCGACCACCTGATGGTCGCCACGCGGTTGATGGTCGCCGAGAACGCCGTCGACGACGTGTACTGCGAGGACCACGGCGGATCCCCCGTCGGCCTCGGCGGGCGCCTGCTGTTGGCGCACACCGCGCTGGACCCGCTCCACACGACGAAGGAGTACCGGCCCGCCTGGGCCGAGTCCCTGTACGCGGACGCCCCCCGGCGCTCCTACCGCTCGGCGATGGAGTACTTCCTCCGGCTGGCGACGCCCTCCCAGGCGGATCGATTCCGCCACGACATGGCCCGCCTCCACCTGGGGTACCTCGCCGAGGCCTCCTGGGCGGAGACGGACCACGTACCGGAGGTGTGGGAGTACCTGTCGATGCGGCAGTTCAACAACTTCCGCCCCTGCCCCACCATCACCGACACCGTCGGCGGCTACGAACTGCCGGCGGACCTGCACGCGCAGCCGGCCATGCAACGCGTCATCGCGCTCGCCGGCAACGCCACCACCATCGTCAACGACCTCTACTCCTACACCAAGGAGCTCGCGAGCCCCGGCCTGCACCTGAACCTGCCGGTGGTGATCGCCCGACGCGAGGACCTCCCCATCAAGGAGGCCTACCTGAAGGCGGTCGAGGTCCACAACGAGCTCATGCACGAGTTCGAATCGGAGGCGGCCGCCCTGGCCGCCGCCTGCCCCGTCCCGAGCGTGTCGCGCTTCCTGCGCGGAGTGGCCGCCTGGGTCGACGGCAACCACCACTGGCACCAGACCAACACCTATCGCTACAGCCTGCCCGATTTCTGGTAAGGATGGATTTATCTGTGACCAGCACCGAATTCACCACCGTCGACACGACCACCGCCGCACCCTCGGTGATCATCCCCTCGCCGGCGACCCCCTACCAGGGTGACATCGCCCGCTACTGGGACCACGAGGCCCGGCCCGTGAACCTCCGCCTCGGCGACGTCGACGGCCTCTACCACCACCACTACGGCATCGGCGACGTCGACCACGCCGCCCTCGGCGACGCCTCGGACGGCGATTACGAGAAGCGGCTCATCGCCGAACTCCACCGCCTGGAGTCGGCGCAGGCCGAAGTGCTCCTGGACCACCTCGGCCCCATCAAGCGCGACGACACGCTCGTGGACGC